>JBBQDB010000046.1:0-28467 GCA_038319245.1 Gemmatimonadales bacterium
CGCATGGTTAACGGTGGGGTGCACTCGCCCACACGTCCGTGGTTAGGTTTCCGGGTACCACTCGCGCAGCCGTCAGGGTCGCGTGTAGTTTCCAGCGCATCGCGTGGTTAGACGAAACCCTCTTCTCGACTTGAACCATGAAAGGTGTGATTCGCATTGAACAGCCCGAAAAGAACTCGTTCGGGTGGCAGGGTCGGCTCTATTTCACCATCGACGGCGAGCGACCACCCTCGCGTTTCTTCTCGGATCGCCTCCACGGCGGCTCGAAGGGGGCTGAGGCGAAGTGTGCGGCCTGGGTGAAGCGGCAGTATCAAAAGAACAAGCAGCTCTACCTCGACGGCGCTACGGTCTACACGGCCGCGCGCACACCGACGGGCGTCCTCGGCGTGTACGAAACGCCGGGCGGAAAGCTGCTGGTGCGGGCGACGTTCCAGGGGCGATCGGTCTCGAAGACGCTCAAGGATGACGCGACGCTCGAAACGGCGGAGCGAGCGCAACGGCGACTCTACAAAAAGCTCGTCGCGGAAGGCTAGCGGCGCGGGGCACGACCGCTGGTGGCAGTGCACACTCGCGCTGCCGCCGCGGGACGCTCATCGCTGTGTGTGCGACGGCGTCCAACCCAGACTGTCCTAATCCTGTCGCAAATGCGCTGGTGCGAGCGCACGTGCTGTCGCTGCCAGCGCTGCGTCGACCAGGAGCGCCATCGCTGCCGCCGGAATCGCACCGGAGAGCACCAGACGAGAATCTGCGAGTCCAAGTCCCGTGACGATTGGCTCACCGAGGCCGCCGGCGCCAATGAATGCGCCGAGTGTCGCGGTCCCCACCGTGATGACGGCCGCAGTCCGAATGCCCGAGAGAATTACCGGCGCCGCGAGCGGTAGGCGGACCCATAGCAACTGCTGCCGAGTCGTCGCGCCCATGGCTGCGATCGCAGCCACGGCATCGGCATCAGCCAAGCGCACGCTCGTGTACGTGGCGCGCGCGATCGGCAGCAGTGCGTACGCCCAGAGCGCGACGATCGCCGGCACGACACCGATGCCGAGGAGCGGGATCATGAAGACCAGCAGCGCGATCCCGGGCACCGTCTGCACGACGCCAAACAACTGCAACACCGGCTCCGCAACGACCGGTCGTGACGAAAGCCACAACCCGAGCGGCACCGCGACCAACACGGCGAGAAGCAGCGAGATTGCAACGAGCCACGCATGTTCGCCGGCGAGTCGCAGCGTCTCGACGCGTCGCGCCCAGAAGAACGCCCAGAAGCCTTGCTGCGACGCTTGGGTGCCTGTCGAAATAGTCGCCGTCGAGTCTCCGAGTCCGAGCGCCATCAGCGCACGCCGCGCGACGGCCGGAATGGGTTCTGCGTCGACTTCAATAGCACGATTCCATGCCCGCATGTCCGCTTCGGTGAGTCGGCCGCTGAGCTGCGTCAGTATGGCAATGGCGTCTGGGTCGGCTTGCGACAGCCTCGGCGACACCACAGCCACCGCATCGTACGGCGGAAAGAAGTGGCGGTCATCCTCGAGTGTGACCAGCGCGTACTTGGCGAGCAGACCATCGGTGGAGTAGCCGTCGATGATGTCTACCGCGCCTTGTGACAGGGCTTCGTACTTGATGGCGGGCGCGAGCGGCTTGATCGCTTTCAGCCGAAGTCCGTAGGCACGCTCGACGCCGGGCCATCCGTCGTTGCGTCCGATAAAATCCGATGTGAAACCGCCGGTTAGGGTACCCGGGGCGATGGCGAGATCGGACAGCGTGCGCAGATGCCAACGCTGTGCCGTCTCCTGCCGTACGGCGATCGCGTAGCCGTTTTGAAATCCGAGCGGGGGCAGCCAAGTCACACCAAACCGTTGGCGGCTTGCGGTGGCGACGTGCGCAAATGCTCGGCGCGGATCGGCACGCATCGCGGCTGTGACGGAATCACCGAGCACGGCGACAAGCCCGGTCCCGGTGTATTCGGGATACACATCGATGGCGTTATTGCGAAGCGCCTGAAACGCGACGTCGGTGGCGCCGAGTCCGAGCTTTCGCTCCACACGTCGCCCGGATCGCTCGAGCAACTGCGCGAGCATCTCGCCGAGCAAAAAAGATTCACCGAATGGTTTAGACGCGACGATGACCGGTGCGGTGTTTTGCGGTCGCCTGGCGCTATCGGCGCTGCTCGAATTCGTTCGGGATGCCAATGGCGTGGTTGCCGTTTGAGCACGAGCGGGGGAGACCAGTGCCATGGTCAACATCACCCACAGACCGGTAAACATCCGGCCGCCTGATTTCATGTTCGCATCACGCATTGACAAGTACGCGGGCGGATGCGCGGGCACGTGAAACGAGTGCATCGACGTACGGCGTCGCGGGACTGGTCAGCAGCTCGTGGAGCGAGCCGAGCTGCTCGATACGGCCGGCGCGCATGACGGCGATCATGTCGGCGAGGCGGGCGGCCTCGCCCAAATCGTGCGTGACGAGGACTGCAGAAAAGCCCAGCGAGGATCGAATGCTGGCGAATGCGTCATGCAGGTCGCTGCGGGAGATCGCGTCGAGTGCACTAAACGATTCATCGAGTAGCAGCGCGCCTTGCTTTGCCGCGAGCGCTCGCGCCAGCGCAACCCGCTGCCGTTGTCCGCCCGAAAGCTGATGGGGATAGCGGTGCGAGAAATCGGACGGCGACAAGCCACACAGCGCCAGCGCATCATTTGCCTCGGCGAGCGGATCGGCATGCCCGAGCAGCGTCGGTACGAGCGCAACGTTTCGTCCAATCGTCCAATGCGGCAACAGACCGCCGGACTGCGGCACGTAGCCGATGCGTCGCCGAAGCGCCACCGCGTCAAGCGTGACAACATCGTGACCGTCGACAAACACGCACCCCGGCGCAGGGTCGATCGTGCGGTTAAGCGAGCGGAGGAGTGTCGTCTTTCCCGATCCGCTTTCACCCACCAGCGCGAGCAATGAACCCGCCGGAACGTGGATGGAGATGTCGTGCAATGCAGTGACCGAACCGTAGCGGTGCGTGAGCGAGGTCACGCGAAGATCGAGGGACATACGGGCAATCTCACTCGGTGACACGCGCCCCGGAACCGTCTGCGCTACGGCTGTCGGCATTGCACATTTGGGGAACTCTTTACCCGGAAATTGGTTAGTTACCTTTAGGGTTTGGCCGCTCGACAACGTACCGCGCGCGATCGGCTACCGCGCTTGCGCCCGTTCCGCGCTCTCTCCGCACTCCACTCCGATCCTATGACCGCGATTTTGCAAGCGCCCGCCGAGGTGGTGAGTCCGTCAACCCTTGCGACGCGGTTCGCTGCCGTTCGTGACGCGACGGAGCGGCTGTGCGTGCCGTTGCTGGTTGAAGACTACGTGGTCAGCAGCATGCCGGATGTGAGTCCAACCAAATGGCATCTCGCGCACACGAGCTGGTTTTTCGAAACGTTCGTACTCGCGCCCTTTCTGGACTCGTATCGCGAGCTCAATCCGAAGTATGCGTTCCTCTTCAACTCGTACTACGTGCAAGCGGGGGAGCGGCACTGCCGTGCGCAGCGAGGGCTGGTTACGCGACCGTCCGTCGCTGAAGTCTACGCGTATCGTGCGCACGTCGACGCGGGCATGCGGACGCTATTGGCGCAGATGGGCGATGATGCGGAACATCCGGCGCATGGTGTCGTCGAGCTTGGATTGCACCACGAACAGCAGCATCAAGAGTTGTTGGTGACAGACATCAAGCACGTCTTTTGGATCAATCCGATGCGGCCCACGTACCGGGCCGATACTGCGCATCAATCGGCAGCCGCGCCGCAAGGATGGACCACCATCGAAGCCGGTGTGCGGGAGTTGGGCTACCGCGGCGACGATTTTCATTTCGACAACGAATGGCCGGCGCACCTCGCCTACGTGCAGCACTCGGCGATCGCGCATCGTCTCGTGACCAATGCGGAGTACGGCGAGTTTATCGCCGACGGTGGATATCGTCGCCCAGAGCTGTGGCTGAGCCGCGGATGGGCCGCCGTGCAAGAGTCGCATTGGCAGGCACCGCTCTACTGGGAACGCCTCGGCGAGTCGTGGCAGGAGTTCACGCTGGCCGGTACCGCCGCGATCGATCCGCATGCGCCGGTCACCCACGTGAGCTACTACGAAGCGGATGCTTTCGCGCGGTGGTCCGATGCACGCTTGCCGACCGAGTTCGAGTGGGAAGTCGTCGCACGTGAATTTGCGCACGCCACCGCACGCAATTCGAACGGCAACGCGGCACGCGCGGCGGCACAGGCGGGCGTACCGGCAGGCCGATTCGTGGAGGCCGAACAGTTTCATCCGCGCACGAGCGGTGGTGCCGGCATGCAGCAGTTGTTTGGCGACGCTTGGCAATGGACACAGAGTCCGTACGTCGCCTATCCGGGATACCGTGCCTCCGCTGGCGCGCTCGGCGAATACAACGGCAAGTGGATGAGCGATCAATGGGTATTGCGCGGCGCGTCGTGCGCCACGCCGCGCACTCACGCGCGTGTGACTTACCGAAACTTTTTCCCGAGCGATGCGCGGTGGCAGTTCACCGGCATCCGGCTTGCGCGAGACGTGTCATGACGGCAACACCGCTTCACTATGGCAGTGCCCCCGATACCACGCCTGCTGCGCTGCGTCTCGCCGCGCTGGAAGGGCTGCGTGCCACGCCGAAAACGTTGCCCGCGGCATTGTTTTACGATGCGCGTGGTGCCGCACTCTTCGAAGAAATCACGCAGCTGCCCGAGTATTATCTCACGCGGACCGAGCACAGCATTTTGCGCGAACACGCCAACGATCTCGCAGACCGCATCGGTGCGAATGCGGCGATCATCGAGTTCGGAAGCGGCGCTGCGATCAAGGTGCGTTATCTGTTGAGCGCGCTGCGCGACGCGTCGGCGTATGTGCCGGTCGATGTCTCGCGCGAGCAGCTACATGCGGTTGCCGCCGAGCGCGCACTTGAGTTCCCCGATGTGCCAATTTTGCCCGTGTGGGCCGACTACACCGAGCCATTCGATTTACCGGAGATGCCCGAGGGAGCACGGCGCGTTGGATTTTTCCCGGGTTCGACGATCGGTAATTTGCATCCGGACGAAGCGAGCGCCTTTCTGCGTCGCGTGCGCGACTGTGTCGGCGATGACGGCGGGCTCATTCTCGGCGTTGATCGTCGTAAGGATCCGCGGCTACTGCACGCGGCGTACAACGACGCCGCTGGTGTCACGGCAGAGTTCAACCTGAATGCGCTCACACACCTGAACCGGGAATATCGCGCCACCTTTTCGCGCGAGCGCTTTCAGCATCGCGCATTCTTCAATGAGAGTGCCAGCCGCATCGAGATGCACCTCGAAGCGCTTTCGCCACAGCATGTGCTATTGGATGGCGAATCGATTTCGTTTGCGGCGGGTGAGACGGTTCGCACGGAGTGTTCATACAAGTACGACCGCGCCCGACTCGATGCAGTGGTGTCGGCGGGAGGATTTCGCGTGGCAGAACTCTTTACGGATGCGCAACAGTGGTTCTGGGTCGCGTGGCTCGAGCCTGTCTAAGCTGTAGCAATCCACGGTAAGATATCGACTGCCAACTCGCTGGGTGGACAGTCCAACAGGAGATACTCGATGAAAGCAATGTGGAACGACGCGGTGATCGCGGACTCGTCTGACACCGTCGTTGTCGAGGGGAATCACTATTTCCCGATGTCGTCGCTGGTGCGCGAGCATGTCGTCGACAGTTCGCATCACACGACGTGCAGTTGGAAGGGTGAGGCGAGCTATTTCACGATTCGCGCCAATGGTACGGAGAACGCGAACGCGGCTTGGTATTACCCGTCGCCGAAAGCGGGCGCGGAAGCCGTCGCCGATCGCGTTGCCTTCTGGAAGGGCGTCAAGGTCGTGCCGTAACGGCGCGCTACCATCCGCTGCTTCCGGGACCACCCTTCCACGGACCAGCGACATCGTTCGTGACCCATCCGCCATAAAAGCCGCCATCCTGCGGTCGCACGCGTTCGTTATCCACGAAGCATTCTGCGTGCGTCGCGTAGAGGGCAATGTGATCCTGCAATCGCTCGTAAGGCGCCGATGGTGCATCGTACGACCACGCCTGCCGCTCGAGCCGTACGCCGCCGGCTGAGATCGTCCAATAGCGTGCGACCCCCTTCCATTCGCAGTGCGAGGCGCCTGATGCACCGATAAGGGCGTCGCGTGCGACATCGGCCATCGGCAAGTAAAAGGTCGGTGGACTTGCTGTCTCCAACAATCGAAGGGCGCGAGACGTCCGAACGATTTCCACGCCACCCACGCGCACCACGATCTCGCGGGTATCCGCGATGAGTGCTGGTGGACGAGGGTAGTCCCAGACCGACTCTTGCCCATCGCGCGGCGCATCGGCAAATGGTGGGCGCACTGTGCCTGTCCAGCGCCAAAGCGCTGCAGCGGCGCGTAAGCGTTCAGCGTTCGTCATGTGAAGTAGGATCGGTGCGTGTGACGCGTGAAGGAAAACATTATTCGGCTCTCCCTGCTGCACGAAATCGCTCGTCCAGCGAAAGCGTTCCAGACGTCGTGTCGAATCGCGCCTTTGGTACGCGGGCCTTGATCGCGTGATAGCCCGTGATGACCAGGCGCTGCTGTTTGGGCTCCCTGCCAACTAGTGCCGGATTGCAAAGCGTTTCCCGTCTTGTCGAAAGTGGCATCGCGAGGCGAGCGGTGCTGAAAAATCGCCAAGCAGGCCCGTTCCTTCCGGAGGCACTCACGTCCTCCCTCCGTGCGCACTACCATCTCCCGCATGTCGGTCTTCCGCATGTCGGTCTTCCGCCTGTCGCCTTCCGTCTGTCCCTTTCCCGCCTGTCGCGCTTTCGAATGTCGCCTCCTGTCCGATCCTTCATGCGTCGTTGTGCGGTCGCATTTTTCGTCGGCGTCGCCGCGCTCTCGGCGTGTCATCGTGGTGCACACGCGACGACACAAATCAACGCGTCGGCCGCCACGCGCGCGCTGTTGCTCGACCCCGCCAACGCCGAGTTTATACGACCGGCTCCGCCCGTCTCACGTCTCCGGTTTGAGACGAGCAAGGGCGCGTTCGTACTCGAACTCCACCGTGACTGGGGACCGAACGGCGCAGATCGGCTCTACAACCTCGCGCGACTCGGCTACTTCACCGACACCCGGTTCCACCGCGTGCGCGCCGCCTACATCGCGCAGTGGGGTCTGCATGGTGACTCGGCCGTGAACGCAGCGTGGAAGGGTCGTTATTTACGAGACGACCCGCCCCGCTCACGGAACACGCGCGGCACGTTCGCCTTTTCGTACGAGGGACCCGGTCGGGAACACACGCGCAACACGCAGATCTACGTCAATCTCGTGGACAACGCACGCAACGACGCCGAGCCATTCACGATTCTCGGTACCGTCGTGGACGGGATGGCTGTGCTTGAGAGCCTGTACAGCGGTTATGGCGAAGACGCCGGCAGTGGAGTGCGACAGGGGAAACAGGGGCCACTCGAACGCGGCGGGAATGCGTACATGGATCGCGTGTTTCCGAAGCTCGATCGCATTTATCGCGTGACCGTTTCTGTGCCGTAGCGCATGCTACGGGTCGCGAGAAGCACGTAGAAGCCGTACTTTCGGCCGTATGACGTCACCTGACGACCTGCTCTGCTCTCGCCTGCAGCTCTCACTCGGGGACGGCTACACGCTGGACCGAGAGATCGGTGGCGGTGGTATGAGCCGAGTCTTCCTCGCGCACGAAGGCCCTGCGGAGTGCGCAGGCTTCAAGCGCACCGGTGACTCACTGCCATCGCACAGCGCGTTCGACTACCGTAGCAACCGCGCGCGCGCATCGGTCGCACCGACACGAGCGCACGGAAGCGTTGTGGTCTAGCTGTTCCCGCTCGTCGACAGATCAATCTCGTCCGGCTTCTGTCCTTTGATCGGCTTTCCAAAGTTCCACGCGAGATTGAGCAGCAGTCCTCGCACGCGTCGAAAGCGCTCCGACGTTTGGTAGAAGCGCGGATCGTCGGTGATCGAGCGTTCCTTCTCGGTACTGAACGGATCAGTCACGCGCACGGTGAGACTCAAGCGATCGCTCAACAGCTTCTGTCGCACCGCAAAGTTGACGCGCGTTTGCTCCAGATTCGTACCTTGCTCCACGACCTGCCGCGCGCGGTAGGTCACGACGGCCTGAAAGTCCATGACTTTGCTGATGCGATATGCCGCATTGGTTCGCGCCGTCCAGCCCAGCCCGCGCGCCGAAATACCGGTGCCCAAGTTTGACGCATTGCTTGATTGACGAAACGCGCTCGTCCCGATGAAGCCAGTCAAGCGTCCGCCGCGGAGCGCGAGTGTCGCGTCTGCTCCATACGCATCGATGCTGGCGATATTGGCGAAAGTCGTCGTTGTGACGCCCACACTATCAATCGTCCGAATGCGACGCACCGCGTCCACCGTATGGCGGTAGAAGGGCGTCAGCTGCAACGTCGTACGGCCGCCATTGCGCTGAAAGCCGAGTTCAAGCGCGCGAATGTATTCCGGCTTGAGATACGGATCGCCCCGTGAGAGGTTGAGCGGGTCTTGGAAATGTGGCGTCGGATCCAGCTGGTCGGGATCGTCCGGCCGACGGATCCGGGTCGAGTAGCTGAGCTTCATCTGGCGCTGCGGATCGAAGCGATACGACACCAGCCCGCTCGGGAAGAAGCTCGCGTACTGATTGTCGAAGCGGGTCGCGGTGCGCGTCAGGTCAAATCGCGTCTTGACTTGTTCGACTCGGAGGCCGCCTTGCAGTTGCACCTTTCCGGCGGAGCCGGTGAGCATGGCGTACGCAGCGTTCACCAGCTGACGATACGTGAAGTCGTTGGTGCGCGATGGATCAGGGAGGAAGACTCCGCTCGCGGCGTCCTGTACCCGCGTGTCGAGATAAGTATGAATCTGCTGGAGCGAACCGCGATAGCCCGAGCGCAACAGCACGTTCTCACCGAGCGGACGCACGTAGTCGATCTTGAGCGAGCGATCGGACGGTTGCTCGCCGACGTTGGTTGATTCGCGCGCGGGATCGCCGAATGCGGAACCGTTGAGGTTGAACAGTTGCGTGCGATATGTGTATGGGCCGCCTTCGGACGCGCGCACGTAACGCAGCTCGGTGGTGAGTTCGTGGTCGTCGCCCGCGAAGGTGTGCGTATACTCGAGATTCGCCTCGAAATTACTCTCGCTGTTCACGCCGTCGCTGGCGCGACCACGAATTCCGGTGATTTGCTGCAGCGCGTTCAAATCCTGATAACGTAGGTCGAACGTGCTTGGTTCATTCCGCGTGCTGAAGAGCACTTCGCCGGCAAACTCGTCCTGCTTACCGGGCTTGTACCGCAACGCGCTCGTGGCGGTGTGCGAACGCGGCAGTTGCAGTCGCGTACCCGCTTGGTCAAGGAACGTGAGTGGTGTCGCGAAGCGATTCTCACGTATCAACGACTCCGTGCGCGGTCTACGATCGTTGATGAAGCCATAGCTGCCGAAGTACGTGAGCGGGCCGCGCTGGTATCCGACGTTGCCACCGACATCGGTACGACCGATGGTACCTTCGCTGACCGTGATGCCACCGCTCGAGCCAACGTCTACCTTCTTCTTCAGCACGATGTTGATGATGCCGGCCGATCCTTCGGGGTTGTCGCGCGCCGACGGGTTCGGAATGATCTCGACTTTCTCCACCATCGCCGCGGGTAGTTGCGCGAGAAAGTTGCCAAGCTGCGCGGGCTTCATCGGGCTCGGACGCCCGTTAATCTGAACGATGACGCCCGCGTCGCCGCGCAAGCTGACCATGTTATCGATATCTACGTCGACCGCAGGAACCGTACGCAGGACATCGATCACGCTACCACCACGGGTCGTCGGCATATCGCGCACCGTGTACGTATTCCGGTCGGGAGCAAGCTCCACCTGCCGTTGTGCCTGATCGACGATCTTGAGTCGCGTCAGCTCCGTCGCCGCCGCGTTGACGGCGATGGTGCCCGCGTCGATGGAGGGGCGCGCGGCCGTCAGCGTGACCGCCAACGTGCGTGGGGCGAAACCCAACGCGCGCGTCAGGAGCCGATAGGCACCGAAGGCGCTGGTTAGCGAGAACGTACCGTCCGTACGAACCGCGGCACGCGCCACGCTGTTGGTGTCGGTCGCGCCGATGAGCTGGACCGACGCCGACGGCAGGGCAACGCCACCGGATGCGCTCACAATGCGACCATGAACCTCGCCACGGGTCTGTGTGGGCGCGCGTGCCGGAGGTGGCGTTTGCGCGTTGAGCGTGATGGGCGGTGCGGCCATCTGCACGACGCACAGCGAAACAGCGACGAGCGCGGGACGAGAAAATCGAATCGGCAAAATCAGGAGCCCTATGCAGAAGACCGGGTTCGACTCGATCGCGAGTCGACACACTGCTGGTGAAGATCGTCGCAGGGCATGACAAGCCCGTGACAGCGCGATCAGCGATAGTGACGAAGCGGATCTTGCGTATCTCGACGAATCCTGTCCGCCGTGGCGCCTGCGCTTCCGGGAGGCGATCCTTCGTGTGCCACGGAGACACGGTACGTGTTCGTTGCGTCCATTCCAGTCTCGTTTCGTCTCGATTCCTCGCTCCTGCCGATGCGCCGTTCTCCTGTTCTGTTGCTCGTCTGCGCCGCGATGCTCGGCGCGTGCCATCGGGGCAACCCGCTGACCTCCCCTAAGCCCGCGGGGCTCGATGCCGCCGCGCCAGACAGCTTCGTCGTGCGCGTCACGACGACTAAGGGCCCGTTCGAGATGGCGGTGCATCGCGACTGGTCGCCGAAGGGTGCCGACCGACTGCACTTTCTCGTTGCGCATCGTTTCTACGACGGCGCGCGGTTCTTTCGCGCGGTTCCCAACTTCGTCGTGCAGTTTGGCGTACCGGCCGACACGCTCGTCACACGCACGTGGCAAAATCGCCGCATCGGCGATGACTCGGTGAAACGCGAAAACGTGCGCGGTACGCTGTCGTTTGCGAGTGGTGGACCGAACACGCGCACGACGCAGCTCTTCATCAATCTCAAGGACAACAAGCGCCTCGATCCGTTGGGCTTCAGCGTCGTGGCTGAAATCGTGTCCGGAATGGCCGTCGTCGATTCGCTGTACATGGGCTACGGCGAAGCGGCGCCACGTGGCAAAGGACCAAGCCAGCAGCGGATCGCAAAAGAAGGGGAAGGTTATCTGGCGCGGGACTTTCCGCTGCTCGATAAAATTCTCGATGCGCGCATCGTACGCGCGTGGCCGAGCCGTTGATCGGCGACCGATCGCAGCGTCGCGAAGAAGTCTTCCGCGTCACCGCCCAGTTTTCCCCCGGACAGCGTGAGTCGCGTGAACGGACGTTGGAGCCGCAACGCGGGCACATCGAGTACACAAAGCCTTCCGCTCGCTAATTGATCAACAACGGCGTGACGCGATACGACCGCAATGCCGAAGCCAGAGACGACCAATTGCTTGATGACTTCTGTACCGTCGACGGCGATCGAGGTGCGTGGTTCGAGTCCCGCTGCGGCAAGTCCGCTCAACACCAAATCGCGCGTCCCTGACGCCAGTTCGCGCAGCACAAACCGTTCGCCGGAAAGCGCCGCCGGCAGGATCGAACGCTTCGCGGCCAGCGGATGGTCCGGCGCCGCGATGACAACCAGTTCGTCCGTCATCCAGGGCGTTGCGACAATGCGCGGGTCGTTGGGTGGTGCTTCCGCGAGCGCCAAATCGACCTGATAGCGGCGGAGCATCTCCTCCAGCGCGCGTGTATGCGCGGCGACGAGACGTACCTCGATGCCTGGGTGCTCGGTCGCGAATCGTGCCATCGCGGCGGGAAGGAGGTACGTCGCGATGGTGGTGCTGGCGCCCACGTGCAGCACCGCATGCTGCAGCCCGGCCGCCGCGCCGAGTAGGCGTTCGGCATCGCGCTCGGCGGCGACAATCGTCTGTGCGTGTTCGAAGAGCTCGCGGCCGACGGGCGTCGGGCGCATTCCTCGTGGGCCGCGCTCCAACAGCTGCACGCCGACGCTTCGCTCGAGCTCGCGCAGTGTGCGAGACAGCGCCGGCTGACTGACACCCGAGGCACGCGCCGCGACGCCAATGCCACCCGAGCGGACGACCAGCGCGAAGCTACGCAGATGATGGAGGTTGAGGCTCATAACATAATCTTATGACCTGATCCTACTTTCGCATCTGTTGCACATGAGCTGGATACTTGACGTTAGACGTCCGCTGACGCGCTCCGTGTCCGCGGTCCGCTCCGTCCCGCGCATCCGTATGTGGCTCGTTCGACTCGCGCTTCGACAACCGTACACGATTGCCGTGGCCGCCGCTGTGCTGCTGCTCGCCGGCGTGATGTCGGCCCGCAGCATGCTCGTCGACCTGTTTCCGTCCATCGACATTCCCGTCGTCGCGGTCGTGTGGACGTATCCCGGACTCTCCACCGAAGACATGGAGAAGCGCGTCGTTCTGCTCAACGAGCGCGGCCTGTCGTCCACCGTCAACGGCATTTCCCGCATCGAGTCGTCGTCGCTGCCGGGCATCGGACTGCTCAAGATCTATTTCCAGCCTGGCGCGGAAATCGGCAACGCCATCGCGCAGATCGCCTCGTCATCCGCGACCGCGATCAAGTCCATGCCGCCCGGTATCACGCCGCCGTACATCATCCAGTCGAACGCGTCGAGCGTTCCGGTAGCGCAGCTCACGCTGTCGAGCGCGACGATGGGCGAGGAGAAGATCGCCGACTACGGGCAGAACTTTCTGCGACTTCGGCTCTTCACCGTTCCCGGCTTGTCCACGCCCGCACCGTACGGCGGCAAGACGCGCGAGATCACCATCGACGTGGACCCGCCGAAGCTGGCCGCGCATGGGCTCTCGCCAGCGGACGTCGTGACCGCGTTGCGCAGCTCAAACGTCTTCATCCCCGCGGGCACAGCACGACTCGGCGATCGCGAATACAACGTCAGCCTCAATTCGAGTCCGTCTGCCGTCTCGGAGTTTGCTGGGATTCCGATCAAGGTGGTGGGCGGCGCGCCAATCACGATCGGTGATGTCGCCACGGTCGCCGATGGCTATGCCGATCAGACCAACATCGTGCGTGTCGACGGCAAGCACGCGGCCTATCTGTCGATCCTCAAGAAGGCCGATGCCTCCACGCTGGCGGTGGTCGAGGCGACGAAGGAGTTGCTGCCGACCATTCGGAAGATCGCTCCGGAAGGACTCGATGTCCGTCTCGACTTCGATCAATCCGTTTTTGTGAAGGCCGCGGTATCTAGCGTCGTGCGTGAAGCGTTCGTCTCCGCGCTGTTGGTCTCGTTGATGATCCTCGGCTTCCTTGGGAGCTGGCGTTCGGTCGTGGTCGCCATTGCATCCATCCCCCTTGCATTGGCCGCGTCCATCATCGGCCTGCGCCTGACCGGGAACAGCTTCAACATCATGACGCTCGGCGGACTCTCGTTGTCCATCGGATTGCTTGTGGACACCGCGACAATCACCGTCGAGAACATTCATCGCAACCGCGCGATGGGAAAGCCGCTCACCGTGTCGATCCTCGATGGCGCGATGCAGATCTCGTTGCCCGTGATCATGGCGACTCTGGCGATTTGTGTCGTCTTCTTTCCGGTCGTGCTCCTCGAAGGACCGGCGCGCTTTCTGTTCGTGCCGATGGCGTTGTCGGTGATCTTCGCAATGCTTGCGGCGTACCTCTTGTCGCGAACGCTCGTCAAGACGCTCTCACGCATGCTCCTCGCGGGCGAACGCGCGCATGGACATGGGCACGATGTTGATACGATCGGTGCCTCAAACGCCAGTGTGCTCAGTCGCTGGTCGTGGCGCTTCAATCACTGGCGCGACGGAGCGTTTGAGCGATTGCAGAATCGCTACGAGCGCGCGCTGACTCCGCTCGTCGAGCACCGTCGGTTCACGCTCTTGGCCGCGAGCGTCATCACCATCGTCAGTCTCGCGCTCGTGGCCGTCGTTGGACAGGACTTCTTTCCCAGTACGGACGCCGGCTTGATGAAGCTCCACTTTCGTGCACCGGCGGGAACGCGTATCGAACGGACCGACGCGTACGTCGCGCAGGTCGAGGAACACATTCGTCGCATCATTCCCGCCAACGAGCTCGGGACGATCAACGCGATGCTGGGCATTCCAGCGTCGCTCTCGATGGCGTTCGTGCCGACGGACAATGTGAGTGGCATGGACGCGGAAATCCTCATTTCGCTGACCGAAGGTCACGCGCCGACGGCCGAATATGTCGAAAAGTTGCGTGCTGATCTCACGGCTTCGTTTCCGGGATCAACCGTCTATTTCCAGACGGCAGACATTGTCAGTCAGGTGCTCAACTTCGGCCTGTCGTCACCGATCGATGTGCAGGTGCAAGACAACAATCTCGAGGAAGGGTACGCGATGGCGGCTCGCCTTCGCGACCTGATTCGCACGGTGCCCGGTGCGGCGGATGTTCGCGTCAAGCAGATCCTCGACTATCCGACCCTGCGCCTCGATGTCGACCGACAGCGCGCTGCCTCGGTGGGACTCTCCCAAGCCGACGTCGCCAACAGTATGCTGGTCTCGCTCTCGTCCAGCGCCCTCGTCTCGCCGTCATATTTCATCAATCCGGCGAATGACGTGAACTACCTCGTGGCGGTGAAGACGCCGCTGCAACAGGTCTCCACGTTGCGCGACGTGATGGACATCTCGGTGACGCCACCATCGGCGACTGCGCTCCTGCAGTCGGGAGGCGCCATCGCGCTGTCGGACGTACCGCACGCGCCGACGCAATCGTTGGGGAACATCACTACCGTCTCCAGTCGAGCGACACCAAGCGAAGTGGATCACTACACCGTGCAGCGTGTGCTCGATGTGAACGCCAATGTCGAAGGTCGCGATCTCGGCACCGTCGTTGACGGCATCGACAAAAAGATCGCGGCGCTCGGACCGCTGCCGGCTGGCATGTCGATCGCCGTTCGCGGCCAAGGCGAGGTTATGCGCGAAGCGTTCCGTAGCCTCGCCCTCGGCCTCGTCGTCGCGATCGCGCTCGTGTACCTGCTCATGGTGATCATGTTTCAGTCGTGGATTGACCCGGTGATCATCATGATCGCCGTGCCCGGCGCGTTCGTCGGCATTCTCTGGGCACTTGCACTCACCGGTACGACGATCAATGTCGTGTCGATGATGGGTTCGATGATGGCCGTCGGTATCGCGGTGTCCAATGCCATCCTGCTCGTCAGCTTCGCCAACGATCGACGCATCGAAGCCGAATTGACGCCGGTTGCTGCCGCGATCGAGGCGGGTCGCACACGACTACGCCCCGTGTTAATGACGGCGCTCGCGATGATCCTGGGCATGATTCCAATGGCCCTGGGTACGGGCGAAGGCGGCGAACAGAACGCACCGCTCGGCCGCGCCGTAATCGGGGGGCTGATTGTCGCGACGATCGTGACGCTGTTCGTAGTCCCTGCCGCATACGCACAGTTCCGACAGAAGCCGCCGACCAAGCACGAACTCGAAGCGCGGTTCCGCGCCGAAGAGATGGGCATGTCTCTCGCCGATGCCAGCTAGCCTATGACAGACACCATAACGCCGCCGCCAGCTCACGACCGTGTCGCGAGCTCGGCAAACAGCTCTGCGACGGGACTGCGTATCGGCGCGCTGACGCTGATCCTCTTGTTAACGGGCGTGGTTGCGCTCTTTGCGTTTCGGCGCTCGACATCGGTCTCGAACGATGCGTCCGCGCGAACAACGGCGGTCAGCAAAGGCGCGACAGTCAAAATCGCCACGGTCGACAGTTCGCCTTCTACGCGGCACCTCGTGCTACTCGGCGAGGCACACCCGTTTGAATCCGTCACGTTGTACGCGAAGATGAGCGGCTATCTGCGCGACGTTCGCGTGGACAAGGGCTCGCACGTCGCCGCCGGTGATGTCATCGCCACGATCGAGTCGCCGGAAACCGATCGCGCTTTCGCTGGAGCGAAGGCCGAGTACGATAACAAAGTGCAAATCGCCAGGCGTATTACGCAGCTCCGGACCAAGAACTTTGTGTCTGCGCAGGAGGCAGAGCAAGCGGAGGCTGATGCGGCGATCGCGGGCGAGCGACTCGGAGCATTACAGGAACAACGCGCGTACGAAACGCTGAAGGCACCGTTCGCAGGAACGGTGACCGCGAGATTTGCCGATCCTGGCGCCCTGATGCAGAGTGCCGCAACATCGCAAACGAGTGCGTTGCCCGTGGTCACCGTGTCGCAGACGAACAAGCTGCGCGTCATGATCTACCTCGATCAGGCCGATGCATCGGCGGTTCGCGTGGGGACGACAGCCTCGATCTCTCTCGGTGAACGACCGGGCTTCCACGTGAATGCCCGTGTCGCCCGCGTGAGTGGCGAACTCGATGCGAAATCGCGCAAGATGCTCGCCGAGATCGACCTTGCGAACGATGATGGCAGTATCGTGCCCGGTGGGTTTGTACGCGTGACCCTCGATGTACCGCAAGCGACTCTACCCCAGGCGCCCAGCGAAGCCCTCGTCGTCCGTAAAAGCGGCACATTCGTTGGCGTGGTCGGTGTGGATGGCTATGCGCGACTGCGGCCCGTGCAAGTCGCGACGAACGACGGGCGAACGGTGACGTTTGTCAGCGGCGTACAGGTGGGCGACAAGCTCGCGCTCAGTCTCGGTGCCGGGTCTGGCGATAGCGTCCTGGTACAGGGGGCGCGCTGAATGCGCAGCGCTCGTATGGTACGCCGAATGTCAGCGATGGCTATAGCGCTCGTCGCGTTGAGCGGAGGGACCGGGCGCGGCGTTCTTGCGCAGGGCACGTCGCGATCTACCGCTGTGTTCATCAATGGTACCCGCGACCAGCAGCGCGCCGACACTCTCCGCCTCGACCTGACCGGAAGCGTCGCGATTGCGCTCGAACGTGCGACGGCCGTCCAACTCGGACAGCAGGATATCCGACTGACTGGCGTAGCATTGCTCGAGTCGTATGGTCGGTTCCTCCCCGATCTGCGTGCAAACGCTGGGTCGTTCGCGCAACGAGGGACACTGCTGCTTTCGAGCACGGCGCTGCGCGCCTCCGATGCGAGTCTTTATGGCACGGCGTACGGTCTTTCCAGCAGCATCAATCTCTTCAACGGACTGCGCGATCAAGAGCATTTACGAGCGACGCTGCTGGAACAGCATGTCGCCGAGTCGTCGCTGCAACGCGCTCGAGAACAAGTCGCCTTTGACGTGACGCAGGCGTATTACCAGGTCGTACTCGATCGACGACTGAGTGCGGTCGCACGCGCGACGCTCGAACTCTCGCAAGCACGTGAGACGCAGCTCGGCGAGCAGGTGAACGCAGGCACGCGCGCGCCGCCGGATCTGTATCGCCAGCAAGCCCAGACCAAGTTTGACGAGACCACGGTGATCGATGCGGCGAATCGCGTGCGCGCCGACGAAACGCTGCTGCTGCGCCGCCTGCGGGAAGATCCGATGCGTGCGCACGTCTTCGCCGAGCCCGCGACCGACACGACGCCCCTTGCGATGACCGACAGACAGCTGCCGTCTCTGCTCACGCGTTCACTCACGATGCGTCCTGACTTGGATGCGCTGCGCCAACGTGTCGATGCTGATGAACACGAGCGGCGAAGTGCCGAGGGCGCGCGGCTCCCTCGAATCGTCTTTGGCATCGATCTGATCGGTTCTGGACGCGTGTACGGGCGAGATGTGATCGGTGGAGTTGATCAGCTCACCGTTGGTCAGCGCCCGTTGCTCTCACAGCTTGGGCAGCAACTGTTCGCCGTGGGCAGCCTCGGCGTCTCGTGGGACATTTTTGATCGCTCGCGAGCTCGGCTGGATATCGAGCGCGCGACGGCGGTGGAGTTCCGCGATCGACTGGCATCTGAAGATCTGCAACTGCAGGTCGCCGGCGAGGTGCAGCGTGCGATTGATGATTACGACGCGGCAAACGAGCGCTTGGTCGCGAGTGCGGCGGCGCTGCGGTCTGCCGAAGAGGCGTTCGCCGCCGTGCAGGGGCGCTACGATGCCGGGTTGGCGACGTTCATCGACGTGCTGTCGGCACAAAGCGCGCTCACGCAAGCGCGAGCATTGCGCGAGCAGTCCATCACCGGATTCGCGTTGGTAAAGGCTGTGATTCGCTACGTGACCGGAGCGCCAGTGCGATAGTCGCCGCGAGACACCGCACACTGGTGTCAGGGTATTGCCGCCTACGCGCGTGCGCGTCACGCAATACCATGAAAACATCGACTGTCAGGCCGCACGACGTCCGTCTGCGTGTCCAAAGTCACTCGTTCATGCGAGGTGTGCTATGTCCAGCTTGTTCGCAAAAAACGTCGGTACCGTTGATCGTGTTCTTCGTATTGCGCTCGGTATCGGGTTGTTGGCGCTCGCGTTCACCGGTCCGCAAAGTGCCTGGGGCTATTTGGGCTTCATCCCATTGTTCACCGGCGCGTTCGGCACATGCCCGTTGTATTCGCTGCTTGGCTGGAATAGCTGCGCGGTGCGTCGGACCTAACCGCTATCGGCGAGGTTCTAAGTCGAACACAACCGAAAGGTACGCAGGCGCGCGGCTGGCGCGCCTTTCAGACCTCCCGTACATTCATGTATATGTATGCATGAACACTACGGGAGGTAGCGGTGGCAAATAAGCGGATGAGTGCGGAGTTGCTCGATCTCGTCGCGGATCATTTCAAGGCGCTGTCGGACCGGGCGCGATTGAGTTTGCTCCAGGAGCTGCGCGCTGGGCCCCGCACCGTGAACGAGCTGGTCGCACTGACGGAGATGGGGCAGGCGAACGTGTCTCGTCATTTGGCCGTGCTCTTCAGTAATCATCTGGTGAAGCGCGAACGCGACGGCGTGTTCGTCCGCTATGAACTCGCCGATGCGAACGTGCTCAAGCTCTGTGAGCTGGTGTGCGGACGACTGGAAAATGAACTGACCGAACGTCGAAAGGTGATCGCCGGACGATAGCGCTCCATCGCTGCAGGACGGCCCGCGGCGATGGAGCGAATGGTTTCAGTTACCGCTTGCTGCACCCAAACACGCCAGCTCCGCCCAGAATACGCTCCAGCGGACAGAAGCCGGTAACGCTCGACTGCAGCAGATTGAGTCCGACAAACGCTGTGAAGAAGAGCCACGACGGACTTACCCAATGCGCGAGTCCCAGCGACAGCAAAATAAGGACGCCGGCGAATCGGCGAATGATCGTATCAGGACACATGCGTTGCTCCTTGTTTGAGTTGCCAGTACAGCAGCGGAACCACCACCATCGTCAGCGCTGTCGCGACGATCGCACCACTCATAAGCGCGACGGCGAGACCCTGAAAGATCGGATCAAGCACCATCACCAGCCCGCCCACCACGACGGCAGCGGCCGTGAGCGCAATCGGCCGGAAGCGTACCGCGCCCGCTTCAAGCACTGCATCCGCGACAGATCGACCACGCGCTTCTTCGAGTTGAATGAAGTCGACGAGCAGGATTGAGTTGCGGACGATGATGCCGGCCAACGCGATCATGCCGATCATGCTGGTCGCAGTGAAGAACGCACCGCTGATTGCATGCCCTGGTAGAATGCCAATCAACGTCAGCGGAATCGGCGCCATGATCACGAGCGGAATCGTGAAGCTCTGGAACCAACCCACCACGAGTACGTAGATCAGCAGCAGCACGATGGCAAAGGCGAGGCCCAAGTCACGGAACACCTCGATCGTTACTTGCCATTCGCCATCCCATTTGATGGCGGTCTCGCCGAGCGTGGTGGGCTGTACAGCGTTGTACCGGGTGACGCTCGCGCCATTTACGCGAATCGCATCCAGCTGTCGATTCATCTCCAGAATCGCGTAGACAGGACTCTCGATTTCTCGCGCGACGTCGCCCGTAACGTAGATGGCCGGGCGCAGATCTTTGCGAACGCGCGAGCGTTCGCGCGTGCCGGTGACGATCGTGACGAAGCGTGCGAGCGGTTGCGGTCCTATCGACGTCGCGACCGGTAGCGACAAGAGGGCGTCGACGCTGGAGCGTTTGTCGAGAGGCAGTCGCGGTACGATCGCAATGCCTTCACGTGCGTTTGGTGATGGCGCAGTGCCTGCCGGCGACCCAGACAATGCCAGATACAACGTTTGCGTGATTTGCTCCACACTCGCGCCCGATTCGGCAGCGCGTACGCGATCGACGCGAAAGCTCTGTTGCCGTTCCGGTGATTCGACGGTCCAGTCGACATCCACGACCCCAGGAGTGTGTTCGAAGACCGCCTTGACGGCACGCGCGGCAGCGAGACGCGTCGAATCGTCCGCCGCGTACACTTCGGCGACCAGCGTCGACAACACGGGCGGGCCCGGCGGAATCTCGGCGACCTTGGCAGATGCACCATATTTGCGCGCAATCGAATCGACCGTTGGTCGGACGGCGACGGCGATCGCATGACTCTGTCGGTCACGCTCGCTCTTGCCCTTCAGGTTGACTTGCACATCGGCCACGTTCGAACCGCTGCGCAAGAAGTAGTGTCGCACAAGACCGTTGAAGTTGAACGGTGCTGCGGTGCCGGCGTACACCTGGGTGCTGACCACTTCCGGTACGGTCGACAGGTACGCGGCGATCTCTGAGGCGGCCACGTTGGACGTTTCGAGTGTCGCGTTCTCCGGCAGATCAAGCACAATTTGAAACTCACTCTTGTTGTCGAAAGGCAGCATCTTCACCTGCACCGCCTTGACCAGCACGAGGCCCATGCTCGCGAAGAGCAGCACGACAACTCCACCGTAGAACGCCCGCCGTTTCCCGCGCTGCTGCATCAGTGGCACCATGATCCGCCGATAGATGCGGTCGACGCGCCCTCCTTCCTCCGCCGGATGCTTTACCGTGGCGTGCGTTGACGCGACGTGTCCTTTCAGCAGACGATAGGCGAGGTATGGTGTGACAATGAAGGCCACTGCGAGTGACGCAAGCATCGCCACCGAGGCGCCAATCGGAATCGGTCGCATGTACGGGCCCATCATGCCACTCACAAACGCCATCGGTAAAATCGCGGCGATCACCGTGAACGTCGCCAGAATCGTTGGATTGCCCACTTCGTCAACGGCTTCGACCGACGCGACCTCCGGTGTTCGATCTCCCATCGCGAGATGCCGATACATATTTTCCACGACGACAATCGCGTCATCCACGAGAATGCCGATCGAGAAAATGAGCGCGAAGAGCGTGATGCGGTTGAGCGTGTAGCCGAGCGCGTAGTAGGTGAACAGGGTCAGCGCGAGCGTGACGGGCACCGCCACCAGAACGACGGCCGCCTCACGCCAGCCGAGGAACAACCAAATCAAGACGGTGACGCTGAGCGTCGCGATCCCGAGATGCAGAATCAGTTCGCGTGCCTTTTGGCCGGCGGTTTCGCCATAGTCGCGCGTCACGGCCACGGAAACGTTGGACGGGATGAGCCGACCCTTTGCCTGTTCGACGCGTGCGAGTGCGTCGCGCGTAACGTCCGTGGCGTTCGCGCCTTTGCGCTTGGCGACGGCGATGGTCACGGCCGCTGATGCTGCACCGGTGCCTTCACGATGTGAGACGTACGACACGGTCTCGCCGAAGTCTTCGCGCACGTCCGCAACCGTGCGCAGATACACGGGTGTGCCACTTCGCATAGAGACGACCACGCTGCCGACATCGCTCGCTGTCGCCAACGGCGCGCCGACGTCGATGCGGACCATGCTGTCGCGCACCGCCAGGTCGCCGGCGGCAAGTCGGGCGTTCGCACCGCGAAGCGCTTGCACCACTTCACCGGGTGTGACGCCGCTCGCAGCGAGCCGCGCCGGATCGATCAGGACGCGTATCTGTTTCGGCGCGCCACCAACCACAAACGTTTCGGCAACGTCGGGGACAGTGCGAAGTTCATCTTGCAGATGGAGCGCAATCTGCCGCAGCGTATTGGCATCAAGATCCGTCGCATGCAACGTCAACGCGAGTACCGGCACATCGTCGATCGAGTGCGATTTTACAACGGGTGGTAGTGCACCCGGCGGCGCCTGGTCCATCGCGCCTGCGAGTTTCGCCTGCACACGGGTGACGCTGCGCTCCTGATCTTCGCCGACCTTGAACCGCACGGTGACCATCGCGTATCCGTCGCCGGACATCGTGTACACATGGTCCACGCCCGGCAACTCGAGCATGCGTTGTTCGATCGGGCGCGCGAGCAAATTCTCCGCTTCCTGCGGCGTCGCGCCGGGCATCGCCGAGATCACGTCGATCATCGGCACTGAGATCTGTGGCTCTTCTTCGCGTGGCGTCGCGAGGATGCCGAGGACCCCGACGGCGAGGGATGCTGCGATAATCAGCGGGGTGAGCTTCGAGTGCAGAAATGCCTGCGCGACCCGTCCCGAAACGCCGAGTGAGCGGGCCATCGTCAGCGGCTCAATGGGGTGGGCGAACTCGCGTTCGACGAGTTGGCCTTTCGCGACGACGCCGATTTCTCGGGTGATATCGCGGGTGGTATCGCGGTTGGTACAGTCGACGTGCCGCTCGGCGCAACGACGACCTGATCGCCGACCTGCAAGCCCGATGTCACGTCAACCAACGTTCCGACTTCGGTACCGATCCGAATCCAACGACGCTCGTCACGTAGCGTGCCGCGCACGATCACACCGGTCAGATCGCCCTCGCGAATCAGTGCCGCGCTCGGCACCAGCAGCGCGTGATGTTCGAGCGACGGTACGTGCACAACAGCCGCACTTCCGGCGCGGAGTGTACCGCGGCGATTCGAGAGCGTTACGTTGATGGTGAAGAGATTGCCCGCATTCGCCGGTACGACTCCCTCGAGTACTGCGTCGAGTACTGCACCGTCGATGGTTACGCCGACCGTTTGGCCGCGTCGCAGGGTGCGCAGCCCGTCAGCCGCGACCGTGGCGGTGATGCGCAACGAGGAGACATCCTGCACCGTGATCAGGGGCGCACCCGGCGCAGCGAACGCGCCAGGATCGACCAGTCGCCGTGTCACCACGGCGTCGAAGGGTGCGCGCACCGTTGCATAGCTTTGCATTGCGGCGAGTTCTCCAGAAGCTGCCCGCGCTGCGCGAAGCGCCGCGTCTGTGCGTGCGAGTGCTGTCTCCACGCCGTCGAGTTGCGCTCGCGTGGCCGCGCTGTCGGCGTAGAGTGCGCGTATCCGTTTCGCCTGCACGGCGGCGTCGCGTTGCATCGCTTCCGCGTCGGCGATGCCGGCCGCGACCTGCTCGGCTTTCGCGGTCAGATCGCGCGCATCGATGTGCAGCACGGCTTGTCCGGCGCGCACGACATCACCCTCGTGCACGAGCACGTCGGTCACGGTACCCATCAACTTCGTACTCAGCGTCGCTTGCCGAATCGGCTCGACGAGTGCGGACGCATCGATCACGCCGGCGACGACGGTATCCCGCACCGTCACAACCGATCCGGGCATTCGCGCGGGGGCCACAATCGTCGCGGTTACGGCGGCGTCTTTGTCTGCGCCGTTGGTGACATGATTTGTGGTGGTGGCCGAACGATCACGGCACGCGGCTAGCAGCAGTGCGCCCGTGGAGACGCCCAGCGCCCAGTGTATGGGTCGGTAGTGTGGGAGACGCACAGTCATAGCAGTCATGGTGGTTGTTTGGGAGGCGAGCATCGTGGCCGATGCGCGCGAAGCCGCACGTGCGAAGCGCCGGTGGAGACTGTTCATGGGGTGCCGTCCAACTGGGCGAGGGCGGCCGGATCTCCGCCGATGGCGAGGCGGTGCGCCGCGATCGCCTCGATGAGTGCGAATCGGGACGCCGATTGTGCGAGCGATGCGCCGGTCGCCGACGCCTCGGCCGCCAGCAGCTCGGCGATCGTCGTGAGGCCGCCGGCATATCGTTTGTCGACCAAGCGATGCGCTTCGCGACTCTGCTCCGCGGCGAGCGTCGCGAGATCGAGACGCTGCAGCGCGACGATCACGGCGCGTCGTGTCGCGTCGTCCTCGAGCGCGGCTTTGGCGCGCAGCGCGTCGGCACCAGCCCGTGCACTACTGGCCGTGGCCCTCGCGGCGCCGACTTCCGCGATGGTGCCGCCGCCGTTGAAGAGTGCCCACGACGCCATTAGCCCGACCGTCCAGTTCTTCTGACCCGCGAACAACGCCGTGGGCGTGTTCCAGTCGTATCGCGCGAATCCGTTGAGGCGCGGAAGCATCGTGCGCTGCGCGCGTTGGATATTCGCATCTGCCGCGAGCAGGCCTGCATCTGCCGCACGAACGTCAGCACGGCCATCCACACGCGGTGATACGTGCTCGCCATCGCGCGGCGTTGGCCCGTGCTCAACCACACTCGTGTCGGCAACGGCCAGCGCGCGAACCAGGCTGTCTGACGGCAGCATCGTCGGCACGACTGGCACGAGGGTCCCCGCGCGCCCAAGCAGTACGCCGAGCTGTCGCTGCGCGGTCTCGGCATCATTCTGCGCGGTGAGCAGCGCGGCGGTGACCTGTGACACTCGTACCGACGCTTGCAGTGCGTCGGCCTTGGTGACGAGTCCTTGGCTCACCATGGCTAACACCTGCCGTCGCGCCGCTTCGGCCGCGCGTGCTGCCTGCTGCAACGTCGTGATCTGTTCAGTCGCGAGTACCGCACCGTAGTAGGCGCGCACCACCGCGCTTCGCGTACTGCGCGCGGTCCAGTCACCGTTCGCTCGACCCGCAGTCGCTGCGTCGGTCGCGGCTCGTCGGCCAGCCCAGGCGTCGGCATTCAGCAGCGGCACCTCGACGACCACGCCGCTCTGTACGTTGGTAATAGCCGCTGGATCGTTCAGGCGCGCCGGATCGAACGCAGCGGCCGTGACGCGGCGCTGCCGGAGCATGGTGCCAAACGCGCCGATCGGATCGGTGGTGCGCACGACGCCACTCTCGATGCGTGCGGCGGGCAGAACGCCTTGCAGGGTCTGGCGGGCGCGGGCCGCATCGCCGTCGCTCGCGGCCTGCGCGAGTCGGTTGGCGAACGCGCCGCGGTCGGCTTCGCGCATCGCGGCCGTCAGTGAGAGTGGCGGTGCCGTTGCCGGTGTGAGGCCCGGTGCGACCGCCATTCGCGTCGCCGGTGCACCGGCGGGGTAAGTCGACGGTTGCTGTCCCTGCATCAGCGGCGCGCGTCCGAGAAGCAGGCCGAGCACCAGCCCGAGGCGCAGTAGGCTGGTGGGCGGTGTTGGACGCGTCTGTGTCTGTGATGATATACGCATATGCGAATATATGTAAGACACGAGGATCCAATCGTCAAGTCGGCGAGGCTGCCCTCGTCGCGCTGCATGCTCAGCGGTTACCGTTCCCGCGTGATCCTCTCCCTCATCGGTCTCGCGCTCGGTCTGCTCCTCGGCGTCCTCGGCGGCGGCGGCTCCATCCTCACCGTACCCGCGCTGGTCTATGCCGCCGGTATCGCGCCAAAGACCGCCATCGCGATGAGCCTGGCCGTCGTTGGCACGACATCGGCGGTGGGCGCCATGCTACGATGGCGGGCGGGGCACGTGCATTGGCGCACCACGCTCGCGTTCGGCGCGGCCACGCTGCTCGGCGCGTTCGGCGGCGCGAGACTCGCGGCCCATGTGCGCGGTGACGTGCAACTCGTGCTGCTCGCGATGGTCATGCTGGCCGCGGCCACGGCGATGCTTCGCGCACCAATGCGCGCAGAAACGCAGCCCGCCGCACACCCGCTGCTGCTCGCGCTCACCGGTGCATCGGTCGGCGTGTTAACGGGGCTTGTGGGCATCGGCGGTGGCTTTGTGATCGTGCCGGCGCTGACCTCGCTCGCTGGGCTTTCGATGGCGGAAGCCGTCGGCACGTCGCTCTCCGTGATCACCGTGAATTCCGCGTCAGGATTCGTTGGTACGATCGGACGCGTCACCATCCCGTGGCGTGAAACGGCGATCGTCGCCGCGTCGGCGGTTACGGGCATCCTCATCGGCAACACCGTCGGCAAGCGCGTACCCGCTGCGAAGCTCAAACGATACTTCGCGATCTTTTTGCTCGCGGTTGCCTGCTTCGTGCTCTACAACAATCGCGGCGTGTTGTTGCATGTCGCGAGTCCGCAGTAGTTGTCATCATCTGCATAGCCGCACGCGAAACAGGCGCAGCCGCATTCGAGGCTAAAGGCGACGTGGATATGCGCGATTGCGTTCAGTCGCACGCGATGCGTGCGTCGCGCGGCGAGTCGCTGGCGTAACCGCACGCGACGATGCACACTCCAGATGCACTCGTTATCGGTCGGCACGCGTGACGTGTTCGACAGTACATCGCTACTCGTTTGCCGCTCCTGTGCTGGTCGCTGCCCGACGCGTCGCACTCGCCCTCCTGCGCGACGCTCCCTTCCATCCGCTGCGTCGGAGCCCCAATGACGTTTCTCTACGTCAACCTCATGTGGGCGATCGTACTCTTTGGCATTCTGCTCTGGACCACGGCCTGTGTCGTCCTCAATGCGGCCTTTCGTCGCGGCATGGGCATCATGGGCATGGTGCTGAGCTACGCCGTGCTACTCTGGATGTTTGTCGAGCTGCCGTGGCGCGAAGCGGTGGTCACGTGGAGCGTGTTCGCGGCGTTTGGCGGCATGATCACCTTTGTCTACGAGCTTTGGGCCCGACGCAAATTCGTAGACACCGGCCGGACGCCACGCACCATCGTGCGTCTGGAAGGCATCTTCATGTGGCCGGCGATGGTGCCGGATGCCGTGGGGCTCATGCTTAACGACGCGGGCATTATCCCCGCGGATGAGCGTAGCGAAACGCACCAGGAAGACACGCGCCGGATCACTGGTGAAATGCCGATCGCAGCGCAAAAGCAGGCTTCGTCCGTCACGCCCTGAGCCTGGCGACGCGTCTATGCCCTGCCGCGCCCGGCCAGCGATGGAAAGAGTGCATGACGCGCCTATCGCGTCCCGAACTTCGTCTCGATCTCGATGCCAATCTCGCGAAGAAACGGTGTCGGTAGAATGCCACCCGCGCACACGATCACCGCTTCGTTCGGCACCTCGACGATCTTGCCAGCGTGACTGATCTCAACGTACGGCGCGTGCACCGATGTCACGATCGATTCGAAGAGCACCTCGACTCTTCCTTCGCGCTCGGCGCTTTCCACTTTTTTTCGGTTCTTTTCCTTTGCGCGCGTGAATGCTTTTTCGCGATACGACAGCGTTACTTTCGCGCCGGCTTCTTCGGCGATGGTGTGCGCGGCTTCCAGCGCACTGTCACCGCCGCCAACGATCAGCACGTGTTTGCCGGCGAACTCCCGGGAGTCGATCAGCCGATAGATCACCTTCTCGTTGTCTTCGCCTTCGACGCCGAGTTTACGCGGCGTGCCCGTTCGACCAAGACAGAGCAGCACCGCGCGCGTGCGATATTCGCCCACCGTGGTGCGTACGACAAAGCCATCGCCCTGCTTCGTCACCATCTCGAGCCGTTCGTTGTAGTGGATCTTGACGTTGAAGTCGCGCTCCACCGACTGCCAGAACTGCAACAGTTTCTCTTTGCTCGTCTCGGCGATCTTCACCTTGCCTACCAACGGCAGTTCTACCGGACGGGTCATCACGACCTTGCCGCGCGGGAAGTGGTAGACCGTGCCGCCAAGCGTGTTTTGCTCGATGGTGCGAACGCGCAAGTTGTGTTGCATTGCGGCGAGTGACGCCGAAAATCCGGCAGGACCGGCCCCGACAATGACGAGGTCCAGTCGGTCGTCGCGTTGCCCGAGCCCAGACAGCTTCCGAATGGAATCGACCGCCGCCTTCCCTTGATCGATCGCGTTCGCGATGAGTCCCATGCCGCCCAGTTCACCGGCGATAAATATTCCAGGGACGTTCGTTTCGAAGTTGGGTTTAAGCGCGGGAATGTCGACGCCACGCTTTTCGGTGCCGAACACCAGATCGATCGCGTTCATCGGGCAGGCGATCTTGCACGCACCATGTCCAATGCAGTGCGCCGCATCGACCAGTACCGCCTTTCCGTTGACCAGTCCGAGCGGCGAGTGGAGCGGCTGCTCCGGGCACGCATCGACGCACGCGCCGCATCCGATGCACAGGTCCTCGTCGATGACCGGATGCAGTGAAGGCGGCTCATTGACGCCCGCCTTCACCGCCTCGTGCAGGGCAGTGACGGCCGCGCGCTCCTTTTTGAGTTGCGGACGGAGTCGCCAGAACATCGCCAGCATCGTGACGGCGCAGAACGTGGCCAGCAGTATCAGGTTCATCGCGTCGGTTGAAATCGTCGGGATCGCTGCATCGGGTTCGTACGGTAGAAATCGGTCGCGCATACCAGCAAGCGGCCGCTCGCTTAGAGAGCAGACGGGCGAGGGATCCACCCGGTCACCGCTGCGGCGTCAGACTGTGACCGTCTGGGCCCGTTGAATATTTATCGACAGCGGGCGCGTCCGCAGTGATGCGCGTCATCGACTCTGGGCGTGGTTCAACTTGCTTCACGCTCCGACCGATTGCGGAACCAATCTCAAAGACCGTACTTCAATCATCATGTTCGGTCGTTGACCAACGACCCGTTGCGGTCACTCGGA
>JBBQDB010000047.1:0-28231 GCA_038319245.1 Gemmatimonadales bacterium
TGGCGTGCTGCTCGAGTGGGTGCTCGAGGTGTTGATCAAGAATGCGATCGACGCCCTCGGCGGTAGCGACGGCGCGGTGGTTGTCTCCGCGAATCAGCTACCAGAAGGAGGTGTGCGCGTGCGTGTCGCGGACAATGGCCCCGGCGTTCCACGTGCGTTACGCAAGCGAATCTTCGACGCGGGCTTCACGACCAAAGAGCGCGGGTGGGGCATCGGGCTGTCGCTCGCGCGCCGCATCGTTGAAGAGAATCACGGTGGCCGATTGGTGCTTGCCGACGAAGGCCGCGGTGCCGCCTTTGACGTTATCTTGCCCGGATGAAAACGACGGGTTGGACCGGGTCGCTGTTTGATGCGCCGGATGAGCCGGACGCGCCGAAGCCGGAGGCGCTGCCTGCAGCGCCGACTACGGCGCCATCCGTGGCATCGACGGAAGCGCAACCAGTAGCACCCACCGTAGTGATGACTCCAGTGGCAGCGCCCGCAATAGTGTCGACGCGCTTTGCGCGAACGCCAGTCGCTGTGCGGCCAGCCCTCTCCGAATTCTCAGCGCCCGTCGCCTCACCGCTGCCGGCCCTCGACCTCGTGGCTATCACCCGCGGACTCAATCCTTCGCAGCGTGAGGCGGTCGCGCACGACGACGGGCCGATGCTTGTGTTGGCCGGCGCTGGCTCGGGTAAGACGCGCGTGCTCACCACACGCATCGCACGACTTATTGGTGATCGCGGGGTCGGCGCACACGAAATTCTGTCGGTGACCTTCACGAACAAGGCCGCCGGTGAGATGCGCGATCGCATCGCGCGCCTGCTCGGGCATCAACCGAAGGGCATGTGGTGCGGCACTTTCCACGCGCTCGGTGCACGTATGCTGCGCGGTGTCGCGCCAATCGTTGGACGCGAAGCCAACTTCACGATCTACGATGAAGACGACACACTCGCGGCGCTCAAGCGCGTGATGGAGCGTCGAAACATCAGCCCTTCGCAATTCGCACCGAAGGCGATCCTCGGCGCGATTTCTGATGCGAAGAATGCGCTGGTCTCAGTCAGCGACTATGCGGCAACGGCATACGATGTCTTTTCGAAGGCGGTTGCTGGTTGCTACGCCGATCTGGAAAGCGCCTTGGAACGCGCGAACGCCGTCACCTTTGATGATTTGCTCGTGCTTCCCGTCCGTGCGCTGGAGCGCGACGAAACGCTGCGTGCCCACTACCAGCGTCGGTTTCGCTACGTGCTCGTCGACGAGTATCAGGATACGAATGCGGCGCAGTACAAGTTCGTCTCGTTGATGGGTGGTGGATATCGCAACGTGATGGTGGTAGGCGACGACGATCAGTCCATCTACGGCTGGCGTGGCGCAGACATTCGCAACATCCTCGACTTCGAGCGCGATTTTCCCGGCGCGCGTATCGTGCGACTGGAAGAGAACTATCGCTCGACGCCGAACATCCTCGCGCTCGCGAACGCAGTCATCGCCGAAAACACCGAACGTCGCGGTAAGACTTTGCGTGCGACGCGTCCGGCCGGTGAACCAGTCACGCTCATGCAAACGCTCGACGAACGCGACGAGGCCGACTTCATCGCCGAAGTGGTCATCGATCGCACGGCGCGCGGGGACTGGGCACGTCGTGATTGCGCAGTGCTGTACCGCACGAACGCGCAGAGCCGTGCCGTCGAAGATGCATTCCGCCGTCGATCGATTCCGTATCGCTTGGTCGGCGCTGTCCGCTTTTATGATCGGCGCGAAATCCGGGATCTCATGGCGTATCTCAAACTCGTCGCGAATCCTGCCGATGACGAAGCGTTTCGCCGTGCGGTCAACGTTCCCAAGCGCGGCCTTGGTGACGCAACGCTGGCGCTGCTCGCTGAACGCGCGACGATGGACGGCACCTCGTTGCTCGCCGTTGCGTCACGCTCTGATCTGCTCAGCGCATTGCGTCCGGCTGCTCGGTCGGCGCTCGAGGATTTCGTGGCGCTGGTGCGTCGACTGCAAGCGCAGATCGCCGATGCGGCGGTGGATGAACTACTGCGCGATGTGGTTGAATCCATTCGTTATACGGATCACTTGCGTGCAGAGGGGCCGGAAGGCACGGAGCGTATTGAAAACGTACGCGAGTTGATTGCGGGTGCCGCCGAAGTGGTGGCGGACGATGGCGGTGAAGTGGGACTCACCCCGCTCGACCACTTTCTGCAGCAAGCGACCTTGGTTGCAGGCCTCGACAAGCTGGATCCCGACGCAGATGCCGTCACGATGATGACGATGCACAATGCGAAGGGGCTCGAGTTTCCGCTCGTCTTCGTCTCGGGACTTGAGGACGGCCTCTTTCCACTTGCGCGCGCTGCCGAAGATCCGAAGCAACTCGAAGAGGAACGACGCCTGTTCTACGTCGGCATCACGCGGGCCGAGCGCAAACTCTACCTTACATGCGCTGAACAGCGTCGTCGCAACGGTGAGTTGATGGTCTCGATGCCGTCGCGGTTCCTGCGTACAATTCCGCCATCGCTCGCCGAACGGCAGCAGAGCATGCGTGCGCGCACGGAAGGTCGACGTGCGTACGGCGGCGCGGGTCGTCCGTCGTCGGGCGATGACAGCTGGGGGCGCAGTAGCTACGGTAGCGGGAGCGGCGGTGGCACAGGTGCTACGAAGGGCGGTGCAGGGCGCGCGGTTGGACCGTATGGCAGCGCTGCCGCACGCGGCGGAGAGACACCGTTCGGAAAGGCACCCAAATCGTGGTCGTCGCCTTCACCCGCGCGCCCGCGTCATGTCGAGCCCGAGGATGAATCGCAGGATACGCCGATGTTCGCCGTCGGTGAGAAAGTGCGCCACGCGAAGTTCGGTAGCGGTACGATCGCGGAGCTTTCAGGTTCCGGGCGCGACGCAAAGGTGCGCATTGATTTTGAAGATGAAGAGATCGGTCGAAAGACGCTCGTCATCGCACAGGCCAAACTTGAACGCGGGTGGGAGTAGATGGCCGTCTCCACTGATGACGTGCGCAACATTGCGCTGCTGGCTCGCCTCGCGATCGACGAAGCACGTATGCCGGCGCTGGTCGTGGAGCTCAACGGCATCCTTGGTCACATGGACGTGTTGCAGGCGATATCCATCGATGCTGCACTCGCAATGGATCATGCGTCGCTCCGTATGCCGCTGCGGCCCGATGATACGTTGCCTGTTTCGCTGTCACGGGATCGATCGGCGTTTGCCCCGGCATTCCGCGACGGCTTTTTTCTCGTGCCGCGGCTCGCCACCCACGGCGTAGCAGGCACGGATCCCGCGATGACCGACATCGCGACCAGCGCTGACCATCTGGTCGACTCGGGCGACGACGAATGAATCTCACCGAACCTACCGGGCTGCTCGCGCGCTCCGTAGTTGACCTGGTGCGCGATATACGCGCTGGCGTTGTCCCGACGCGCGCGCTCCTCGACGAAACGTTCGCGCGCGCCGATGCGGTGCACGCAGATGCATCTGGGCTCCACGCGTTTCTCTCGATGGATCGCGACGGTGCGTACGATGCCGCAACGCACGCGCACGATCGTCCCGACTTACCGCTTGCGGGCATTCCGATTGCCGTCAAGGACAACATCGCGACGCTGCGATTGCCGACGACCTGTGGGTCCCGCATGCTCGAATCGTACGTCAGTCCGTACGAAGCGACTGCAATCACGCGTCTTCGCGCCGCCGGTGCAATCGTCGTTGGTAAGACCAACATGGACGAGTTCGCGATGGGCTCGTCGACCGAGAATAGTGCGTTTGGTCCGGCAAAAAATCCGCACGATGCATCGCGTGTACCGGGTGGCTCGTCCGGCGGTTCCGCTGTGGCGGTCAGTGCCGGCGTCGTGCGCACCGCGCTTGGTTCTGAGACCGGTGGCTCCGTCCGGCAGCCGGCCGCGTTCTGTGGCATTGTCGGAGTGAAGCCCACGTACGGTCGCGTCAGTCGACATGGTCTCGTCGCATACGCGTCATCGCTCGAACAGATTGGCGTCTTCGGGCGAACCGTCGATGACGCCGCGATTACGCTGGAGGTCATCGCGGGCGCCGATCCACTGGATGCGACGTCCGCCCGTGTGCACGTTGCCGATTACCGTGCCGGACTGCTCACCGCAACGAAGACGCGGCCCCTTGCTGGTGTTGTGGTTGGACGCCCTCGCGAATATTTCCCGCCATCGCTCGATCCGAACATCAGAGCGCTCACGGATCGTGCTGCTGACACGCTGCGCGCGCTCGGGGCGGAAGTGCGCGACGTGTCGTTACCACATACCGATCTTGCGATTCCTGTCTACTACATCGTCGCGCCAGCCGAGGCATCGAGCAATCTCGCGCGCTATGATGGCGTTCGGTACGGACTGCGCGTGCCAGGTAATGGATTGCGAGAGATGTACGAGCATACGCGGACCGGTGGCTTTGGTGCCGAAGTGACGCGCCGAATTCTGCTCGGCACTTACGTGCTGAGCGCTGGCTACTACGACGCGTACTACAAGCGCGCACAGGCCGTTCGTCGGCTCATCACCAACGACTTCGCCCAAGTGTTCGCCAGTGGTGTGCATGCGCTCCTCACACCGACCACGCCGACGACCGCGTTCAAGCTTGGTGCCGTGTCCGATCCGTATGAGATGTATCTGAGCGACATCTTCACGGTGACTGCGAATCTTGCAGGCGTACCGGCGATGTCGCAGCCGATTGGGCGCATCAATGGACTGCCGGTTGGCGGACAGCTGCTCGCCAATCATTTCGATGAGCACACGATGTTTCGCGTCGCCTATGCACTCGAACACGCGTTAGGTGAGGAGGCGCATCGATGAGTGCGGACCGCTACGAACTCGTCATCGGCCTTGAAGTGCACTGTCAGCTGAAGACGCGGAGCAAAGCGTTCTGCGGCTGTCGCACGAGCTTTGGCGATGCCCCCAACGCGAATACGTGCCCGGTCTGCTTGGGACTTCCAGGCGCGCTGCCGGTGTTGAACGAGCATGCGGTCACGCTTGCAACGCGCGCCGCGATGGCGCTTGGATGCACCGTGCACCCCGTGTCGATCTTCGCGCGGAAGAACTACTTCTATCCCGACCTCCCCAAAGGCTATCAGATCTCGCAATTCGATCGGCCGTTGGCGACCGGCGGCGCTGTCGAGATTGGTCGTAACACCGGTGGCGATCCGATCCGCATCGGCATCACGCGCGTGCACATGGAAGAAGACGCCGGTAAGTCTGTGCACGATCGATTTGCCGAGTGGAGCGCGATCGATCTCAATCGTTCGGGGACGCCGCTCGTCGAAATCGTCTCGGAGCCCGAACTGAGAACCGCCGCTGACGCCGGGACGTACCTCCGTCGCATGAAGCAGATTCTCGAATACACCGAAGTATCCGACGCGAACATGGAAGAGGGTTCGCTGCGGGTGGATGTGAACATCTCGGTCCGTCCCCATGGGAGCACCACACTGGGTACGCGCACCGAAATCAAAAACCTCAACACGTTCTCTGGTGTCGAGCGCTCCATCGAAGTCGAATTCGCGCGCCAGTGTGCGGTTATCGAAGCGGGTGGAGAGATCCTGCAGCAGACGATGCTGTGGGATGGCGTGCGCGGTCACATTCGACCAGCGCGAAGCAAAGAGGGCAGTCACGACTATCGCTACTTCCCCGAGCCTGATCTGCCGCCACTCGTGCTTGATGCCTCGTGGATGGCTGTGCAGCGTGACGCGCTGCCCGAATTGCCCGAGGCCAAGCGCGCGCGATTCCGCGACGCTTACGGACTGGTGACAGCAGAGGTCGAGCAGCTCACGGCCACGCGTGAACTGGCAGACAGCTACGAGTCGATCGCGGCTGCGTCGGGCGATCCGCGTCGTGCTGCGAATTGGGTCACCGGGCCGTTGCTCGCATCCGTGAATGCCTCAGGCGTCGCGCTGCACGACCATCCGGTGAGCGCGGCGCGTCTTGGTGCGCTGATTGCACTCGAAGCAACGAATCAGATCTCCAACACGGCCGCCCGTCAGCTGTTCACGTTGATGGAGCACGACGCGGCCGACCCGCTTGCGCTTGCAACGCGCGAAGGTTTGCTCAAGGTCAGCGACGACGCGTCGCTCGTCGGTTGGATCGACGAGGTACTCGCGGAGCTGCCAGTCGAAGCCGCGCGCTTCTTCGCCGGCGAAAAGAAGTTGCAAGGCGTGCTGGTCGGGCAGGTGATGAAGAAATCGAAAGGCGCCGCCGACCCGAAAAAGGTCAATCAGCTGCTTTCGGAACGCGCGGGCTGAAGAGCGGTTCCGCAAGCTGCGCGGCATGCCGAAGATTCGTGATCGGCATGCCAAACATGCGATCCGCTTCGAGTGCGGCGCGCACGTCGCCACCCTGTCGCTTCGCGAGACGTCGCACGGATTTGGCCGATCGAAGCGGCTCATCCCCCGACGGATCGAACTGCATGGCTTCGGCGCGATCCCAGTGCACCATCAAATCCACGATGTAGTCGAAGGCGCGCGCGAGATAACGTGAGACGTCGGCGTCAGTTAAATCCCAGCGGCTCTTTTCAGCGATCAGCTGAAAGATGCGCTGCCACGAATCCGTATCGGTTACGTACACCATGCCGCGGAAAATACGGCGGTTGGTTGGCGTGCCGAACAACGTTGGACTGAGAATGCGGTCGAGATGCTGATCCGACGCGACATGATCGAGAAACAACAGATCGCGTGCACGACGCGGCCAAGGATCGCCCAAGTGCGTGTCAATGCGGCTTTCCCAGTAGCTATGTCCGACCGCCGTGGTACTCGAGGTCACGGCAAGCTGTCGCGGCACGTAAAAATTGTGCGCGACCACATCGGCGGCGAGATGTGCTAAGTAACCGAGCGCAAAGGCGCGCAGTGATGGCGAATCAGCATCGTCATGAATCTCCAAACCGATTCGCCACGAATGACAATGTCGCCCTACGTCTGCATACTTTTTGGCGATGCTCGTGTCTGCGGCAATCGAGCCATACAGAAAATCCGTTGGAAACGCAGCCAGGAGTTCACTGATGCGCGCCGGCAGCAATCCGAGATTGCGCAGGAGTGCGTCCCCCAGAAAGACGTGTGTGCCAGGCGTCCAGGCCCAGAGTGGCGCAGGGACCAGCAACAGCGCGAGCGTAATGGCGGCAGCGCCAACGAACCAGGGCCGCATCGCGGATGAAAAGTTACGCAGGCGCCGATCCGCGATCACGGTCGCGGCGGTCCACGACGGCCGCTGCCCGCTTTCCCCGCCGCTTGCGTCGGCCGAATGCGGCACCGAGCAAGCGTGCGCCAACACTAATACCGCGAACCTTGGCGACCGTCGAAATCGCGACGTCCTCGAGTTCCGCCTGCAGAACATCAAGCACCGCGTTCACATCGTCCACGCGATCCGCCGTCACTTGAGCCGCGTGCAACAGTTGGTCGCTGATGGCTCCCGCCGCATCACTGACGCGTTCGACATCCGTTCGGATGCGGCCCACTACATGACGCGCGTCAGCCACGACGTCGTTCACGCTGGTCAGGAGCGGACGCACGTCGTTCGTCAGTCGCTCCACGGTGTTGTTGAGCTTGTCGATGCCAGCGCGCAATGTGAGCAACAGCATCACCATCGCAATCAGGACACCGACGCCGAGCAGCAAGACAATGATCTGAAGCGCGCCGCTCGTGTAGTCGAAGAGGCCGCGCACAGGCATCGTTCGCGCTATGATCGTGTCGGGTGCGGCGGCTGCCGCCAGCAGGCGAACGGAAAGCGCGACGAGGATGGGCATGGGGGGGATCTAAGGGGTACGGAGAGAGGGGTCAAGCAAAACTCCGCTTGACGCTGTCGAGTCGAGTCGGTGATCCTTCGGCCAAGCGTTTCGTCGTTTCCCTCGCGTCCAACACCACCTGCATGTCAGCCGTTCAATTCATCGTCGAAGGTGGACAGCGTCTCGCCGGTACCATCCGACCCGCTGGCAATAAGAATGCCGCGCTGCCGATCGTTGCCGCGGCGCTCATTACCGACCAGCCCGTTCATCTCGAGAACGTCCCTCGGATTCGGGATATCGAGACGCTGGTGGAGTTAATTCGTACCACGGGTGCCGAATGTGAGTGGACGGGGCCAAATGCGCTCCGCATTCACGCCAAGGAGTTGCGGTCCGGCGAACTCGATCCGGTCATGTGCGCGCGCATTCGCGCGTCGATCCTGCTCGCCGCGCCGCTGCTCGCGCGCTGCGGTGACGTCACGTTATCCCCGCCCGGCGGTGACGTCATCGGACGGCGCCGACTCGATACGCACTTCCACGTGCTGCAGGCACTCGGCGCGCAATTCGAGCTTGGCGAGCAATTCCGATTTTGGAGTACCGGGCTGGTCGGCGCCGATGTGTTTCTCGATGAGCCCAGCGTCACCGCCACTGAAAATGCCCTCGTCGCAGCGGTCGCGGCCAAAGGCGTCACGGTGCTCCGCAACGCCGCGAGCGAGCCCCATGTGCAAGATCTCGCCAATTTTCTCATCGCCCTCGGTGCACGGATCGAGGGCATCGGCTCCAACGTCTACACAATTCACGGTGGACGACCGCTCGGTGGGGCGACGCATACGATCGGTCCGGATCATATCGAAGTTGGGTCGTTTATCGGCCTCGCCGCGGTCACTCGCTCCGAACTCCGCATCGAACGCGCTGGCATCGAGCACCTGCGCAGTACGCGCATGGGCTTCGAGCGCCTTGGCATTCATTGCGTCGTAGACGGCGACGACCTCATTGTCCCGGCCGACCAGTCTCGCTCCATTCAGAGCGACCTTGGAGGACACGTCCCCAAGCTGGAAGACCAGCCGTGGCCTGCGTTTCCCGCCGACCTCATGTCCATTGCGATCGTCACCGCGACGCAGTGCGACGGCATGATCCTCATGCACGAGAAAATGTTCGAGTCCCGCATGTTCTTTGTCGACAAACTCGTCGCGATGGGTGCCCGGATCGTGCTCTGTGATCCGCATCGTGCGATCGTGTCGGGACCCACCAAGCTTCGGGGCAGTACAGTCGAAAGTCCGGACATCCGCGCGGGTATGGCGATGTTGCTCGCCGCGCTGTGCGCCGACGGCCCGAGCACCATCAACAACGCGCAGCAGATCGAGCGAGGATACGAGCGAGTCGAGGAGCGCCTCGGCGCGCTCGGCGCAAGAATCCGTCGAGTCGAACTCCGCGCGAAGTAACAGGTTCGCGTGCCACTACAGCATGCCGCATTGGCTCCCGAGCTGGCGCCGAAGATCCGCGCCTGGACGACGACTCGCGCCGCGGGCTCGTTCGGATTCGGGTCGAATGAGTCCGTCGCGGAAATAATGGATCGCTGGAGCGCGCTACAGGATGAGCTGGCGAACCAGCGCGTGTTTCGATTGGCGAGTGCGACCCAGGTGCACGGGAATGCGGTCGCGCAGCACGACGGTCAGTGGCGTGGCTGGCTCCGCATGCGCGGTGTCGATGGGCACGTCACCACGACGCCGGGTACGGCCCTCGTAGTGACCGTCGCCGATTGCACGCCCGTCTTTATTGCGCATCCAGCGGGAGCGATCGCTGCACTGCACGCGGGTTGGCGTGGTACCGCAGCGGGTATTCTCGCCGCAGGCCTTGAGGTGCTGGAGCAGTTGGGATTTCCTGCCAGTGAGTGCAGCGTTCATCTTGGACCGTCGATTTGCGGTGCATGCTACGAGGTTGGCCCGGAAGTGCTCGCCGCGGTCACCGGACGTCCGGCAAGCGCCAAGGGATTGCTTGATGTGCGCGCGGTGCTGCAAGACCAGGCGCGGCTGCTCGGCGTGCGCGCCGTCAGTGTCAGCGAGGCGTGCACGCGTTGTCACAACGACCGCTTTTTCAGCCATCGTGCCGGCGACGCGGGGCGTCAGCTTGGCGTCATCGCACTCGCGGCAGACGAATGAGTCATCTTGACCTTCCTCTGCGCGCTCCCTAGCTTGCCATTCTGAATACGTAACTCCTTCGTGACTTCGTCCGCCTCGCGCGGGCGGCGGAAGTGTGGGGAAGGTCCCCACACTTTTTTGTTCTCGGGTGGTTTTTTCGCAGGCGAGGCGGTGTGATGCGCGAAGTTGTCGAACCTGTTGTCGCGCAAGAGCTTGACGGGCTTGGTTTTGATCTCGTCGAGCTGCGACGCGGGGGCTCGAAGTCACGTCCGGTTCTGGAGCTGCGCATCGATCGGCGCGACGGAACCAAGGTGACGATTGAGGATTGTGCGAAGGTGTCGCGTGCCGTCGAGGCAAAGTTGGAGTCTGCCGCGTTGGTCAGCGAACAGTATGTGTTGGAAGTGTCGTCACCAGGCGCCGACCGGCCGCTTCGTTCGCCGGCCGATTGGCGCCGATTTGTCGGACGACACGCGACGGTCACGAGTACCGAGTTGGCGGGTGGAAAACAGGAAGTTGAGATTCTCGCGCTCGAAGGCGAGGAAGGCGCTGAAGTCGCAGTGGTGCGTGATCCGAAGGGTAGGGAATTTCAACTCCCGCTCACCGTGATCTCGCAGGCTCGACTGGCGTTTCACTGGAAACGATAGAGGATACCGGATGTCCGGGTCGGCGGAGATTCTCGCGGCGTTTCGCGAGCTGGCCAATTCGAAGCAGCTCGACCGTACGGAACTGCATGGGCTCCTGCAGGACGGCATTCATGCCGCCCTCGCGAAAAAGCATGGCGCCAACGTGCAGGCCGAAGTCGAGATCGACGAGGACAAAGGGGCTATCCGCATCGTGCTGCTCAAGACGGTGGTCGAGGAGGTCACCGACGCCTCGCGCGAAGTACTGCTCGAAGAAGCGCGGTTCGCAGACCCGGAGTTTGAGGTCGGTGACGTTATGGAGAGCAACGTCGACTTCAATGAATTCGGCCGAACGGCCGTCCAGGCAGCGAAGCAGCGGATCATTCAGCGCGTTCGCGAAGGTGAGCGCACGCGCATTCGCGACGAGTTCTCCGGAAAGGTCGGCGAGCTGCAGTCGGGCGAAGTGCAGCAGATTGAGCGCGGCAAGCTCGTCGTCATGCTCAATAAGTTTCGCGAGGCCGAAGCGATCATCCCGTATCGCGAGCAGAATCATCGCGAGCATTACCACCAAGGCGAACCAGTTCGCGCCGTCCTCAAGCGCGTGGAAGACACGCCCAAGGGTCCGCGTCTGATCTTGAGTCGCGCCGACGCGCTGTTCGTGCAGGCGCTGTTCAAGCTCGAAGTGCCGGAAATTCAGCAGGGCATCGTGGAGATTAAGGCCGCCGCCCGCGAAGTCGGCAGCCGAACGAAAATCGCCGTGACCTCGCGAGATGACGCAGTCGATCCGGTCGGCGCGTGCGTTGGCCTCAAGGGATCGCGCGTGCAAGCGGTCGTGAATGAACTCGGCGGCGAGCGGATCGATATCGTGCCGTGGTCGCCCGATCCGGAGCGTTTTGCCAAACTGGCGCTCGCGCCGGCCCGAGTCGCGCGCGTGTTCAGCGATGCGATGTCCCGTACGATTCAAGCCGTGGTCGACGAAGATCAACTCTCGTTGGCCATCGGTCGCAACGGACAAAACGTGCGACTGGCGTCTGAATTGACGGGTTGGAAGATCGATCTGTATTCAAGCCGCGAGTGGATGGAAAAGGGTGGTGAAGCGCCACTCTTCGCTCCGCTCCCGGATGAAGTGGAAGCAGAAGTAGATCTGCCGTTGAACGAAATCGAAGGGCTGGAAGTCTCGACGGTTGCAGTGTTGGCGGAAGCGGGCTACCGCATGCTCAACGACATCCTGGACCTTGACCGAGACGACCTGATTCGACTGCCGGGTATTGCGCCCGAAGAGGCAGACCGGATCATGGCGATCATCGATGAGCTCACGACGGAAGACGAGGCAGGGGGCGGGAACGGGTGACCACTCCCGCCGACGTCGTGCAGCCGCTCGATGACGCTGCGCGCCGCAAGGTGCTTGGTCTCGTCGGACTTGGTATGCGGGGCAGGCTGGTGGTGGTTGGCGTCGAGCAAGTGCGGATCGCCGCAACCAAAGGTACCCTGCAGTTGGCGTTCGTTGCGATGGATGTATCGCGGCACTCGTTGGATAAAGTCCTACCGGTCCTTCGGGCTCGGCGGGTAGAAGTGGTGGAGTGGCCAAGTGCGGCCGAGCTGGGCGGTGCCGTAGGACGTGAGACGACGGCAGCGGTAGGCATCATAGATCAGGCGCTGGCGCGCGGTATCCGTGGCGCCGTAGCCGGGGCAGCCCCGGCAGGCGACGCGACGCGCGTTTCGCGGTAGGAGGACGGTTGAGCAAGCTTCGTGTGCATGACATGGCGGGTGAGTTCGGGATCTCGGCAGACGAGGTGCTCGCGCTGCTGCGTCAGATGGACGTTCCGGTGCGGAGTCACTTGTCGCTGCTGACAGATGACCAGGTGTCGCGTATCCGCGTACGGTGGGAACGCGAAAAGCGCGTGCGCGCCGAAAAGGCCGCGCCGGCCCCGGCCAAGCCGAGCCGTCGTCGCGCTGGGGCCGCGGTGCCTGAAGCGCCGGTTCCCGTCGCCGAAGTCGAGGCGGCCGCTCCGGCGGTGCGTCGTCGCCGTCGCGCAGAAGAAGATCCGACCGTCGAGGAGCATGCGCACATAGGCGAGCAGACCGTGGTCGCGGGGGTGGCGCCTGCCACCGCGCCAACGCCTGAGCCGGTGGTGATCGCTGCACCCGCTCCGGCCGTTTTGCGTACTGTCGCGTCGCCCGAGCCCATCGTAATTCCTGACGAAGTGCTTGCCGTAGCACCTGCTGCGGAAGTCAGGGTTGAGCCGGTCGTCGCCTCGACGCGCCCGGACATCGAGGCCGTGCCTGCTGCTCGCGCTGCTGAAATGGCCAAGCGCGCTGCAGAAGTGATCAACGCTGAGGTCGCGACGGTCGTGGTCCCGGTCGTACCGATCCCTGCCGTCGTCGTTCAGGTATCGGCTCCGCCGGCTGCGCCGAGTATCGCGGCTGCCACTACGGTAGCTGCCACCACTGTGGCTGCCACGGCCACGGTGGCTCCAGCGGTGGTGCTACCGCCGTCGGCGCCGCTGTCGCCAGATCGCCCGCGTCCACGCCCCGTGGTCCCAGGTGCGCCGCGCCCGCGTCCGTACTCCGCAGGCGGCTCGCCCAACTTCGGTTCCGCGCGTCCGATCGCGTCTGCTGCCCCTGGCGGCGGACTTGGGCAGGGCCAGCGTCGCGACGATCGTCGCCCACAATCCACGCAAAGCCAGCAGAGCAATAGCAACGGTCCCGGCAATCCGCCGCCGTCGCCGGGTGGGTCTGCGGCGAACTCGCAAAGTCAGCGTCGAGGCAAGAAGGGCAAACGCGGTGCGGTCGATCAGGAAGCCGTGTCCGCGAACATCACCAAAACGATGACCGCAATGCGTGGCGCTCCGGCGCGACGCGGCAGCGGACGGCGCTTTGGTGCGGATATGCGCGCCGAGATGGAAGAGCAGCGCGTTGCCGCGGCTGAGCGCGAGCGCAAAACGGTACGAGTGAACGAATTCATCACCGTATCGGAGCTCGCGCAGATTCTGAGCGTTCCCGCCACACAGATCGTTGGCTTCGCCTTCAAGACGCTCGGGTTGATGGTCACCATCAATCAGCGGCTCGACTTCGATCAAATCGAATTGATCGCCGGCGAGTTCGGCTTCCAAGCCGTGAAGGAGAGCGACTATGCCGCTGACCTCACGACCGAAACCGCGGAAGCCGACGACGTCGAAGATCTGCGTCCCCGTCCGCCAGTCGTCACCATCATGGGTCACGTTGACCATGGTAAGACGTCGTTGCTCGACTACATCCGTAAGGCTAACGTGGTCGCCGGCGAAGCCGGCGGTATCACGCAGCACATCGGTGCGTATCACGTACAGGTCGCCAACGGTCGTCAGATCACCTTCCTCGACACCCCTGGCCACGAAGCGTTTACAGCCATGCGAGCGCGTGGTGCGCAGGTGACTGACATCGTCGTCATCGTAATTGCGGCCGACGACCAGGTTATGCCGCAAACCGTGGAAGCGATCTCGCACGCCAAGAGCGCCGGCGTGCCGATCATTATTGCCGTCAACAAGGTTGACCTGCCCACGGCGAACATCGCCAAGGTGAAGCAGGATCTGCTGCAGCATGACGTCGTGCTCGAAGAGTTCGGTGGCACGGTGCTGCACTCCGAAATCTCCGCGAAGAAGGGAACGGGCGTTGCGGAGTTGCTCGATCAGATTCTGTTGCAGTCCGACATTCTCGAACTGAAGGCCAATCCGTCGCGCCGTGCGATTGGATCGGTTGTCGAAGCGCAGCTCGATCAGGGCAAGGGCCCGGTCGCGACGGTGCTCGTGCAGAACGGTACGCTGCGAGTAGGTGACGACTACATCTGCGGCATCTATTCCGGTCGCGTTCGTGCTTTGCTCGACGAGCGTGGTAAGGCCGTCAAGTCGGCTGGACCTGCTATTCCGGTGCAGATCCTCGGCCTCACAGGCGTGCCGATGGCTGGCGATCAGCTCATCGTCGTCGAAGATGCCGCAGAAGCACGCGAAATTGCGCAGCGTCGTGAGAGACTCGATCGTGAAGCGAAGAGCCGTCGCACCACGCGCGGCGTCGTCTCCCTCGAAGACTTCATGTCGCAGACCTCGGCTGGCCAGAAGCGGCAGCTTCGCCTTGTTATCAAGGCGGATCAGGGTGGACCGGCCGAAGCATTGGCCGACGCACTCGGACAGCTGTCAAATCCCGAAGTCTCGGTGGAAATCCTGCACCGTGGCGTTGGTGCGATCGCGGAAACCGACATCCTGCTCGCCAAGGCATCTGGCGCGATCATCATCGGTTTCCACGTGCGCCCCGACAACAACGCCCGCGCGGCAGCCGAACGCGAAGGCGTCGAGATCAAGTTGTACCGCATCATCTACGAGGCGGTTGCCGACGTGAAGGCAGCGCTCGAAGGCATGTTGCGCCCCGAAGAACGCGAAGTGGTCTACGGCGAAGCGGCGGTGCGCGAAACGTTCAAGGTTGCGCGCGTCGGTGTCATCGCGGGCTGCATGGTTCGAAGCGGCAACATCAATCGGAAGGGGCGCGTCCGCGTCATCCGCGATGGCGTCGAGATGTACGATGGTGCGATTGCCTCGCTGCGTCGGTTCAAGGACGACGTGAACGAAGTCAAGGAAGGCTACGAGTGTGGTATCGGCATCGAGAACTTCAACGATGTAAAGGTCGGCGACGTGTTCGAGTGCTATCGCACCGAGGAAGTCGCACGCACGCTCGACCAAGCATCGAAATCCTGAGGAAGACCCATGGGCGATCCACGGCGTCCTGACCGCGTCGCCGAATCCATTCGGGAACAAGTCGCGACCTTCCTCTCGGAAGGCGCGAAGGACCCGCGGATTCGTGGCTTCGTCACCGTCACGGCGGTAGAGATGACGCGTGACCTCCGACATGCCACTGTCTTTGTCAGCGTCATGGGCAACGACGAAGCGACGAAGGCGACGTTTGAAGGGCTTGCCAGTGTCGCATCGCATTTGCGATCGATGCTCGGCAAGTCTCTTCGGCTGCGCAATGCACCGGAAGTGCATTTCAAGGCCGATGAAAGCATCGCACGCGCATCTCGCATCGAGCAGTTGCTCGCGCAGGTGCGTAACGAGCGTGACGCGGATGCTCCCGAAGGGGTGCATACTGACTCCGCGGCGTCGCCGTCCGACGCGCCGGCCTCGGCGGACCGGCCAGCTGACGATGCATCCGTCGGAAGCTGACGACTCCACAGCGCTGCGCTGACATCGCGTGGGCGCTGTCGATGGACTGCTATACGTAGATAAGCCGATCGGCGTCAGCTCGCATGACGTCGTGGGTTTCGTGCGACGTGCGGCGCGATCAAAGCGCGTTGGTCACGCCGGTACGCTCGACCCATTCGCAACCGGACTGCTCGTGCTCGGTGTCGGACAGTGCACGCGATTGCTTCCGTACATTGTCGGCGAGCCGAAAGTGTATGACGCTGTGATTCGGTTCGGCCACGAGACCGATACCGATGATTCGACGGGCACGACAACGCGCACAGCGATGGCGCCAGTCTTCGCGGACGCTACTACCGTTGCCGCACTCGACGCGGCGACGCAGGCGCTCACCGGCACGCTGAAGCAAGTGCCGCCCGCGTTTTCCGCGAAGCATGTGAATGGTGAGCGCGCGTACGCGATTGCGCGTCGCGGTGAAGCCGTCGTACTGCCACCCGTGCAGATCACGGTCCATCGCTGGGAACTACTGGACGTATCCACTGCCGACGTTCGCGTCCGCATTTCCTGCGGCGGAGGCACGTACATCCGAGCGCTCGCTCGCGATCTCGGGCGCCTGCTTGGCTCGGCCGCGCACTGCGCGGAACTTCGCCGCATCGCGAGTGGTCCGGCGCGAGTCGCCGACGCGGTCCCGCTCGATGCGCTGTCGCCAGGGTCGATCGAGGATGGCACCGTGCAGCTGCGTTCCGCGCTTCCGCTGCTGAGCGACGTCGCGCACGAACCGTTGGATGCACGCGGCATTCGAGATCTCGCACAAGGAAGAGCGATAGCCGCAACGCAACCCGGAGCGATGGTGGCCTTCGTGCACGCGGCGTCCGAAATGCGTGATGACCGACTGTCGCCGCACGAGGTGTTGGGCATTGGCCAACGACGGCATGGCGACATGTGGCAGCCGCGTGTGGTGCTGTTAGGTGGGGACGCATGAGTGCGCGCACGTTGCGTCTTCGTGCACTACCCATCGACGCGCGCGGCGCGGTCATCACCGTCGGCACCTTCGACGGAATTCATCGCGGCCATCAGGACGTACTGCAGCATCTCGTGGCGCGTGCGCACGCGTCGCAACGGCCGAGTGTTGTGGTCACCTTCGATCCGCATCCGCTCGAAGTCCTTAAGCCCGAGATTGCACCGCCGCTTCTGACGTTGCACGAGGAAAAGCTCGAACTGTTTGTGCAGAGCGGTGTGTCGTACGTCGTCGTATTGCCGTTCACGCATGCGCTCGCTGCACTAGAGGCGGAAGCTTTCTTCGATCAGGTACTGCGCGACCGCTATGGGCTCGCCGAGCTTCTCGTCGGTCACGATCACGGGTTCGGACGCGGACGACTCGGCGATGTCGACGTCCTGCGTGCGCTGGCCGCCGAGCGTGACATCGCGATCACCTGTCTCTCGCCGGTCTTCGCGAGCGACGGTCGCGCTATTTCGTCCACTACAATTCGTCGCGCTATTTCCGACGGCGACCTGCGGACGGCCGCCGAAGGGCTCGGTCGTCCGTACAGCATCAGCGGTCGCGTGATCGCCGGTGATCAGCGCGGCCGATTGCTTGGTTACCCCACGTTGAACCTCGCATCGCCTCCGGATCGCAAGCTGCTGCCTCCCGACGGTGTGTACGCCGTGCGCGCGCAGACGCCGCAAGGGGCATTTGGTGGCATGCTAAACCTTGGACCTCGTCCAACCTTTGGCGACAGCGAACGGCGGATCGAGGCGCATGTCTTCGATGCGAACGTCAACTGGTACGGTGCGACGGTCCGGCTCGACGTCGTCTCCCGTCTCCGCGACACCCGGGCCTTTACCGGTCTTGACGCGTTGCGCGAACAGCTTGCGCTCGATGAGAAGGCGGCCCGATTGGCCCTTCAGACGAATCTTCCGGCTGGCGAACTACCGCGACGACTGAGTGGCGCCTAAGTTACGAGGCTAGACGCATTTCGCACCGCATCCACTGGTCGAGCTTGAGCCTTCAGCGAGACTGTTGAACGCGTATCCTCCGGCGGCACTTGCCGACCGTTTCACCCCTGGCCACCGGCATCGATGGCGAACCTGAAGTACCGCGTCCTGCTCATTGTGGGACTCCTCGCGGCCTCCGCGTGGGCTCTGTTTCCGCGCACCGTAGTCGAACGGGTGAAGCGTGATGGCGTGTTTGTCTATGACACAGTCAGGCGCGTGCCGCTCAAGCGTGGCCTCGACTTGCAAGGGGGCATGCATTTGACCCTTGAGGTGGACGAGTCCAAGCAAGCCGTCGCCAACAAGTCCGAAGCACTTGATCGCGCACTCAAAGTCGTGCGCCAGCGCATCGACGAGTTCGGTGTCTCCGAGCCCGTGGTACAGAAGGCCGGCAACGAACGCTTGATCGTCGAACTGCCTGGCATCGATGACGCTGCCCGCGCCACCGATGTGGTGCAGAAGTCAGCGTTCCTCGAATTCCAGATTACCGACAAGTCGCAGGCACTCGAGAAGGTGGTTCCACGCCTTGACGAAATTGCGCGAGCCGCTGGCATCAGCGTTTCAGGCGACGACAAGCTTTCGGGCGACACCACCAAGAAGGTGGGCGTCAACTCGTTGCTCACGCAGAAGTCTGACACCGGCAAGAAGGATTCGACGGCGAAGGCGGCAGGTGCAACGGGTGGCGACAGCGCGAGCAAGGCGCCGGTCACCACGGGCGGGCTGTTCGGATCGAACGTGCAGCCCGGGCAGCTCCCTGGGCAGTACGTCATTCCGGAAAAGGCGTTTGGCGCATTTGAAAAGGCGCTCGCGCTCCCGGCCATCCAGGCAGCCATGCCGCCTGGCAAAGTGATTCGTTGGGGCGTCGACTCGCTCGTCACGGGGACGCAGCGCTTCCGCGCGTTTTACGTGCTCGATTCGCGTCCGATCATCACCGGCGAAGTCCTCACCGACGCTCGGCCCTCTACCGATCCGGTGGAAGGCAATGTCGTGCAGTTCACACTCAACAACGAAGGCGCGCGTCGCTTCAAGGTTGAGACAGGCAAGCACGTGAAGGACAACATGGCCATCGTCCTCGACCAGCGTGTCGTGACTGCACCGACGCTGAACAGCGCGATTGGCCGCAACGGTCAAATCACGCTCGGCGGCGGCTCGCTGCAAGCCGCACAGGACTTGGCACTGGTGCTTCGCGCCGGTGCATTGCCGGTGCCGCTCAAGGTCGCGGAAGTGCGCAGCATTGGCGCCAGTCTCGGGCAAGACTCCATCAATAAGGGCGTCATCGCGCTCGGCATCGCGCTGCTGCTCATCGTCGGAATTCTGATCGGCTATTATCGCTTTGCCGGTCTCCTCGCCGTCGCGGCGCTGGCGCTGTACCTCCTGTACACCATGGCCATTCTTGCCGGATTCCACGCGGTACTGACGTTGCCCGGTCTTGCAGGCTTCGTCTTGTCGATCGGTATCGCAGTCGATGCGAACGTGCTGATCTTCGAGCGCATTCGCGAAGAGCTGGATCACGGCAAGTCGGTGCGCCTTGCAATCGATGAAGGATTCCGCCACGCGTTGAGCGCCATCATCGACACGTCCGCGACCACGATTCTTTCCGGCATGGTGCTCTATCAGTACGGTACCGGTCCCGTGCGTGGCTTCGCCGTTACGCTGATCGCAGGCCTCGTCGCGTCGTTGTTCACCGCGATATTCGTGAGCAAGACCTTCTTCCTGCTCTGGATGAACCGCTCGCGCGGCGCCCAGACGCTGAGCATCTGAGGCGACCATGATCCGCATCTTTCATAACACCAAGTACGAATTCGTTCGCCATTGGCGCACGGCCGCCGCGCTGACGCTCGCGTTCATTGCGGCCGGTATGGTCACCTTCTTCATCACCGGCGGCGTGAACTACAGCATTGAGTTCACGGGCGGCACGTTGATGCAGGTGAAGTTCAAGCAGAAGCCAGACGTCGCCGTTATGCGTTCGACGCTAGACAAGGCCGGCGTTACTGGCGCCGAAATCCAGACCTTCGGGTCGGAGACCGAGTACACCATTCGCGCGCAGGATCCCAAGCAGGTGCAGTCGCAGTCGGCCGGAGCCGAAGGCATTTCGAAGAAGATCGAAAGCGCGCTGGATCAGCAGTTTGGCGCAGGAGCACTCACCGTAGTCCGCACCGAAGCCGTTGGCCCGAAGGTCGGTGGCGAGCTGCGTCAGGGTGCGTTTTACGCGATGATCATCACATCGCTCTTCACGCTCATCTATCTGGCCATTCGGTTCGACTGGCGGTTCGGCATGGCCGCTGTCGTCTCCACGGCGCACGACATCTTGGTGACGTTCGCGTTTATCAAGCTTATGAACATCGAAGTGTCGTTGACGGTTGTCGCCGCAATCCTCACACTACTTGGCTACTCGGCGAACGACACGATCATCATCTTTGACCGCGTGCGTGAAGATCTGCGCAAACGCTCGAAGGGCGAGTCGATGGCACACGTGCTTGACCGCGCAATCAACGAAACCCTGCCGCGGTCGATCATGACGCATGCGACGACGCTCGCGGCAACGTTGGCATTGCTCTTCTTCGCTGGCGAAGTGATTCGCCCGTTCGCCTGGGTTATGGCGTTCGGTATCTTCGTCGCCACCTTTTCCTCGATCTACGTCGCCGGTCCAGTGCTCCTCTGGATCGAGTCGAAGTACCCGCGGGCTGCCTCCGAGTCTGCTGGGAAGGCGATGCGTGCGACCGTCGAGGGAACGCCGGCGCCGACCAAGCCTCGCGCGAACGAGCGCGCAGTCGCGCGTTGATGAATCGCATCAGTATCACGTGACCGTGTTCGCTGACAGTCACGTGCATCTTGCGGATGCTGCATTCTCTGACGACGTGGATGCAACAATCGATCGGGCCCGCGCTGCTGGAGCGCGGGCCCTCGTTTGTATCGGGGAGTCGCCAGCCGCAGCAAAGCGCGCACAACGCATCGCCGCCCGCTATCCACGATTCGTATTTCACACGTGCGGCGTGCATCCGCATGACGCCGCCACGTGGGACGCGGAGCGAGACGTCGCGGCGATTCGTGATGCGGTGTCGTTAGGTGCGGTCGCCATCGGAGAGTGCGGGCTTGACTACCACTACGAGACTGCACCTCGGGCGCGGCAGCGCGCGGTGCTCACGGCACAGCTCGAAATCGCCAAGGAGCTCTCTCGGCCGATCGTGTTGCATACCCGCGATGCGGAAGCGGACACGCATGCGTTTCTTGCAGACGCGCTCGCGGCCGGCGTCGGTGGCGTGCTGCACTGTTTCACTGGAAGCACCGAACTCGCTACCGCAGGAATTGCCGCGGGATGGTATGTCTCTTTCAGCGGCATCATTACGTTTCGCTCGTGGACGGATACTGGATTGCTGCAGATGGTCCCCGAGGATCGGGTGCTGGTCGAATCAGACGCGCCGTATCTCGCCCCGATCCCCTTCCGAGGCAAGCGCAACGAGTCTGCGCACGTCGCACTGACGCTTGCGCGTCTCGCCGAGGTGCGCGGGACCTCGGTTGAGCATTTGGGGTTCACAACGTTGGCTAACACGCGTCGACTCTTTGGCTTGCCCGAAGCCAGCGACGACACCGACCTCTCGAGCTGAACATGTCCATCGAAACGCTCCATACCGACGACGCGCCTAAGGCCATTGGCCCGTACGCTCAGGCCGTCCGCGCAAACGGTTTTCTGTTCATGGCCGGACAGATTCCGCTCGATCCGATCTCGATGGATATCGTGCCTGGCGGTGTCGGCGAGCAGACGACTCAAGTCCTGCGCAACATGGCAGCAGTATTGCACGCCGCGGGCGCGACGTGGTCGAACGTGGTCAAGACAACAGTTTTTCTTCGTGACATGGCCGAGTTCGCGGAGATGAACGCGATTTACGCGGCCACGCTTGGTGACGCCCGACCCGCGAGATCAACCGTTGCTGTCGCAGGTCTTCCACGTGATGTGCGCGTCGAGATCGAGGCGGTCGTCGCGTTGCCGTCGCGCTGATCTCTGACAAAATGTTGCATCGCGTCTCGAGTCTGATCGACGACGGTTCGCGTCGCGCCAGCGCGCGGATACGAGTCGTGTGCTCAACGCTGCTGTTCATGCTTTCGCCGCTTTCGGCTGGGGCGCAACAGGCGCCACCCAAAGCGCCGTTCGTTCGCCCGCCGGCGAAATCGGATTCCGTGCGAGCCGACACGGTCAAACCGCGTCCGATTCGCGTCGCACGGCTTGCGTCTAGGCTCAATCCGCCGGTGACACCAAGTCGTGCATTTTTGTTGTCGCTGGCGCTGCCTGGACTTGGGCAGTCGAGGCTCGATCGGGGCGTCTCAGGCGCTCTGTTCTCTGGTGTCGAACTCGCTGCGATCGCGATGTTGCGCCGCAGCTCTGCTGATCTCAACGAAGCGAAGCGGTATCAAACCGACTCGCTTCCTGTCTCGTTCACGGTATCGGGAAGTGCGCTCGTGCCAACCGCATTTGCGCCGAACGGCTTTACGGCCGATCTCGTTCGCACCCGACGCCTGCATCGCGAGGACTGGCTCGCGCTGCTGGCGTTCAATCATCTCATCTCCGCCGCAGATGCGTTCGTCTCTGCGCAGCTATGGGATGTACCGGTCCGGCTCTCGCTGTCGCCCGGCCCTGACGGCGCAATGATCGTCGCTTCGATCCGTTGGTAGAAGCGCTCGCGGGCTCCGCGCCGATCGGTGTGTTCGATTCGGGCATTGGTGGACTCACGGTGGTACGAGCCCTCATGCAACGCCTTCCGAACGAATCGCTCATTTACGTCGGCGACACCGCACGCGTGCCGTACGGTTCCAAAAGTCCGGAGACGGTACAGCGCTATGCGTCGCAAATCGCCGACTGGTTGGTGGAGCAGGGAGTCAAGGCGATCGTCGTTGCATGCAATACCGCGACGGCGCACGCGCTGGAATTTCTGCAACGCACCCAGCCAGTACCAGTCATCGGCGTGATCGAACCTGGCGCGCGCGCCGCGGTTCGAGTTTCGCGTGGTGGACGCGTTGGTGTCATCGGTACATCGGGAACCATCGCCTCTGGCGCCTACAAGCGCGCGATTCACGCAATCACGCCAACCGTGGACGTACGCGCGGTGGCCTGCCCACTCTTCGTGCCAATAGTCGAAGAAGGATGGACCGAGCACGACGCCACGCGGCTCATCGTACACGAGTACCTCAAGCCGCTGCGCAATGCGCACGTTGATACCCTGGTGCTCGGCTGTACGCACTACCCATTGTTGACGCGAGCGCTGCGCGACGAGATGGGCTCGGGGGTAGCGCTCATCGACAGCGCCGCCGAAACGGCGTCGGAGACTTTACGGGCGCTCCAGCAAAGAGCACTGTGTAATCCTGGTGCAGAGACACCGCGCTATCGCATTGCCGTATCGGACGCACCCGAACGCTTTCTAGCGCTGGGGCGGAAGTTCCTCGACATGCCGATCGCCCACGTCGAGCACGTCGCCTTCACCTGACCCGCGCCAAGCCACTCGCTCGATCCGATCGTCGGTAATGCGCAGGAATTGCTGATCGAGATACCAAGCGCCTGCGTTCGCGTACCAACCACGCCCCGCACGCGTAAGCATCGGCACGTGGGAGTGGCCGTGAATGACCAGCGACGGACCCGTCGGGTGCTCGAGCGCTGCGCTACCGAGCCGTAACAAGCCGCGACCTTCATCACCGGCGCGGCGATGGCGGCTTGTATTCGATGACGCCATCGCGATCGATGAGGCAAGGTCGGGATGCAGCAAGCGAAACGCGCGGATCGACAGCGGATGCCGGAGGACTCGGCGAAGGCGTCGATATGGAGCGTCCTCGACTTCGCGCATGCCATCGCCGTGCTGAAGGAGCGTATCCCACGCTCCAATCCGGCTACGCCACGGCTCGAGTGTATAGCGCGCGCCAGTCTCGGCCTCGAGTGCCTCGCCGCCCCAGCAATCGTGATTACCGCCGATCCAGAGCACGTCAACGCCCGCCTCACGCACGTCGGCGATGGCGGCCAACGTGCGAAACCCCGCACGTGGCATCACGTGGCGCCACGAAAACCAGAAATCGAATAAGTCACCCATGATCACGAGTGACTTGCCGCGCTCGGGGACTTTACGTAAGAACGCGAGCAGCGAGCGCTCGACCTCGCGCGAAGCCACCCCAAGATGGACGTCGCCGATCACGTGACATGGCGTTGGAAGCACACGGGCAGTCTAACGTGCTCGTCACACGCCGACAAACGCGAGTTGCCTTGAGTCTAGACGCTCAAACGACGCATCTTCCTGCATGGACCATGAATCAATCAGCGAGCTTCGCGTCCGCTACGCCGAAACAGACCAGATGGGCGTGGTGTATCACGCCAATTATCTCGTGTGGTGCGAAATCGGTCGCACCGACTTCATCCGCGCGATCGGTACGCCGTATGCGCAGCTTGAGCGTGACGGTGTCGTGCTGGCCGTCTCTGATGCGTCACTGCGCTTTCACGCTTCTGCCCGTTACGATGACCCGATTCGCGTACTCACCAAACTGGACGTCGTGCGGTCTCGCGCGATGACCTTCTCATACCGTGTGGTCCACGCAGAGAGCGGCGCGTTGCTGGCGACGGCGAAAACCTCGCTGATCTCGTTGTCGGCGGAAGGTCGACCTGTGGCGTTGCCGCCCCATGTTCGGGCAGTACTCGCGTCGGCGGTGCGCGCGTGAATCGGCATCAAGCCCCTGGCGCATCCCAGCCGCTTCGCCGCGCACTGCTGTCCATCGTCACAGTTGTGGCGATCGGGTGCGCGCCGGCAGCCCGGCCGCTGCGAGGCGTCGATGCCACGCGAGAGTTGCTGCCAAAGACTGAGCTGGCGCCGACGCCGCAGCAGCTTCGATTTACGTGGACATACAAAGACGAGACGTTTCAGGCGAATGGCGATGGCGTCGTCCGGCACGAACCCGTGGCGCGCGCGCGGCTGGATTTCTTTCTCAAAAATGGCATGGCCGGCGGCTATGCGATCCTCGTTGGGGACTCGTTGATCGTGCCGGGCATCGACCTCGTGCGACGATTTCTGCCTCCCGTACCGTTGCTATGGGCTACCCTCGGCCGACTAGATCTGCCGGTCACCGCTGATACCGTCGCGCGACTGGACGGAGATACGCTGCGCGTTGACTTCGGATCGCTGCGTGGGCGGGACGCATCCGCCGCCGACGGACGCGCGTGGCGAGTATCATTCGCCGGACGAACATTGGCACGCGTCGAGCGTGTCGAGGGCGGGCGTGTTGTCGAATGGATCAGTCGACGGCGCAACGCGACTGGTCAGTGGGATCTCCAGTACGTGCACGAACAGGCCAAGCGACGCTTAGGCATCATCGTCACGGATACATCCAGAGTCGAGGCATTTGATGCTGCCATCTTTCGTACACCGTAGCCGCGTCCATCCGCAACGCCGCGCTGTCGCTGCTGCGCTCCGCGGTGTGACACGCGCCTCGCTGCTCATCGGCCTGCTCGCGACCAGCGGTTGTTTGTATGGCTTCTCCAGCGGCGGCGGCCTGCCGAAGAATTTGCGCACCGTCGCGGTGCAGCCGTTTGACAATCAAACGGCCGTACCTGAGCTGCAACGCGAAGTGCTCGAGCAGTTACGCAAAGGGATGCGTGATCGACTCAGCCTGCGTGAGGCAACCGAAGCCAAGGCCGACGTTGTAGTGCGCGGTGTGATCCTTCGTTACGAGGTCGACCTTCCGGCTGGCGTCAGCGCTGACCCGCGGCAGACGACGTCCACACGTCGACGGTTGCAGATCGTCATGGACGTCGAAATTCTGGATCAGACGAGCGGTCGTACCTTACTCAAGCGTGCCGGCCTCTCCGGCGAAGGGCAGTACCCGGAAGGCGGTGAGGTGACGGGGCGAAAGAACGCCATCGAGAGTCTCGTCAACGGTCTGCTGGAAGGAGCTCAGTCGCAGTGGTGACAAGCGCACCACCTCGCCGTCCCGCATCCAAAGTGATGGATCGTGGTTCCGCGATGCTGTGGCGGCAGGGCATTCACGGTCCCGTGGTGTTCACCAATGGTGTGTTCGACCTTCTGCATCCTGGCCATATCGACGTTCTTGATGGTGCCCGTCGTGAAGGTGCCGCACTGGTAGTCGGCATCAACAGTGATGCCTCCGTTCGCCGCCTGAAAGGACCGACACGTCCGGTGCGAACCGCCGCGGAGCGATCGCACGTGCTGGCGGCACTCGAGGCGGTCGATGCGGTGGTGGTCTTTGACGAAGACACGCCCCACGACTTAGTGCTGGCCATTCAACCGGATGTGATTGTGAAGGGAGGCGACTACTCGCCCGATACGATCGTCGGCGCCGATATCGTGCGCGCGCGAGGCGGTCGAGTCATTGTTGTTCCGTTACAAGCAGGTCAATCCACAACGTCGATCATAGAGAAAATGCGTGGCTGAATTATCTGCAGGACCCGTGACGCCGCGCGTCGGCCGAGCCAATGACGCACTTCGCGTCATTTCGCTGGAGCGCGGCGCGGTTCAGTATGCCGAAGGCTCGTGTATGATCGCTTTTGGAGAGACGCGCGTCCTCTGCGCCGCGTCTGTCGAAGACGGGGTCCCGGGTTGGCGACGTGGAAGTGGCGAAGGCTGGATTACCGCGGAGTATGCGATGCTTCCGCGCGCCACCAAGACACGTAGTGCTCGTGAGCGCCAGCAAGTCGGCGGTCGAACGCAAGAGATCCAGCGTTTGATTGGGCGCAGTGTACGTGCGATGCTCGACGATTTTCGATTTGGAGAGTTCACTGTCAAGGTTGATTGTGACGTCTTGCAGGCGGACGGCGGTACGCGCACCGCAGCAATCACTGGCGCGTGTCTTGCCGTGTCCGACGCGTTCGACTGGATGGTGGCAACCGGTCGCCTGTCCGCGTCGCCAGTGCGCCGACGCATCGCGGCAGTGAGCGTCGGCATCGTCGATGGCGAGCCTCGCCTCGACCTCGACTACGGTGAGGATGTGCGGGCCGGCGTCGACATGAACGTGGTAATGAGTAGTGAAGGGCGATTCGTCGAGGTACAGGGTACCGGCGAACACGGCACGTTCGCTCGAGAGGAGCTTGATGCCTTGCTCGCGCACGCGACGAAAGGCATTCAACAGCTCGATGTGGCGCAGCAGCAGGCGTTGCTGATGCCCCGCGTCAGCGCACGTTGACGGCGAACCGTTATCCCTGAACTGTCGGGTCCTTAGAACGTGGAAAGGGTACTTCTCGCGACAAGGAGCCTCGGCAAGATGCGGGAGCTTGTGCCACTGCTCACCGGCGCGGGACTCGTCGTCGACACTTTGGTGGATGCGGGTATCGAGCAGACTGCGGACGAAGAAGCGCTGGAAGAGTTTGACACGTTCGAGGACAACGCGCTGGCCAAGGCGCGCTGGTTTTCAGCTCGAAGCAACGGTCGAGTCGTGCTTGCGGACGACTCCGGGCTCGCTGTCGGCGCGCTCGACGGGCGCCCAGGCGTTCGGAGTAAGCGGTGGGCGGGCTCATTGTTGGCTGATGGGCCGTTACTTGACGAAGCGAACAGCAACCACCTGTTACGCGAGCTTACCGACGCGGCGCTGGCCGGCCGAACTGGACGCGAGGCACAGTTCGTCTGCGCAGCTGCCTGCGTGTGGCCAGGTGCAAGCGTGGTCGCGGTCGGTTCGACCGCAGGGCGAGTGCTGGAAGCGCCTACGGGGCGGGGCGGTTTCGGTTACGATCCGCTCTTTTGGTCGCACGACTTACACGCGTCGTTTGGCGAGGCGTCCACCGAATTGAAAGCGTCCGTTAGCCATCGGGCCCGCGCCTTTGCGTTGCTGATCGCACGACTCCGCGCCGAAAAATCGCTGGCCGCGAAGTTGTTCCGACCGGTTGACCCAGACGGGATGCCGGGATAACATACCCGCCCGCTGCGGGGCGTAGCGTAGCCCGGTATCGCGCCTGCTTTGGGAGCAGGAGGTCGCCGGTTCGAATCCGGCCGCCCCGATCATGTCGCAGTTGTGCAGGGAACAGTGTGGCGGGTCCACGTTGTGCTTCCAGGTGGAGGCCGGCGGCATGTGCAGGCGCCAGTAGCTCAGGTGGATAGAGCGGCAGCCTTCTAAGCTGCGGGTCGGGGGTTCGAGTCCCTCCTGGCGCGCTGGATGCGTTTGGCTTGGCTGATGTGTTCGTTTGATGGTGTCGCACCCTTAGCTCAATGGTAGAGCAGCTGACTCTTAATCAGTAGGTTCTAGGTTCGAGTCCTAGAGGGTGCATTGGGGTTGTAGCGGTGAGGTACGGGCTCGCTGTTGTTCAAATCGGTACTTGCGATTCACCGATCGGCGACATAACTTCTCCAACCCTCCGCTGGCCGGTACGCCTCGCGACACTGATCGCGGCACGGCGCTGGACGGCAGAGAAACCACGAAGAGATTCACTTAAGGCCTTGCTTTGGCGAGGTGATGCAGATAGAATGTGATGCTACCGTCAAAACATGGACGGTTTACAAAAAGTTAAGTACAGCAATCTCAAGGGGTTGCGAGCAGGAAGGTTGGACGCTGTTTGACAATTGAAGGTTGAGATCGAAGGAAGTACGGGCGGTGTTTATGACCTGCGGCTCCATCAGGGCTGCAGCGAGACATGAACCTGATG
>JBBQDB010000048.1:0-28111 GCA_038319245.1 Gemmatimonadales bacterium
AATCATATCGTTGTCGCCGCGCGAGGCGGCGTGATGCAACGGCGTCAGCCCGGCCTGATCGCGCGAGTTGACGTCCATGTGCAGCTCTTCCACGAGATACTTCATGGCCGGCATCCACCCGTCTGGCGCATGCCGGTGCGAATTGCCCGCGAAGCCGTTGCCGTAGCCCACACCAGACGCCGCGATGATCGGCGTCACACCGGCGCCAACCGGCGCGAGCTTGGCGAGCGAATCGATCGCCGGCAGGTTGGGCATGACCGGTGGCGCGAATGCTCCACGACCGCCAGCCGCGCCGCCACCGCCACCTCCGCCACCCGCACCGCCACGACCACGACCCGCCGCAGCGAGCGATGCCGCCGTGCGTTGCGACGGCAACGTCACGTCGGCGCCGTGCTCCTTCAGTAGCCGCATCGCGTCGACGTCCACCGAGTACGCCGCGCGCCAGAACGCCGTGGTGCCTTCGAGGTTTTCCAACCCACAATTGGCGTTGCCGCAGTTGTTAAACGCGAAGTACCACGGATGCTGCGTCAATCGCACGTTAGGGTTCGCGCCGGCCTTGAGTAACGCCTCCATCACGGCCAGGTACGTCGTCGACTGACTCTGCAACGACTGCGGTTGCGGATACCGCGACTTGGGCGCCCACTGCGTATTGATGACGGCATACAGCGGCGTCATGTTCGCGGTGCTCGCAATATTTACATCGGCCTTTCGTTCGATCAGCTTCATCGCCACATCGAACTGTCCGTTGATCGCAGCCAGCAGCAGCGGCGTGGAATGATCGACGCCGCTCGTGTCATTGATGCTGGCGCCGCCATCGAGCAGCGCGAGCACGGAGTTCAGATTGCCTTGCCGCACCGCGTGATGCAGTGCCGACAAACCACCCACCGCACCGACGGACGATAGATAGCCTGCGACGCCGCCGTTGATCGAGTCGACGACCTCCGCCACCGGACCCTTCGGCTTCTCCATGCGCGCCACTGCAGCGCGACCGGAATCGATCGCCGTCTGCATCTGCGCGGCGGTGTAGTTCCCCTTGGGCACACGCCGCGTCAGCGCAGCCGCTGCCGTTGGCCCTTTCTCGGCCAGCACCTTTTTGATCTCTGATGAATCCGGCATTGGTACCGGCGGATCAAACGACATCAGCACTTCATTGCGACGCTTTGTGCTCGCCTGTTCGCGCGCGGCATCTTCGGTGACGCTATGCACGATGGTGTGCAACGATGCATTCGCCCCGCGCTTGAGCAACATGCGCACGGCATCTGCCCGATCAAATTCCGCCGCGAACACCAGCGGCGTCTGCCCCCACTCGCTTTCGCGTGCGTTCACATCGGCACCGGCGTCGATGAGTGAAGCGATGCTTTTCGCACTTCCGGCCTTCGCTGCAAAGTGCAGCGCAGTGGCACCGCTCGACGTCGCGGCCTTCACATCGCTCCCCGCCTTGATAAGTGCAGCGACAACCTCAGCGTTCCCTGACTTAGCCGCGATCTGCAGCGGCGTGTATGCACCGATGCGCGTCACAGCCTTCACGTTGGGTTTGGCCGCGAGTAGCGCAGACACCAGCCGCAGGTCGCCGCGATCCGCCGCCCAATGCAACGCCGTCATGCCGTCGCCCTGTGCGGCATTCACATCAGCGCCCTGCTGCAACAGCTTGATCGCCTGATCGGTCTCACCACGCTCGGCGGCTTCAACCAATGCGCGTCCAACGGCACCTTTGACGACGGTCGCCGGCACGCGGCGGTCCTGCACAACGCTCGTCGCCTTTCCCTTGTCCTGCGCTGAAGCGGTGGTGGTCACGGAAAGTAGTAACGCGGCCCCCATAACACCGAGCCGGCCAGCTGCTGTACCACGCGTTTCTGGAGGTGTGCGCATGAAAGGCGAGGTTAGGCGTGAACCGAGAGCGCGAACTCTCCTGTGCTGTCACCGAACGAGCGCAGATCGTCGCGCCCCATCCCGTGCAGCAACGACAACATGACGTTGGCCATCGGCGTACCGTCGGGCGCCTTGAGATGCATGTTGCCAGCGAGCTGCCCGTTGCCGTGTCCGAGCAGGATGAGCGGGCAGCGACGATGATTGTGCAAATTGGCGTCGCCCATCGGCGAGCCATACAGAATGGTCGTCTTGTCGAGGAGATTCGAGTCGCCTTCCTGCGTGTTCTTGAGCTTGTCGAGGAAGTACGGCAACATCGCGACGTGGTACTGATTGATCTTGTTGAAGTCGAGGATCGCCGCTTCGCGTCCACCATGGTGCGAGGCCGGATGGAAGCCCTTGTCGGTGCCGCTCTCCGGGAATGCACGGCTCGATGCGTCGCGACCCGTCTTGAACGAGAAGACACGCGTCATGTCTGACTGGAACGCGAGCACCTGAAAGTCGAACATCAGCTTCATGTGCTCGACGAATGAGTCCGGCACACCGATCGGCGCTTCCGGCAACTCGCGCGGATCGCCGCTGGCGTTCTTCGCTTCGACGGCCTGAATGCGGCGCTCGAGTTCGCGAATATCTTCGAGATACTTATCGAGGCGCTGCTTGTCGGCGGCGCCCAAGTCGCGCTTCAGGCTGGCCGTTTCGCCAACGATCCAATCAAGGATGCTGCGGTTGGCGGTACGACGCGTCACACGATCAGCGTTGTTGTTGCCGGCACCAAACAGCAGATCGAACGCGATGCGCGGATTGCGGATCATCGGCAGCGGCTCGCTCGGGCTTGCCCAACTGATCGTGTCCGTGTAGGCGCAGGCGTAGTTGTAGTAGCAGCCGCCCGCCTGATCGAGATTCTCGATGCACAGCTGCATCGACGGAATCGCCGTGTCACCGCCGATACGCTTGGCGATGAGCTGATCAAGCGACGTGCCGACATAGAGATCCGAACCCTGCGTCTGCTTCGGATGCGACTGCGTGAGGAACACCGCGCTGGACCGGAAGTGGTCGCCGCCGATTTCGGGAGCGTCGAACGCCTCGGCCATGCGCACGTCGGTATTCGAAACGATGGTCAGATGCTTGCGCCAAGGCTCAAGCGACGCCAGCGCACTTTCCGGCGCCAACTCGAAGTTACGTCCAACGCCCGACGGTGCCCACAGATTCTTGGACGCGCCCCAGACATTCGAGCCGGCCGCACCGTGCACCGATTCAATCGCGACGAATCGCGTCTTGTCTTTAAGTGCCGCGCGTACGCCGCGTCGACCGAGGCCGACTGGCTCCATCGCGTCGAGGTATGGGAGCGCAACGACCGCGCCCAATCCTTTGAGAAAGGTGCGACGGGCCAGTGGCTGTGCGGTGAGGAAATGCATGGTTATGTCCCCGAATCTCGGTGAGTGCGCTTACTTCGTGTCAGCTTCGATGGCGACGTCGATCCGCTTGCTGCGGAACGCGCTGCTGTGAACGACGGCGGTGATGAACGACGACATCTTGTACCCACTGACCTTGGCATCGCGCACGATCGCGCGCACCGTCGGCTGATCGTAATCCTCGACGCGCCGACCGATCGCGTAGGCCATCAGATTTTCGGTGAACGAGCGCACGATGGGAATTGGACGACGCATCAGCGCCGCGACCAGCTCCTTCTCGCTGCCGACCTTGGTGCCGTCGTACAGGTTGCCGCGTGTGTCGAGCAACATCGCGTTTTCGCGATAGCGGTACTTGCCCGTCACGTCGAAGTTGTCGAGCGACAAGCCGATCGGATCCATGTACTGATGGCATGACTTACAGGTCGGATTCGCGCGGTGCATCTCCATCCGCTCGCGCGTCGTCAACTGCTTGCCGTCCTTGCCGTCGGCGGTCTCGTCCAGTGTCGGAATGTTTGGCGGCGGCGGCGGCGGCGGCATACCGAGCAGCACTTCCATCACCCACTTGCCCCGCAACACCGGCGATGTGCGATTGGCGAGCGACGTCTGCACGAGAATGCTGCCCTGACCGAGCAGTCCGCGGCGCGTGCTATCGGCGTACAACACACGACGGAACTCCTTCCCCGCGACGTTCGGAATGCCGTAGTGACGGGCCAGACGATCATTCACAAACGTGTAGTTCGCCGTGAACAGCTCGAGCACGCTGCGGTCTTCCTTCACAATGCTGTTGAAGAAGAGCTGCGTCTCGGTCTGCATCGCATCCGACAGCTGCTGATCGTAGTCGGGGAACCAGAACGCGTCAGGGCGCACCTTGTCCACGTCCTGCAAGCGCAACCACTGCGCCGCAAAACGGGACGACAGCGCCTGTGAGCGCGGGTCGGCGAGCATACGCTTTACCTGCGCATCCAGCACCGGCGTATTCGACAACTGCTTCGTCTCGGCGAGCGTCAGCAACTGCTTGTCCGGAATGCTGCCCCACAAGAAGAACGACAAGCGCGACGCGAGATCGATGTCGCTGATCCGGTAGTCTTCGCCCGGGACCGCATGCTTCGGCGTGCTCTCGATGCGGAACACGAAGTACGGGCTGGCCAGAATCGCCTGCAGCGCGTTTTGCACTCCGGCCTCAAAGCCACCAGCCGCCGCGCCCTTCGTGTAAAAGGACATGAGCCCGTCCATGTCGTGCGCCGTGAGCGGACGACGATAGGCGCGCGTCGCGATGCGGGTCACGATCTGCTGCGCGCAGCCGCGCTCGGCCACCGCATTGCCGGCGGCAGGACGACAGGTGAAAATCGCCTTGCGAGACGGCGTTTCGGAAATGCCCGTGGTCTTCAGCGGCCCGACGATCGTGATATCGATAAGGTGCGGCGGCGTCGTACTGCCGGCACTCGCGGTGCCATGCGACGCAAGCGACCAGTCATGCGGCTTGACAAGGTCTTCGTACGGTCCGTCGGAATGACGAATGAAAGCGGCGGTTAGCTTCTGTTGGCCACCCTTGATCTCGATGGGCTCAGAGCGCACGATGTCGACGCCGAGTGGGGTGTCGGCGGAGGTGTTCGTGCTTTCGATGCCATGCTCGTACTTGAGTAGCGTCTTCCGTTCGCCATCGATCGAGATGTCGATGTCCTCCATCGCAAACCCGACGCCGCCCTCGACGTTGATGCGCAACTGATACAGCCCATCGGCCGGGAACGTGTGCGTGGCGACGATACCGCCGCGCGTTCCGTACGGCGTCCCCTCGACATGGTCCCACGGATGCTGCGAACCAAAGGGCGAAACGACGTACGTGGCCTGTGCGAGGACGGCCGTGCGATCACCGATCGCCATGCGACTCACTGACGCTGCGGCGTTGAGGTACGCCTCAAGCAACGTCGGCGAGAGCCCCTGCACGTCGGCGATGTTGTCGAAATTCGCGCTCTTCGTATCGAGTGGGAGATAGTCGGCCGCGTTCACGTCGAGGCCGAGCAGGTCGTGAATAGTGCGCTCGTACTCGGGGCGGTTGAGTCGCTGAAACGGACGCGAGCCGGGATTGGGCTTGCCCGACTTGTCGATGATCTGTTCGATCGTTTCCGCGAGAGCCGCGAGCGTGTCTCCACCTGGCTTGGGCTTGCCTGGCAGCGGCATCATCTCCGCACGCAACTTGCGAATGATCTTCTCCGACTGCGCGCGCGACTGATCGGCCTTGGCGATGTCGTAATTATCGAACGACTGGTTTCCCTTCTGCTGGTCGTCGTTGTGACAATCGGCGCAGTAATGATCCATGACGTCCTTGAACGCGCTCAGCGAAATGCCCCGCGCACCCATCGCGCCAGCATTCACGTCGCGTCCGAGCAACGGGCGTCGGCGCGAAGTACGCATCACAACGCGACTCATGGGCGTCACCGCATCGGCGACGTTATTCGCGACATGGAAGCGCGCAGCATGCGAACGCGTGTTCGATTCCGCGCCAACTTTGAACGACACGGCCGCAGTCACTGCGGCGATCGTCACAAACACGAGCTTCATGACTACAGACCTCCTCGGCGCCGGGGATGCGCCGAGCGAACTTGTGCTGGTGAGGCAGATCGGCGGACGACCACTGGCCATTTGATGCCAGCGATCAGGGTCTGATTCGGGAAGGAACTTCGGGTGGAACGCACCGCGCTGAGATAAATACGCGCGAGCGTCCCAAGGTGTTCTACCGTTGGTCTACAAGGACGATTGAGTCGCCTGCTGGAAGATCGCGCTTCGGGGTCTGATTGGTTAGTGGGCGGGCTGCCGCGGTTCGGCGAGCCGGCCTACGCCGGTGCGATGGGCACGGGATTGTCTCCCGTCCGACGGATCGCCTCGCGCCCCTGCGCGTCCCGCACTTGGCGGAGCCCGCTCTGGATCATGCCGAGCACCAGCAGCCATGCCGCGGCGCCGAGGAGGAGACGCTTCCCGTTGTCCCCGAACAGCGGCACGGTGAGCGGGGAGTTCCAGAGCATGTGCATGACCATGCAAATCGCGAGCACGCGCAGGAACCGGGGGTCGGTGAGCATCGAGCGATCGAAGGGGCGATCGTCGCGCACGCGCCAGAGCGCCGCGCCGGCGAGCCCGGTCCAAAGCACGTGGCCGCCAAAGACGCTGAGCACGCCTCGCATGAACAGCGACGCGCGGATCCCCTCAAGCCCGCCTCCGCTCAGCCCGGCATTCAATGCGTAGCCCATCGTTTCAAAGACCGCGAAGCCCGTGCCGACTGTCGCGCCAAGCAAGAGCCCATTGAGCGTCCAGCGAAAACGCGGCTTGCGGACAACCAACAGCAGCGTCAGCACTTTCCCGGCCTCTTCGACGATACCGGCGCTCGCCGCGCCGATCCAGTTGTAGAGCACCGTCGTCCAACTGAAGAAGAAGAGCGAGATAATCAGCGAGACTAAGCCGCCAATGAAGAGCAGCTTGATGACCTGGTACAGCGAGATATTTCGCGGCACGTTGACTTCAAAAAAGAAGATCAACAGTGACAGCGGCACCGCGACCGAGCCTACGACGATGAGCCCCGGAACGAGATTCTCGGCGCCGAAAAAGTTGAGCGCAAATGAAAAACCGAAATACAACGCCAGCGAGACCGCGAGTACCCGCAGGAAGATCCAGGGCTTCGGCCAGCGTGCATCGATCTCGCCCAACGACGGCGTCGTAAACGTCGTGCCGACGGTGAAGTACGCCTCGATCTCGTCGTCCTCGTGATGCTTGGCGGCATCGGCGAACATCTCGCGCGCGTTCCATTCGGCCGGCTTCTCGACGCCGGCGACATTCGACAGGTGATCGCCCATGCGATTGACGAAGTCGAACACCGACGACGCGCCGACCGTCGCGTGGACCTCCCACATCGATCGCCCGAGTCGCACCTGTTGCCACGGCGTCAGCAGGGCGCTGGCGACGGCGTGGCCGTCGACGAATGGTTGCATGCTCGACAGTGCCTCGATCAGCACGCGATCACCCTTTAGATGCACGCGTGCGACGGGACCGATCACATCAGGATCGTCGGTCAGCAGATTGCAATCGGCGGTACTGCCGATCCGAATCGCGTCGCCGAGGACGCGCACACGCTTTCCACGATCCGGTCCGGAGATGCACACCAAGTAGAACGACTCCGGAGCGGCGGACGGCGCGGTACTCATTGCCGTTTGCCGACGCAGGCCGACGCGGGCGCTGACCCCACGGCGTATTGCAGGATCAGCAGCGCGTCCAAGATCTCTAACTTGCCGTCGCAGTTCGCGTCGCCTGCGGGAAACAGTCGGGCATTCGCTGGCAGCTGAATCCCAACGAGCGCCTGCTGAATGATGAGCGCGTCGGCCGCGTTCACCACGCCATCGCCGTTCACATCACCGCGCAACACCGGCGCGGCCGTCGTGAAATCGTACGCCCAGACCCCTCGGCCATACGTTGCCGCGACCAGCCGGTTGGTGGTGGCGTTGTAGACAAGATCGGTGATGCGCACATATGGCAGCCCCTCGTTGCGCGTCCACGTCACGCCCTGATTGCCGCTGTCGTATATACCCAGCATGTTGCCCACGAACAGGCGCCCGCCTGGGCCAAAGGCCACCGCCTGCGTGGTCACATCGGGAAGCGAACCCGAGATGTCGGCCCACGTGCCGCCGCCGTCTTTCGTGCGAAACACATGCGCGGTGCCCGAGCTTCCAAACGTCACCACGGCATCGAGCGCGTCGGTGGCGCTGATCGCAAAATCAGTCACGGCGCGCGCAGGCAGTGTACTGGTGGGCGCCAACCACGTGACGCCGTAATCGCGCGTGACACGTACGTTGCCGTCGCTCGTGCCGATGTAGAGCACGCTCGTGTCGCTTGGCGCGATGGCCATCGCCGAGATCGTGCCCGACCCGCGCGTGAGATCGAGCGAGATCGGGCTCCAGAGCGTTCCCTCGTTGAGTGTACGGAAGACGCGCGCACCGCCGAAGTAGAGCCGTGTGGGTTTTTGTGGGTCGATGACGAACGGCGCGATGAACGCGCGTCGCTCCGACGCGTCAATGCCAGTATTCACGCTGCGCACGCTGCCTGAACGGGAATCGATGCGCACCATATTTCCGTTCTGACTGGAGACGTAGTAGACCTCCGGCGTCAGCGGATTCATCGCGGTGAACGAGCCGTCGCCGCTGCCCACACCATTCCACTGCACGACGCCGTTGCGCGCGATGATCGTCCCGTTGTCCTGCATGCCGGTGAGCACACCGGTCGGATCGGTCGGATGCAGCGACATGCCCGGATAGTGCAGCGACGTGGCGAGGCCGGCGTTGATGGACTGGAACGACGATGCACCATCGCGTGACAAAAAGACGCCGCCATCGTTGCCTGTCAAAATGCGCTTTGCATCGTTTGGGTCAACGACAATCGTGTGCCAATCGGTGTGAATATTTGGTGCCATCTCCGTGAACGTCGTACCGCCGTTTGACGACCGATACGCGCGCACACCGCCCACATAGAGCACATCCGAGTTCACCGGATCGACGGCGATCATCAGATTGTAGTCGCTTTGCTCACCGAAGTTGTTGCGATTGATCACCGCCGGCGCCGCGGTCACGCCTGTGGCAGACATGGTCGTGCGCGACTGCGTGGCCGCATCCCAGCGAAAGAGTCCACCAAACTTTCGATCGGTCCGTCCAGCCAGAATCCAGACGCTCCCGGGGCGTGCTGGTGAAACCGCGATCCTCATCTTGCCGATCAGCAGCTCAGGCTCAAAGTCGGTCACCGAACCCCACGTCACGCCGTTGTCGGTCGACCGCCAGAGCCCGGGCGGCGTGGTGCTGGTGGTGACGCCCTGCCGCACGGCATACCACACCGTCGGATCGGTCGGGTGTTGCGCGACGTCGCTGAACGTGAGCCCCGGCGTTGGGCGCGTCCAATTGCGCCCCGAGTCGGTGGAGCGGAACACGCCTTGGTTAGTCGCGGCCAGCAGTGTCGTTCCCGTCGCCGAGCCGGCGGTCGCGCGATCAATCACGATGTCAAAGAAGACGAGGGAGCTCGCCAACGACGTCACGAACGGGGCAGTCGCGATGTTGGTCCAGCTGGCGCCACCATCGGTGCTGCGCAACACGCCGCACCCCGCCGTCGACTCGTAGAACTCGCCGGTCCCCACGTAGACGATGTTGGGGTTGACCGGATCGACAGCGATCGCACCCGTAACCAGCGAACACTGTCCGTCGGTCAGCGGCGTCCAACTCGCGCCCTCGTTCACCGTCTTCCACACGCCACCCGCTGACGTGCCGATGTAGAGGATGTTCCGATCGGTCGGATGGAATGCGACGGTGGGGACCCGTCCGGCATCAAGCTGCGGCAGCGATCCGAAAAATCCGTTTGAGCCGTAAAAGCCGAGCGGGCCAATGGATGTCCAACGTCCAGGCACCGGCACGGGTACCGACGAATTGGCACGGAGCGCTACACCTGCACTGGCCGCCAGCCAGCGCGAGAAACTCATGCCCGACATCGGCTCCGATTCACCGGGCGGCGCGTCCCACAAGCGGATCAACGCCTCGCGACGTTCGTTGGGATCGCCCTCACGTTCGACTGGTCGCCCCTGCGCGTGCGCGGTCGAAGCGAAACCCGTCACCGCAAAACCCGTCGCAACGAATCCCGTCACGGCGAAACCCGCCACCGCGAAAACCACGCGCGCGGCTGCGCTCGCGACCGTGCGCGCAATGCGTCGTGTCATCATCGCGCACCTCCACGCTGCAGCACGAACGCGAGGGCGTTGGACGTGCCGTGCGATGTCGTCACGCGAACGGCATACGTCCCGGCTGTCAGCATCTGTGGTGGCGCCTCACCGCGAGGGCGACGCTGCGCATCGTCGAGCGGAACGGAAAACCGTAGCGTGGTCGCGGAGAGTCGTGGTACCTGCGTCAGCGTGATTTCGCCGAAGTGCACGGTGTTGAACGCGTCGAAGTGTTCGCCATCCACTCGTACGTCGACGACTTGACCACTCGAGACGTCCGCGCGCGAAGGCACGAGCGCGCGTAAGGCCGGCGCCATGGTCGCTCCCGCGCCGCGGTGGCAGGCGCCAACGACCGCCACGCAGATGATGGCGGCAACAACGGTCTTGCGAATCATCGCACTGCCTCGCGCCGCACGTCGAGCCCATCGAGCACCGACGCGCCGCTCACGGCATGCACCTCCTGCACGTTGAGCTGCCAGCTCGTTGACACGGTGGCGCTTCCCGCTGACACGCCTTGCGCGGACACAAACGACAGGGTCACCAGGTCGCCAGTCGTGATGCCCTCCACCCACGCGGCCGCGATACGTACCGTACCGGCACGCTCGTTGCACGCCAGCAGCGGATGCCCCTGCGGCGCGTCGCACTGCACGAAACGCCACGCCTCGGAGCGCACTACGTCGCCGGTGAGGCTACCGACGGCCATCGGACCACCACCAACTCCTGCGTCGAGATGCACCGTAACGCGCATCGTGTCTGCACTCGGGGCCGAGGTGTGCAACGAGAGTACAGCGCGCGACGTGGCGCGTGACTGTTCGGTGAGGTCGGCGGCGTTGTGGCAACCGACGGTTAGGCACGCAGTAATCGCGCACGACAGCCGCATTGCGTACCGCCGTCGCGCGTCCGGCGTGAAACGGATTGTCGTAGGATTCATGGGACGATCACGACGGGTTGAAAGATCGAAGCAAGCGACGCGATGTCCGTGAGGTCGCTTGTCAGCAGCTGATTCAGCGTGATCACCATTTGGTTTCCGACGTTTCGTTGATTTACGCGACATACGAGACGCACGAGTTGCACGGCGCCGGAGACGGGCGTCGTGGACGCCCACGTGACGCGCGCGTTGTCCTGCCGATCAATACTGCCGATCACCACACCGGCGCGCAGTGCAAGCACACTCGTCACGATGAACGGCGAGTATGGTGACGACGCACTCCCGGGCCACGCGATTTCGAGATCGGCCGCCGCGAACGGTCGCTCATCGCGTGACTCCACCTGCACGATGATCGAGAACGTATCGGTCGCGATGCGATACGACGGCAGCGTGGCGCGCACAATCGGCCCTGTAGCGGTGGTGGGCACGAACACGAGCACGGAATCGGCGACCGCCGAGTTCTTGGAGGCTTGCGCGACCACAAACGTCCGACCGCCACGCACGCCGGTGATGCGTCCATCCGTCGCCACTGTCGCGCGGGACGGATCGCGCGAGACCCAGCGCACACCCGCCGTGCCCATCGGTTGATTTTGCGCGTTACGCGCCGAGAGGTACGGCGTGAATACCGCAGTGGGCGTGTTCAACACGATGATGCGTTGCGTCGTGTCGCTCGCCGTGGTCGATGTGGTGATGAACGTCGGTGGCGTAGACGTATCGGCCGGCACGATGGCCACGTTGCGCGACGCAATCGTGGTCAGCCCGGCCGACGAGAATTGCAGCGCGCGTAAACCCGTCGATCCTTGAATGGTGAGCGAGGCAAAGGTTGCACGTCCTAATGAGTCGGTCACGACGGAGTCACCCGTCACCGAATTGGTCGCGCCCGCAAGACTGGCACGAATCGCCACCCGCGCCTCAGGTGCGGTGTTGCCCACGCTATCGATCAAGCGGACAATCGGCGGCGGAATGATCGCGACACCCAACTCGGCCGACTCCGGCGCGTCGCGCTCGAACGCCAGACTGCGGGGACGGCCACCCACGAGCGCAATCGACGCAGACCCAGGGCTCGCTGTGGAGTCGGCCGTCACGGTGAGCGAACGCGTGCTTGCCGCACCGGTGACAATCAGGTTCGGAAAACTGGCGCGTCCCTGCGCATCGGTGATCGCCGTCGTGCCGCTGATGAGCGTGACCCCTACGCCGCTGCTTACACGCGTGACGATGCGACGACCCGCGAGTGGCACGACGTTGAAGGAGAGATCGGTCAGCGCCACCGTCAACGGCGTTGCCGACGCCAGACCGCTGCGCAGCGTGAGCGGGTTGACGACGACCTGCACGGCCACCGGAGCGCCCGCCTGCAGCGTGAATGATGCCGACTGCACCAACGCGAGTACCGAGGACGAGAACTGCAGCGCCTTCGGTCCGATGGTGCCGGAGAGCGACAAGTCGGTGAATCGCGCGATGCCCTGCACGGCGGTGACCGACACGGTGCCGTTGAGCGTACCGCCGCCCGACGCGAGCGCGGCAGTCACCACCGGCGTCGCGGTCGTCACCACATTGTCGGCCGCGTCGCGCACCTCGACCACCGGTTGCGTACTCATGACGGTGCCGGATGCCACACCTGCGGGCTGCACGCTGACCACCAACTTTGCCGCCGCGCCTGGCACCACCGTCACCGTAATCGATCCGCTGGCGCCTTCGGTAGTCGCAGTCGCCTGAATGATCGCCGAACCCGCCACCGCGCCTCGTACCAGCCCCGCCGGCGAGACCGTGGCCACGTTGCCATCGCTTGAACTCCACAACAGCACCGGGTTCTGTACCGCACTCCCCCGCTTGTCGGTCACCCGCGCGGTGAGCTGGACCGTTGCCCCGGAGACGATGCTCGTAGAAACGCCCGTGGTGGTCAGCGTCAGCGCCGGCGGGACATCAGGCTTGGCCGGATCACCGCCGCACGACGTCAACGCGAACGCGAACGCGGCGAGCATGCCGGAAACGATCGCGGCGCGAAGATGACCGACAACCGGTCGCGGTGCAGAGCTGTTGCGGCCAACGGACGACAGCGACGAAGTACGCGCAGGTGGCTTCAACGAAACATTCGGCTAGCGAGAAGAGAAGGCGCTCCTGCAAACCTGAACGCAGCGCGCGATGAAAAGATGAAGTCCGGCGACGAGCCCGGCCAGCAGCGCGAGTCCGGCGCTCGTCGCAGTCCGCTTTGAGGCGGCCGCGCAGCGACGTGAGGTACCACCGGTTACTGTCAAGTGATCGGGCGTTGGCTACCGGCTCCCGGTCCGCCGTTAGGCTGCGGCCTGCAACAGCCGGCGGCCAACTGCTTGGTACCCGCCGCGTCGTGAATCGCGTGCCGTTCACCCTCTCGACTCAACGTTCCGTGATGCCGAATCTGTCCGCGCACCTGTGTCACAGCCGCATCGCGTCGCCTGCCGACACCCAAGGTCGCGCGCGCATCGTTCGTCGCGCATCCGCACTCGTCGCGCTGGCATTGCTGGCCGCTTGTGGCAAGAGCGGTGATTCGCCGACCGGCACGACGTCAGGGACGCCCGCGGGCACACCGACGGGTACTGGTGCCGTCGTCGCATACAACGGCGTCTTCGACACTGGCCTGAAAGGCGGCGTGATCACGCTGGTGAACACGGCAGCAGCGACCGGGACAATTCAAGCCGCGGGCGAGGCAGCGGTAGCACTCACCGGCACGTTCAACGCGACAACCGGCGCCTTCACCATGAGCGGCGGTGCATACAGCGTTGTTGCGGCCGTCGACGCGCCAATCGTGGTCGGCATTGTCACGGTGCGTGGCAACCTCGGCAGCGGAACGATGGCCGCATTGCCGGTCAGCGCCACACAAAGCATCGCTTACTGGTGCGGGACCACCACCGGCACGAGCCCAGGCGGCATCAACTTCGCGGTACAAGGCGGCACAGTGGTCGGCGTCGTACAAGGCGTCTCGAGCGGACTGCCCACCACCGGCACCGCGAGCGCGTCGGACATCACGGTGCGGTGGGTGCCCGGTGCGGGGCAGACCGGAAGCGCAACGGGTAAGATCTCCGGTGCGACGATGACCGGGACCTGGATGAATTCTTTTGGTGGCGCGGGCACATGGACCGCGACCGCGACGGGATGTCGGTAGCGTAGATGTGCTGGCCTCGTTCCGCAGGGTCACCCACGGAACGAGTCGAGCGAGTTTCTACTTCTTGCCCGGCAGCGTCAGCGCGACGAGGCTCGTGTTCTCTTCAGCGCCGATCGCAAAGACGATGTACTGCTTGCCGTTGTGCAGGAACGTCATCGGTACGGCCGTGGTCTTGCCCGGAATCTTCACCGCGCCCAGCTGCTTACCCGTCTTCTTGTCGACAGCGAACAAGCTCGGCGCCTGACCCGGCGGACCACCACCACGACCCGTCCCGTAGATCATGAGCGTCTTCGTGTTCATGACCTGCGCCTGACCGCCAGCCCCCTGTTCGGGCAATGCGACACCGGCGAAAATCGGATCGCGACTGGTCGTCTTCACCATGCCACCGTTCGATGACCACCACGACTTGTCGCCGCGCCTCATGTCGTAGGCCGTGATGCCGCCGAGTGGCTTGGGCTTCACGATGGACACCCCGCCGATGCGCGAGCCATTCGCGCGCCCCGAAAATCCGTCTCCGCGACCGCCGCCGCTGCTCTTGTACCCAGCGGGTGCTGGCAACGCGCCTAACAATCCGCAGCTGTCGTGTAATGAGCTGTAGCGGAATTCCGAGCACGGATCCTTGGCCAGCGACGTGGTGCTCATCGGGCTGATGGACGCGACGAACAACGTACCGTTTTCCGGATCGACGGCCGCGCCGCCGTCGATGTTCACACCACCGCTCGCACCCGGCGCATACCAGGAGCACTTCTTCCCGAACTTGCCGCTGCCATCGCTTACCGACGCGGGAATGAAGTACGGGCCCATGCGACAGACATTCGCGAGCTTAAGCGCGCTGTCTTTGATCGCTGGCGTATAGTCAATCAGGTCAGACTCCACGAGCCCCTGCTGCGCGTACGGTGCGGGCTTGGATGGAATCGGCTGTGTGGGCGAGGTCTCTTCATCGGGCACATCGCTCTGTAACACTGGCGTCTCAGGCATCGGCCAGATCGGCACGCCCGTCACACGATCAAACGTGTACACCCAGCCTTGCTTCGTGGTCTGCGCGATCGCTTTGCGCATTTTTCCGTCGACCATCACGTCGAGCAGGTTCGGCGCCATCGGCACATCGAAGTCCCAGATGTCGTGATGCACAAGCTGAAAATGCCATTTACGTACGCCCGTTTTCGCATCGATCGCGACGAGGCTGTTGCCGAACAGATTGTTGCCGGGGCGATGTCCGCCGTATTCATCCATCAACGGCATACCGACCGGGATGTACACCAAGCCCAGGTCAGGATCCGCAGAATACGTGGCCCACGGATCGTTCTTGCCCACGCCATCGCTGCCGATCTTCGACCCCTTCTTCCACGTCTCGGCGCCGAATTCGCCCGCCTGCGGAATGAGGTTGAACTTCCACAGCTGCTTGCCGGTGCGAATATCAAAGCCGCGCACGTAGCCGGGGATGTTGTGCGTATGCAGCGGGTAGTAGCCGTGAATGGACGAGTTGCCGACGACGAGCACGTTGCCGACGACAATCGGTGGCGAGCTGGCCGCAATCTGTCCGTTGGCCGGATCGATACCGACCGTACCGTCCGCACCGGTCTTGGTCGCGGCGTTCCACGTTTCACCCGGCTTCGCTTTGCGACTCGGCGCGGCCTCGCTGATGATCAGCGGCCCCGAGTCATCGACGGCCAATGGCACGAGCGGGAAGCCCAAGCCGTCCATCAAATCGACAATACCGTTCTTCCCGAAGGCAGGATCGGGCTTGCCGGTTTTCGCGTCGATCGACGCGAGATGATAGCCAGGCGTCACAACGAGCACGCGTTCGTTGTTGCCATCGCGCCAGTACGCCAATCCGCGGCCGGAATATTGCCGCGGTGCTTTCTGCCAGCGAATGCCTTCGTCGAGTTTCCAGAGCCACTGCGTCTTACCAGTGGTTGGATCGATCGCGGCTGCGTACCGACGCGTCGTGGCCACCGTGAAGATGCGCCCGTTCGCGAAGAGCGGTGTTGAGCGATAGTACTCGTCTTTGCCGAGCGAGTCGGCTTTCCATTCCCACGCGACTTGCAACGAATCGAAGTTGCTGGCGTTGATCTGGTCGAGCGGCGAGTAGCGCGTGCTCCACGCATCCGCGCCCCAGTAGCGCCACTCGCCGTAGCCGTTGCCGCGTACGAGCGGCTGTGTTTGCGCATCGGTGTGCGTCGCGCGCGTAAACAACACGCCGAGTACGACGGTGCCGATCAGCGCGGCGATGCCCGTGCTTCGTCTCACTATGTGTTGCCTGACTGGCTGTTGCATCAGCGTGACTCCGTGGCGTTCCGTGGAAGGGCGACGTGTGGCGACAAGGGACGTGGCACATGCGTACTGCGAGACGACAAATGCGTGGCACTGGCTTGCGACGGACCGCTCCCGGACGGTTTGGCGATATCGCCAACCGAGGGCGGATCAAATCGGATCGCGTTGAGTTCGTCGGGGTCGGCGGACAATTCCTTCGTGCCGGCGGGCATCCCGTTGATCTTGAGCACGTAGGCGACCAGCATCACGTACTCGTCTTCACTGAGGCTGCCGGGATTGGCTTTCGGCATGCGCGTGCTCACGAAGCCGAACAGTTCGGCGAGTGGACGCCCGGCCCATTTGGTAAGGAACGCCGCGCCCGTGTGCGACGCTGACGTGTGACAGCCGGTGCAGCTGCCGACGAACACTTCGCGTCCGCCCTGCGCCTGCGCGGCGGTGAACACGCCGGCGCGCGTGCTGCGTGCGGCCTTTTGCGCCTGCATAGAGGCTGGTGCGATCAGGAGCACCGACATCAGCAGCAGCGCATTTGCTGACGCCGCACTCCCTAACCAACGCCGTACGCGCTTCGACGCGCCCCACATCGCGACACCGAGCACGAGCACGATCGCCAGCGCGCGCGACGCCGTTGCCAGCAGCGTCGCATCCAGTTCGGGCAGTGAAAACGAGTATTGACGGAGCGTCGTGACGCGATCGGTCATCCAATGCCAGGCCTGATGCCCGACGATCGCGGAGAGCAACGCGGCCATCGTACGTTGGGGGAACTTGGTGAATGCGAGATGCAGCACCGGTAACATCACGGCGAGCACGGCGAGCTGTCCGATCTCCACGCCAACATTAAATGCCGCGAGCGACACGGCGAGATGCGCGCCGGCAAACTGCAACGTGTCGCGCAGCGCAAACGAAAACCCGAATCCGTGCACCAGGCCGAACGCGAACGCCATTGGCCAACGGCGTTCGATTTTCGCGCCAAGGATATTCTCGCACGCCATGTAGACGATCGAGGCCGCGATGAGCACTTCGATGAGCGGCGGGAACCAGAGTGCGTCCGGCGCATATCCTGCGGCCGACGCCACCAGCGTGATGCTGTGCGCCACCGTGAACGCCGTGACCAGCGCGATGACCGGACGCGCCTTGCGAAACGGGATCACGAGGCAGAGCAAGAACAGCAGGTGATCGACACCCGACAAAATGTGTTCGACACCGCGCTGCACAAATTGCCAGGCCGCTTGCCACCACGACACATCGAGCGCGACCAGTCCAGGATCGCCATCGTACGTGAGCACACGCTCAGCGCCATCGCGAGGCACATAGTGCAACACCGTCGTCGTACGAACGCCCAAGTGCGCCAAGAGCGGGCGCATGGCAAAACGCGTGGCGCCAAGCGGCGCGCGATACACGAGCGACACATCAAGCATCGCCTGCTTCCAGGGAATCTCCGTGTCCGGCGGCAGGAGTGCGCTCAGCATGTGCTGCGCCGCATCGGCATACGTGCCAAACGAGCGATCAGCAGGAAGTGCGGCACGCGCGGCAACGATCTCCGGCGCATCGAGCGTCGCGCCGTCGGCCGTGAGTTCGATCGCATCGGCCACCCACAGCTTGGCGGCTTCACGCAATGATGCATCGGCGCGCGCGAGGTCGAGCGAGGCGATATCACTCAGTGCGACAGGACGACGCGGATCCGGCGATGTCCGCGTTGTAGACGTCGCGTCTCGCGTACTCGCGTCACGCGACCTCGGGTCGCGAAGTGGAAACTCCACATCGCGCATCGCTTCCAGCGGCACGCGGACCAAGACGCGTACGCGCCCCGCTTCCGGTTTGACGAACGCGCGCACCACCACGCTTGGCGGCACCTCGTGCGTGCTCGCGGCCATCGGACGCAGGACGATGAATGCCGCCGACAACACGAGCCAACGCCCGATGCTGCGGGCGCGCGCTGAGTCGCGACGCGGGATGATGGAGCGCATGACAGCGTGGAGAACTGGCAGGGCGGGCAGCGGCAGTCTCTGGACAGCGGGGGGAGGCGGGGTTAGTTCAGGGGCGAGCGGACGGGCCAGTCGGATATCGACCATGCCCCGTCCGCCCTCCTCGAACATTCCTCGAACATATCATCGCCCTCCGCAAAGCACACGGGGCGACAACGATCGGAGTCACGCATGGCCGGAACGCAGCGACGCGTCGTCTGGGGCGCCCTTGGCATCGCCGCAATTGCCCTTGCCGTCGGTCAGGCTTCGGTGCGCGCCGATGATCGACAGACGGTGCAGGCCCCGCGCTTCGAAGTCGATCCGGTGTGGCCCAAGCCACTCCCGAATCACTGGATCCTGGGTTCCGTCATCGGCGTCGGCGTCGACAGCAAGGATCACATCTTCATCATTCATCGCGGCGACTCGACACTCAATCAACGCACCGAGTCGGGCGGTGCCGCCAATCCGCCACTCGGCGAGTGCTGCAGCTCCGCGCCGCCGGTGCTCGAGTTCGACCCGGCCGGCAACCTCGTCAAAGCATGGGGCGGCAGCGGCGTCGGTTACGAATGGCCGTCGTCCAACCACGGCATTTCCGTCGATGATAAGGACAACATCTGGATCGGCGGCAACGGCGTCGGCGATTCACACATTCTCAAGTTCACGCACGACGGCACGTTCCTGAAGCAATTCGGCAAGCCCAAGCAAGCCGTCAACAGCAACGACACCTCGCACTTCGGTCGCGTGGCCAAGATCTCGTTCGACAGCAAAGCGAACGAAGCGTTCATCTCCGACGGCTACGGTAATAAGCGCGTTGCTGTCATCGATGTGAATACGGGTACGATCAAGCGGTATTGGGGTGCGTACGGCAACAAGCCGGATGACGCGAACCTTGGCCCCTACAATCCCGACGCACCGGTGGCGCAGCAGTTCCGCAATCCGGTGCATTGCGCCGAACCGACGGATGATGGACTCGTGTACGTGTGTGATCGTCCGAACGATCGCATTCAGGTCTTCAAGAAAGACGGCTCGTTCGTGAAGGAAGCGCGCATTCTGCCGCGTACCAAAGGCGACGGCTCGGTGTGGGACATCGCGTTCTCGAAGGACAAGGCGCAGAAGTATATCTTCTTGGCCGACGGTCGCAACGAACGCGTGCACGTCCTCGATCGGCAGTCGCTCGAACTGCTCACCAGCTTCGGTGACGGCGGACGTCAGCCCGGCCAGTTTTTCGCCGTGCACAGCATCGCCACCGACAGCAAAGGCAACGTCTACACGACGGAAACGTACGAAGGCAAGCGCATTCAGAAGTTCGCGTACAAGGGCATCGCGAACGTCACGCGGAAGCCGCAAGGTGTGGTCTGGCCGAGCGGGAAGTAGGCGGCGATCGGAGGTAGCGCTACGCTGCGATGCTTCGTTGCACCACGGATCGTCTGACGTTTGAGTGATTTCCCGTCAGAACACAACAAGCACGCCGACCTGACCGGGCCGGCGTGCTTGTTGTTTGCCCTGCTGTTGTGGCTACTTCCCCGGGATTGCCGCAATGCACTCGATCTCGACTTTCGCGCCAGCCGCCACGAGCGCGGCGACCACAACCGTGGTACGCGCCGGCGGTGAGTCCGGGAAAAACGACTGATACGCCGCATTCATGCCGGCGAAATCCTTTACGTCGATTAAAAACACGGTGCACTTGAGCGCCTGACCCATCGAGCTACCGGCGGTTTCGAACACTTTCTTGATGCTGCTGAGTGCGATTTTCGTTTGACCGCCAACCGTTGAGTCCGGCGCGGCGCGGTCTATGCCCAGCTGCCCCGACGAGTACACGAGGTTTCCGACGCGGGTGCCGGGCGACAGGTTCGCATTGGGCGCCGTGCCAGCGGGAATCACGGCCTGGCGCGCCTGCGCATGGGCAATGATCGGCGTCGAAAAGGCGAACGCGGCAAGCGCCGTCGCAGCGACACGCGTGGAAAGCGGCGACGAACGAAACGACAGACGATGCGACATCGCATACCTCGGGGCAAAGGGGATGGGGAGTGTCACAACTGCATACGACGGCGACGACGACGCCGTCGCGGGAATATCGAGCTTGATGCGCTTGAGCAATGAATCCATCGGCATCGACGCGCTGCCCGCCCGCATGCCGTTCAATTTCATCAGGTACGCCGTCACGTTTGCATACGAATCCTGAGACAACGAACCAGGCGCAGAGTCGGGCATGGTCGTCCGCACCAGATCGAACAGATCGTACGCCGTTTGCCCATTCCACTTGAGACGAAAATCAGGGCTCGCCATGTCCTTACGCGTATGGCACTGCGCGCACACGCGCGAGAAGACCTGATCACCGCGATCGGCCTGTTCGTCGCTGAACGTGACGGCTGCCACCGCACTCGCCTCGACGCGACTGGCCGGCAGCTGCGCCTCAAGCATCGAACTGTTCAAGACCAGCTTCGCTGACAGCAACATCAACAACAGGGTCCGCCTCGCCGAGCTATTCGTCATGGCGGCCAACCTGCGGCGTTGCACCCCGATTTGCAACTCATCCCGCCGCGGCGCATACTCGCATCCCGTGGCGAGCACCCGGTCGCCTCGGACGCGCGACATTGCGCACGGTTCTGCGACCCGCGTCGGATGAGACGCTCCATGAAAAATGCGATGATCCTCGCGGTGCTCTTGCTCGCCCTCGCGTTGCATCTGGTCGCTGGCGTGCTGGTCGGCACTCGGCGAACGCCACTGCCGCTGCTCCCGATGCTGAATCTCGCCGTTGCGGTCTGCATTATCGGATACTGGATTCCGCTGTGGTACTCGTACGCGACCAGAGGCATTATCTGGTACGCCAGCGACCAGGCGGTGCCCGCCTACGCCATTGCCGTCTGCGTGCTGTCTGTGCTGGCGCTCGCTGGACGGTTCCGCGGTGTGGTGCCGCACTGGATCGTGTTCGGCGTGGATGCTGCCGTGCTGGCGGTGGCCGCATTCTACTTCATGTTCGGTGGCATCAAGCGGCTCATATAGCGCGGCAGCCCAGCGCGATCGGCCGAGTCGTCATCGCCGTCTCCTCCACTTCCCTTTTTCCCGCCGCTTTCATGGTAGACGCCCTTAATCCGTTCGACAATGCTGCCGATCTCGTCGCCGATGCCGACCCGATGGCCCGTCGCGATTTCCTGCGCATCGCCAGCGTCGGTGCCGGCGCGCTGCTGGCCAGCGGCTGTGCGTCCGCGCCCATCGCGCCCGTGCGCGGCATCGAACCGGAGCGTCGCGGCAAGGGGAATGCGGTCAGTCATGTTGTCGTGATCGGCGCCGGGGCCTGGGGCGGCTGGGCGTCGTACCATCTGCGTGAGCGTGGCGTGCGCGTGACGCTGGTCGATGCCTACGGCGCGGGCAACTCGCGCTCGACCAGCGGCGACGAGTCGCGTGGCATTCGCTCGTCATATGGCGACCGAACGACAGGCGAACTGTGGACCCCGTGGGCGCGCGCCGCACTAGGCCGCTGGAAAGCCTTCGAAGCCGAATGGGGACCGGTGTTTCGCACGAAGTTCTTTCACGAAACCGGCGACGTCATCATGCGCGAAAAAGACGAACCCTTTCTCAAGAAGACGCTCGAATTGTGGAAGGCGAACAACGTCACGCACGAGGTGATCGACGGCGCGGAGGTACGAAAGCGCTGGCCGGTGATCAATGCGGACGACACGACGATTGCCATCGTGGAGCCCGACGCCGGCGTCGCGCGCGCACGTGCCTCGACGCAAGCGGTCGCCGCGATCGGTGTGAAGATGGGCGTCAAATTGATCGTCTCGCGCGCGACGCCGGGCCCAATCAAGAACGGCCAAATGGACGGCATCGTCCTCGAAGACGGCACGGTCATTCGTGGCGATGCCTACGTCTTTGCCTGCGGGCCGTGGCTACGCAAACTGTTCCCCACGCTCATGGAAAATCGCATGCGCGTACCGCTCGGCTATGTCGGCTACTTCGGCACGCCGGTCGGCGATTCACGTTTCACCTATCCGCACCTGCCAAGCTTCAACTTTCCCGGTGTCACTGGATGGGCCGCATTGCCAACCGACAGTCGCGGCTTTCGCGTACGTGGTGGGCTTGCCGCACCCATGCCCGCTGAGACCGAAGAGCAGAAGAAAGAGCGCGAAAAGAAAGCAGCGGCCGCGCCGCCACCACCGCCCCCCGATCCGATACAGCAGGATCCCGACACCAGCACCCGCTGGGCTGCACCTGATCGCGTGGAGAGCATGCGACGCTTCGTGCAGCGCCGCTTTCCGTTATTAGCGAACGCGCCGCTGCTCGAGACGCGCTGCTGTCACTACGAGCAGAGCGCGAACCGCGACTTCATCGTCGATCATGTGCCAGACACGATGAACGCATGGATCACCGGCTGCGGACAAGCCGAAGGCTTCAAGTTCGGGCCGATCATCGGCGAGTACATCGCACAGCGCGTGCTTGGTGTGACTGGTGATCCGAAGCTCGTCGCGGCGTTCAAGCTGCCAAAGGACGAGTACGAGGCTCCGACGACGACGCCGCGTCCGCCGGGCGAGTAGCGTCCCGTGATGCGCCTGCGGCAAACCGTCGCAGGCGCAAGCTGTTCATAACCACACTGACGGAACTCAGCGCCATCGCCCCACTCGCGAGAATGGGGCTGAGCAAGACTCCAAACGCCGGATACAGCACGCCGGCTGCGACAGGCACGCACACCACATTGTACGCGAACGCCCAGAACAGATTCTGCTTCATCGTCCGCATCGTGCGACGCGAAAGCGAGATCGCCTGCACGACGCTCTCCAGGTCGCCGCGCATCAGCACCAGGTCAGCAGCTTTCGCGGCGATATCGGTGCCGCCGCCCATCGCCATTCCGACGTTCGCCTGCGCCAGCGCCGGTGCGTCGTTCACGCCATCGCCAACCATCGCGACGATACGCCCCGCTGCCTGTAGCCGCTTGATCTCGTCCACCTTGCCCGCCGGCATCACACCGGCCACCACACGATCCACGCCAACCTCTCGTGCGACGGCGTCGGCCGTTCGTTCGTTGTCGCCCGTCAGCAACACCACTTCGAGTCCGAGTGCGCGCAGCTCGGCAATCGCCGATCGCGACGTCGCACGAATCGGATCGGCAACCGCCACGAGCCCCGCGAGTACGCCATCGATCGCAACGTACACGGGCGTACGCGCTTGCGCAGCTAAAGCCTGTGCTGCGGACTCAAGCGGTGCGACGTCTACCGCGTAGTCGTGCATCAACGCGGCGTTGCCAACAACGACGGCCCGTGTGTCGCCGCCCGTCGCGTCGCCAACCACACCGCGCGCACCGCGGCCAGTCACGGATTCGAACGCGGACACCGGTTGCAGCACGATGTCACTCGACGTGGCGAATCGGACGATCGCCGCCGCCAACGGATGCTCGCTCTGCGATTCAAGCGACGCGACGACACCAACCACGTCGTTATGCGTGAATGTTGCTCCCGGTACCAACAGCACATCGGTCACCGATGGCTTTCCCTCCGTGACCGTGCCCGTCTTGTCGAGCACGATCGTGTTTACGTCACCCGCGCGCTGCAACGCTTCACCGCCCTTGATCAACACGCCGAGCTCCGCACCCTTTCCGGTCGCGACCATCACCGCCGTCGGCACCGCGAGTCCCATCGCGCACGGACAAGCGATGATCAACACCGCCACCATCGATGCGAACGCGCGGACCGTGGCCTCGCCACCACTCGCACCGTGCGTGCGCATAGCAAAGAACCACACAGTAAACGTCACCAACGACAACGCGAGAATACTCGGCACAAAGATCGCACTCACCTTGTCGGCCAGTGCCTGAATCGGCGCGCGCGTCCCCTGCGCGTCGCGCATCAGTTCCACGATCTGCGCCAACACGCTCTCGCGACCGAGTGTCGTTGCGCGAAATCGCAGCGCGCCCGTGGTGTTCACCGTCCCGCCAATCACGCGATCGCCGATGTCTTTGGGCGTCGGCATCGACTCGCCGGTGAGCATGCTCTCGTCCACCGCACTCTTCCCGTCGATGACATCGCCGTCGACCGCGACGCGTTCACCGGGGCGTACGAGCACCACATCTCCCGCGCGCACTTCGGCTACAGGAATATCGACTTCCGTTTGCCCGCCCTCAGGCGTCGGTCGCAGCACGCGCGCCGTCGGCGGCTGCAACTGCGCCAATGCACGCAATGCGCTCGACGTCTGCTGCTTCGCGCGCGCTTCGAACGTGTTACCGACGAGAATGAGCGCGATGATGATCACCACGGCTTCGTAGTACACATCGGGCGCCACGCCATTCGAGAGAAACAGTTGCGGCGCAACGGTCGCAAGCACCGAGTAACCGAACGCGGCGAGCGTCCCCACCGAGATCAGCGTGTTCATGTCCGACGTGCCATGTCGCAGCGCCGCCCATGCGCGCACATAAAAGTGGCGCCCTGCCCACGTCATGGCGCCGAGTGTGATGAGCAGCAGCGTCCAGAGCGCGATCGGACGTGGAATGTCGTAGAGCCACGGTGCGATCGCGCGTAGCGGTGGCGTGATCCCCCGCATTGCCCACGTCATGAAGGGGTCCATCGATGCGCCGCCGAGGACGACATCACTGTTCGCACTGCTGGCAACCACCAAATCACGGCTCGTGATGCCAGTCGCCGTGATGTCATGTCCCATGCCGCTCGGCGCGATATCCATGGCCGTCATCGGCGACATCAGCGGCATGGTGATGAGCATGGCCACGGCGCCCGCAAGCAGCGCCACGATCGCGCGGGTACGCAGGTCGACGTACTCTTCGCGTTGCGCGGTGTCGCGCGCTTCCTGTTCGGCGAACGGGTCGGCCTGAATCGCCGGGAGTTCGGCGCCGTAGCCCGTATGCCGGATAATCTCGACCAGCGCATCGGGGGTTGTCGCGGTCGCGTTATAGGTGACCGTGGCGCTGCCCATCATCAGGTTGACGGCGGCGTCGTCAACGCCCGGCTGCTTGAGCAGCGTGCGCTGAATGCGAGACGAACAGGCCGCGCAGGTCATACCCGTGACGGGAATGACGACGGTGGTATCGGAGATGGGCGGCGCAGGTCGAACGGCGGTAGTCATGAACGGAGGCTATATACCCCCTCCCCCTATGTCAATCAGGCGGGAGTATACGCCGAAACCCCTGACGCATGCCGAGCCAACCGTCTGGATTCTTAGTGAAACCGACAGACCCGGATCCCACTGCCTTACAACGATTTCCGGATGAACGCGATGGAGCGTCGCGTACGTTGACACTTCAGTAATTCTGTCGATCAAGTTTGGCGAAGCTCGCGGCGACTGGTGCGCCGAGCGACTCAATACCTTCGAGCGCGTATCGTCGGCGGGACTGTTCGAAGACGTGGCGCTCGCGCTAGCCTTCGCTATTTAACGGCGTCGCTTCGCGCAAACCGTGCCGCGAGCGCGTGCATCGTCGAGTGACTTCGTTCTGCCGACTGCACCGTTGGCGACTCACGTGTCACCGCGTCTACGTACGTCACGTCTCGAGCCGCCGTCGCGTCACCGGTCGCTGTGCTCAGCGCCTCGTAGTACCGCTCACGAATACCGAGCGCGTTGACTTCGCACATGCTCAGCATCTGCCCGTTGATGGGCACGCGAAAGACACAGTGCGCCAGCCGCTCCTGACCAAGCGGCGATTCAATTTCGTCCTTGCTCATGAAGTGATGACTCACGAGCACGAGTGAAGTCGTCTTCGATGCGCCGCTGAGCAAGCGCCACAATCCGCGAAATGCGCCACCATCGCCGATGCGCCGGAGCCAGTGCACCGCGAAGGGCGGTAGAATGCCGGCAAAGAATCGTGGTGCCGCGCGGAGCAAGCCAAACGCTCGCGCGATCATCGCCAAACGATCATCGAGGCGAAAAGAAATTCCGCCAAAGCGCGCCAGAAATCCGTCTACCGCGCGCACATCGAGAGCAGCGTCCGCATCGCGCAATGCATGAAAGTTTGGTGCCACACCACGACGCTGCGTCACGAAGCCGTTGACCATGCGATTGCACGCCTCATGACCGAACCACACGCCCATACGCTGCGTACGCGCGGCACCGCCCGCGACACCCAGGCCATCAGCGACACGATCCCACAATGCGTCCACGTCGACACCACCGCCAAAGCCGTCTTCCGTGCGACCCACCTGCGCGATCGGCTGAAAGCTGATGAGACGAAAGGCATCGGTGTGTTCGGTTAACCAGCGGACGACATCGGTCACACCGTCCAAGTTGTCACGCGTTACGGTCATCGTCGTTGCAGCACGCAACTTCAGTCCAGTCGACTGCTCGGCAGTACGAATCATCGCCGCGAACTCAGCGCGCAACGGATTCAATTCGGCTTCCGTTTTCGCGCGACGCCACTGCTCGCCCACGCGGCCGCGCTGCGTCGTATCCACGTGGATGCTCACTTCCACCAGCCCACCCTCTACCATCAATTGCTCGAGCAATCCGGGTCGCCGACGGAACGAATCGCCGTGCGTCATCAGCATGGGAATGAGATCGAGCGACTGCGCGTAGCGGAGCAATTCAATGACTTCGCCAACGGGCCGCAACGTTACTTCGCCGTCGGTCAGTTGCAGATTGCCGGCGTGGCCCAAGATCGGCCGCAGCGCGCGCATCTGCGCCTTGATCGCGTCGACCGACTCTGCTGGAATCTTGTTGGCGTCGGCGTTGAGGTAGCAGCCGCGGCAGGCAAAGTCACAGCGAGGCATCGCGCCGATCGTTGCACCGCAGCCGTTGCCCTGACGTCCGAACATCTGCTGCGGCACACGCATGCTCGGATCGAGCGCGCGCCAGTTTTCTGTCAATAGCCGCTTCGCCTCGTCGCCGACTGGGCGACGGGTAATCTGAAGCAGTTCGTGCAAACGCCCGTCAGCCGTCGAACTACTTCCCAGCGAGACGTGCAGCGTTCCGTTGACTATTGAGCGTCCAGTCATAATTCGTTACGACGGTCTTAAAGTCCCCGCCCTGCAAGAGGTCACGCTCGGCGCCTGGCGCGTAGAACTTCGCGATGAACGTCCCGACGGCCGGCTTGGAGCCGCCAAAATCCTTGATGTAGTCGCGAAATTCGACGAAGATCGGGCTGACGTACATCGTCCGTGCGGCGACATCCACGCGATTTTTCGTTGGCGACTGCAGTAGGAACGTGCGCGCCTGCTCCTCGAGTTGCGCCTCAAGCTTGGCGCCGACGTACGCTTCACTACGGAGCGGCGGGCAGCCCATCGCCGCACAGACCAGTGCGAAGTGAATGCGCGGCTCTTTAAACGTCGGTCGAATGATGTCCTGCTCAATTTCGTCGAGGCCGTACGCCTTTCCGCCCACGATGGCCAACTTCTCCTTCCATGGACCGTATGCTTTGATGAAGCCACCGGTTTTGTTGATGTTGCGAATCGATTCTGTTTCGCCGTGCGCGTTGATCAACTGGATCGTGTAGGCGTTGTACGCATTGATCCAGAAGGCGAGCTGGTCGTTACGACTCAACGTGGCCGGATCGGTCGCAGCGAGCTTGGCGAGATACGCCTTGAACTCGGGCGCTTTGGCGAACGCGTCGTAATTCACCATCCCACGTGCCACATGGGCGTGCAGCAACGCGTCGAATGCACTGTGGTCGATCGGCGCGGTTTGTGCCAACAGCGGGGCGCGCTGCATCATGGTCACTCCGATCGCGGCGGCACCAGCGGTGGCGCGCAGTGTGCGCAGGAAGTGTCGTACGGTGTGCGGCATGGTCGGGAGGGACGTGGTAGAGTGGGCAGACGATTGCGCGGCCGGGTGTTCGTCCAGTGTTCAGCCGTCTTTCCTTCAGTACGCCAT
>JBBQDB010000049.1:0-28109 GCA_038319245.1 Gemmatimonadales bacterium
ACGTCCGACATCACGTCCGTCATTACGAACACCATCACAACGCGCGACGAAGGCGTGCGGCGAACGCACCGTCGGTGCCGCTATGCTGGGGCAGTACTCTGAGCATGCCACCGTCAATCAATTCGGCGGGCACCGTACCAGATGGAGGCGGCTCGAGCGTGAAGTCGGCATGCTGCGACAAAAACGCCTCGATCTGGTCGTCGTTCTCTTCAAGTTCGAGCGAGCAGGTGCTGTAAATGAGCAGACCGCCGGGCTTCACGATCGTGGCGGCGGCGCGCAGGATCTGCTTCTGTAACGCACCGAGCACCGCAAAGTCGGACATACGCAGGCGCCAGCGCGCGTCAGGATGTCGCTTGAAGGTGCCCGTACCAGTGCAGGGCACGTCAACGAGCACGACGTCGACCGGCGCCAACGCCGGAAAGCGTGCGTCGGCCACGACGGGGATCAGATTCTCCGCGCCGATTCGACCGAGGCCGACGAGCATGCGATCGATGCGCGTGAGGTTGCGATCGGCGGCAATCACCAACGACGCGGTACGCGACAGCTCGATCGCCTTGCCGCCGGGCGCTGCACACAGGTCCGCCACGACGGCGCCCGCAGGAATCGCGGCGTACTGCGTGACGAGCGTTGCGGCCGGGTCTTGTACGAACAGCTGCCCTTGCTTGAACGCGCCAAGTTCGGTGAGCGCGACGCCGGGCGGCAGCTGCAACGAATCGCGCAGCAGCGGCACATCCGTGGTGGTGATGCCGGCGCCATCAAGCATGGCTTCAAGCTGCTCTCGCACCACGCCAAACGGGCGCACGGTGATCGACGCCTCCTCGTTGTTCGCAGCCAGCAAGCGTTCGACATCCGCGCTACCCCAACGTTCGATCCAGCGGGCGACGACCCATCGCGGATGCGAGTATTGTTGCGCCAGCGCGTCGATCGGATCGGCGGGCGTTGGCGGCTCGAGGGCATCACGTTCGCGATCGACGCGACGCAGCACGGCGTTGGCCAGTTTGCTCGCGCCGATGCCATGCCGACGCTTGGCCAGCTCCACGGTCTGCGCGATGGCGGCGTACGCGGGTACGCTACCCATCGCGATGAGCTGATACGCGCCGAGCCGCAGGAGGTCGGCCAGGTCCACATCGAGCTTGGCCATGCCGCCGCGCACGCGCTGCCCGAGCATGGCATCAAGCCACCCACGCCGGCGGAGCATGCCCCACATCAGCTCCTGCGTCCACCGCCGATCGCGCGCGTCCAGCGGCCCCACTCGGCGCTCAAACGCGGCATCGAGCAGCATGCCCGCGCGCATATCCGCCAACGCCAAGGCGGCCGCCGTGCGAGGCTGGGTCACGCCGCCCACGGTCGCACTGTTGTTGAGCAGCTTCGCTGGCTTTTTCACGAGTACGCCCTGCTCGGGCCCGTCCACCGGTATCATGCCCGAAAGATAGTAGAGTCGTCCCGCAGGAGTCGGCGATTTTTGGCGCTGCTCAGCGCGAGCCGCTACGACGCGTGGTCGGGGATGTCAAATTGATCGCCGGCCGCAACGCCGCGACCGCGACTCCACGCGTCCACGGTCATCCTCGGCTTTCCGCTGGGCTGCACCTGCGCGAAACGCACGGCGCCCACGGCACAGCGGACGAGGAGCCCGTGGGCATCAGCGGAGCGCACAGTGCCAGAGTCGGACGCGCGCGTTGGTTCGTCGAGGGCCGAATCAGTACCGTCTCCTTCGAGACGCGCGCCAAAGCACTTCACGTCGCCACCGCGCAATGACGCGAACGCGCCAGGACGAGGGTCGAACGCGCGACTGACGCGTGAGACCACATCAGCAGACGCACTGAAATCGATACGCGCCATGTCACGATCGATCTTCGGTGCATAGGTCGAGAGCGCGTCGTTCTGCTCGACGGGTACGGCGATTTCGGCCTCGATCATGGCGAGCGCCTGCACGATACCAAGCGCACCCAATTCCGACATCCGGTCGTGGAGGTCGCCGTAGGTTTCTTCGATGGAGATCGGCGTGCGCAGCACATGCAACATCGGGCCAGCGTCGAGCGCGGGCACCATCTGCATGATCGTGATGCCCGTCTCGTCAAAACCCTGCAGAATCGCGGCCTGCAACGGGGCCGCACCGCGCAGAAGCGGCAGGATCGATCCGTGGATGTTGAGGGTGCCGAACGGTGGCAGGTCGATCACGGCTTTGGGGAGAATCCGACCGTACGCGACGACCACGGAGATGTCAGGCTCGAGCGCGCGTACGGCGTCCATGAACTCATCGCCGCGCGGCTTTTCCGGCTGCAGCACGGGCAGCCCTTCGAGGAGTGCGACCTGTTTGACGGGTGACGGATCGAGCTGCGAACGAGAACGGCCGCGCGGCTTGTCCGTCTGCGTGACGACGCCGACCACATCGTGTCCTTCGCCGAGCAGTGCACGCAGTGGCGGCACGGCAAAATCCGGGGTGCCCCAAAACAGAATGCGCATGACGATCGCCTGGAGCGAAGGAGAAAACGGGTGACGCGAAGGTGCTTAGCTCGTGGCTCCGTCGCGCTCAGGCGGCAGATCGCCGACCGGTAGCACACGGATCCATTTCGGGTAGAGGTCCTTTTCCTCTTCCCACTCGCGCATGGCAATGCGTCGCTTGAGAATGCTCAGCCGATCGGTGAAGAGCTTGCCGTGCAAATGATCGATTTCGTGCTGCAGGCAACGTCCGAGCAGATTCGCCGCGTCGACTTCAAAGAAATTTCCATCGATGTCCTGCGCCCGCACGACGACGCGCGCCGGGCGTTCCACATCGGCGAAGACCTCGGGGATGGAGAGGCAGCCCTCCTCGCCCTTGGACTTGCCTTCACGCAGGATGATTTCGGGATTGATGATCACGAGGCGCTGTTCGTCCGCATCGACGACCGCGAGGCGTTCGCGTCGTCCGACCTGCGGCGCCGCGAGCCCGACGCCCTTCGCGGCGTGCATCGTGTCGAACATGTTGTCCACCAGCCGCCGTAGTTCCGGAGTAATGCTGTCGACGCGCTCGGTTTCCTGTCGGAGAATCGGCGAGCCAAGTACGTGAATATCGAGCAGAGACACGGACGGATCAGGCGGAGGTGACGGGGGTCGTGATGACGCGCAGGATGCGTCCGCGCTCCACGATCATGCGGGAATCCGCCGACTTGATGGTGACGCGATCCTCCATCGACACCGGTCCCTGGCCGCCTTGACCGGCGATGTGCAGGACTTCGCCGATGATGCCGCCCGCCGTGACGACTTCATCGCCCTTTTTAAGGGCGCGCACGAGTTCATCCTGCGCCTTGCGCTGCTTCTGCTGCGGGCGAATGAGGACGAAGTAAAAAATGGCGAAGATCGCGCCGTACATGAAAACCATGGAGGCGATCTGATTGGTCGGTGCCTGTAAAGCGACCAGCGAAGCGGCGATAGGAACGGTCATGTCAAAGTCGATCGGGAGTGATAGCGAGCGAGCCATGTTTGGCTCCAGCTCGCGAAAGCGCCGGCACACAAGGCCGCCCGCGCGTCACGCATGAGCGCGACGAGGAAATGTACATTGTGGAGGCTAAGCAGGCGGAGGCCGAGGAGCTCTTCGGTTACGAACAGGTGCCGCAGGTAGGCGCGCGAAAAGCGGGTACAGGCCGCGCAGCCGCACTCCTCATCGAGGGGGCCTTCGTCCAGCCGGAAGGTCGCATTCTTGATATTCCGGCGGCCTGTGGTGGTGAAGAAGGCGCCAGTGCGTCCCATGCGGGTCGGGGCGACACAATCGAACAGGTCTACGCCGCGTGCGACGCCTTCGACGAGATCCTCGGGAAAGCCAACGCCCATGAGATAGCGCGGCTTTTCGGGCGGTAGCGCCTCGTTGACCACATCGAGCATCGCGTACATGTCGGGCTTGGCTTCGCCGACGGAGAGTCCGCCGATGCCGTGTCCGATCCAATCGTGCATGTCGCAAATCGCGACGGCGGACTCCCGCCGCAGCCCGGCGTGAATGCCGCCTTGGACGATCGGGAACAGGGCTTGGTTTGGCGAGGGGGCCGTGGGGTCGTCACGTTCGAGACGCGAGAATTCGACACGACAGCGCTCCAGCCAGCGGATGCTGCGCTCCATGGCTTCACGTGCAAGTCCTTCCGGCGATTGCCCAGGCACGACGTGATCGAATTGCATGATGACATCGGCGCCCAAGTTGCGTTCGAGGCGCATGACGGACTCGGGGGTGAACTGATGCAGCGAGCCGTCGAGATGGCTTTTGAATTCGACGCCATCCTCGCCGATGGTGCGTAGTCCTTCGAGCGAGAAGACCTGAAACCCGCCGGAGTCGGTGAGGATCGGACCGCTCCAGTGCATGAACTTGTGCAGCCCACCGAGGGTGCGGATGACCTCGTCGGTGGGGCGCAGATGCAGGTGATAGGCGTTCGCGAGAATCATCGTCGCGCCGAGGCGCGTGAGATCGTCGGGGTCGAGCGCTTTGACGGAGGCGAGTGTACCGACGGGCATGAACTGCGGCGTTTCGACGACGCCGTGCGGCGTGACGAACTGACCGGCGCGTGCGGCGCCGTCGGTGGCCTGGAGGTCAAAACGAAACGGTGCGGTCACGACGACGCTAGACGACGCACATGGCGTCGCCATATGAGTAAAAGCGATAGTTCTCTGCGACGGCGGTGCGATACGCGTGCATCGTAAGGTCGTAGCCGGCGAAGGCCGCGACGAGCATGAGCAGCGTGGATCGCGGCAGGTGGAAGTTCGTGATGAGGTGATCGACGCCGCGGAATGCGTAGGGTGGGCGCAGGAAGATGTTTGTCTCGCGCTGGATCGGCTGAATGAGCCCCGAGCTGTCTGCGGCCGATTCGAGCGTACGTACGCTCGTTGTGCCGACGGCCCAGAGTTTTCCGCCGCGGGCGCGTACGTCGTTCATGCGCTGTGCGGCGTCGGCGCTCAAGTCGCACCATTCCTCGTGCATCACGTGCAAGGCGGGATCGTCGTCTTGCACGGGCTTGAAGGTGCCGGCGCCGACATGCAGGAGCACTTCGATGCGCGGTACGCCGCGTGCTGCGAGCTGTTCGAGCAGTGCGGGTGTGAAGTGCAGGCCGGCGGTTGGTGCGGCGACCGATCCCGATTGTTGCGCGTAGACCGTCTGATAGCGTGTGGAATCGCCGTCTTCGTCGGCGCGTTCGATATACGGCGGCAGCGGGATGTGGCCGTAGCGTGCGATCGCGTCGTTTACATCGCCCGCATAGCGCAGATTCACGATGCGGGTGCGGCGGGGCGTCGTGTCGACGATATCGACGTGAAAGTCCGGCGCGATCGTGACGGTCTTGCCCGGGCGCAGCTTGCCACCCGGATGAATCATTGCTTCGTAGTGTGTCTGATCGATGGGGCGGAGGAGCAGGATTTCCGCTGGCCCTCCGCTGTCGCGATGCCCGAGCAAGCGCGCGCGAAAGACGCGCGTGGTGTTGACCACGATGGCGTCGCCCGACGGGATCAGATCGACGATGTCGCGGAACGTCCGATGCGTCAGCGCACCGCTCGCGCGATCAACGACGAGCAATCGACTCGCATCACGCGGTTCGACGGGTCGCTGGGCGATGCGATCTTCCGGCAGCTCGTAGTCATAGTCTGACGTGCGAGCCCCAACGGGAAGAGCGGTTGAGTCTTTGGCGGCGCGTGATTGGGGAGACATGCAGCCGCGAAAGACAATCGATCTGCGCGATTGGCGCAACGGGACGCGCGGAGATTCGCGCGCATCTCGTGCCGCCCAACGACTGCCGTGATACAACCTCGCTACGACGTGCGGTTAGCGAATGCTGAATTCGGTTTGTCGGCTGGTGAGTTTTTGCGTGACGAGGTCGGTGATCTCTACGCGGAGTCGGTATTCGCCGGCCGGTGAATCGGCGAGATCGAGCGAGAGATATTCGACGAGCGTGTTGGCGGCGGCGACGGTGCGATCGAAGGAGATGGTGAGTTTGTCGCGTCCACGCTGTTCGCGGCCGATCGAGCGTCCGATGCCATCGAAGAGTTGTGCGGCGAGTCCGACGATGCCGCCTTTGCTGACGCGTTCAACGGTGACGGCCATGCGATACCGATTCTGTCCATCGCGTGGTGCGAGGTCGTAGAGCTCCCAGACCATGCCGATTGGCGCCCGAGACGTAAAGGAACCGGTGTTCGCGGTGATGGCGAGATCGGTCCAACGTTTGACGCCGGTTGCCGAGTCGATGGGTTTCGGGGCATCGCCAAGCAATATGTCGCTCATGCCGAAGCCAGTGGTTGGCTCCGTGGCGATGCGGGTCATAGCGCGGGCGGCGCGTTTGCTGTCGGCTTGTAGTGCCTCGACGCGAACGACATTGATTCCTGGGCCCAGCGCACGAGTCCAGGCGCGCGCTTGTGGTGCGAGGGTCGAGTCTGGGCGCACGGAGGTCTGCACGGATTCGACGCCGCGGACGCGCACGTATTGGTCGTAGATGCGGAAGTCGACATCAACCGGTGCGCGGACGAAATCGAGACCGCGCACCAGCGAGTCGAGTGGGATGCGTGCGGCAACGAGGATGTTGGTCGAGTCGCCTTGGCCGCGAAAGCGTGTGATGCGGACCGGGATTGTGTCCATGAGGCGACTGGTCGGGACGTTGTCCCACGTGACCGGCATGGCATTCCGAATCTGGTCGACGTTATCGCGGTCGTTGAGTGCGTAGCGTGCGGTCCCGAATCCCGGTGGCAGGTCGAAGAAGAAGACGTTGCCGTTGTTATAGGCCCACACGAGTGTGGTGCCGCCGTCGCCACCGGTCGAGGTCCCGCCGACGTTCAGTTCTTGGTCGGGAGGTCCGTAGCGGACGAAGACGTCGCCGCGGTCCGTGTCGGCGCCGAGTAGGTCGAAGTCCTCGTTGGTCCAGCGGAAATCGGCGTAGGTGACGCGACTGAGGAATTCGAGTTGGTACTCGTTTTCGGCTGTGAGTGTGAGCGGGTCGCTCATCAGCCAGTACATCGCTTCGAGTCCGCGCCGTTTGTCTGGTGCCAGCTTGTTAAACGCGGCCGTGTCGGCGACGATGCCGTTCGCGACGTTGCCTGCTTGGGGGCGAAGGAGGCGCGTGAAGCGCGTCATGCGGTTGCGCGGCGCGTCCTCCATCAGGGTGAGCGCGCTGTCGAACGCCAGTTGGGCGTGGCGGTCATCGTTCAGTCGATGCAGAGCGAGGCCGAGCGCGAGCTGACTTTGGTAGTCGAGGGGATAGGCCTTGGTGCGGGTGGTGGCCAATTCACGCATTTCATCCCAGCGGAAGTGCTCGCCGAGTGCCATGAAGAGGTGGCGACTGATGCGGAGGCTTGTTGGGTCGGCCTCGAACGCGGTGCGGAATTTTTCGAGCGCGTTGGCGTAGTCTTTGGCGCCCGTGGGTGGTTCGATGCGCTTGGCGAAGCTGTTGATGTAGTCGCGGGCTTTACCGCGTTGCCAGTTGTTGGTGCTGGTCAGTTGAACGCGTTGATCGTCGGACGTGAGCGCACGGTTCGCGATTGCTTCATAGCGTCGCCAGGTGGCCATGCCCACTTCGTCGGCGGCGACCGCGAGCAGTTGGCGATCGCCGGTGCGGGTGGCGGCGTCGAACGCGCTCGAGACTTGACCAGTTGCGGCGAAGCGCATCGTCGAGACGCCCGAGGTCAGGTTGAATTTGCTGAGCACAAGCCAGTAGCGAGCGCTGTCGGGTGCGAATTGCGTGGCCAGTCGCAGGGCGGTGTCTGCGCCTTGCAGGAGTCGGAGCGCGCGTTGGTCGCCGATATAATTTGCGTTGCGTTTCGAGCGTGCCATGTTCCAATTGAGCAACCCGAATTGGAGCCATGCGGCGGCATTGTTTTTGTCGCGTCGGAGTGCAGAATCGAGCAGCGCGTAGGCGCGTGTCGTGTCGCCCGCGGCGGCGATGGAGTCGGCGAGCGACGCCACGGTGCGCGCGGGGGGTGCTGAGGGCGCGGGTTGTGCGAGCGCTGTGCGATCTATCGCCATCGAAAGGACGACGGCTGCACTGACGTTGCTGACCATCGCGAGCATGGCGTGCGCGCGGTGTCGCGCGAGGCGAGGTAGCCAACCGAACTGCTCGTTGCGGGCGAGGGACATGACCAGCCGGCGATGGGGCGAAGAGATCGGTGCGCGGGATGATGCAGAAATTTGTCGCGCGACCAGCAAGCGGGAACGAGAGCAAGGTTGTCCGTTGTCGCGCATTGTGCACCACCGAATGTTGGCGATCATGCTCATTTTAACGCACCTCGTTTTCGAATATGCGAAGTGCAATCTTCGGGTACTACTCCGTCGGCGCTAAAAAAGTCCCGGCTGTTCCGCGGCCCCGACCGGGGGGACGAACCCCAGATGCCGATAGGCTTTCGCGGTGGCCATGCGTCCGCGTGAGGTGCGTTGCAGGAACCCGTTTTGGACGAGATACGGTTCATACACCTCTTCGATGGTGCCGGCATCTTCGCCGATGGCGGCGGCGATCGTTGTCAACCCGACGGGCCCGCCGTCGAAATGCTCGACGATAGCTTTGAGCAGACGACTGTCCATATCGTCGAGGCCGAAGTGGTCGACGTCGAGCAATGTCAGTGCGTCCTGCGCCACGGTCAGATTGATGTAGCCATCGGCGCGCACTTGGGCGTAGTCGCGGACGCGGCGCAAAATCCGATTCGCGACGCGGGGTGTGCCGCGCGACCGCTTGGCGATTTCGTGCGCGCCTTCGGCGTCGATGCCAACCTTGAGCACTTCGGCCGTGCGGCGCACGATGAACTCGAGCTCGTCCGGCTGATAGAACACCAATTGATGCATGAGCCCGAATCGGGCACGCATCGGCGCGGTGAGCATACCCAGTCGGGTGGTGGCACCGACGAGGGTAAACTTCTCAATATTCATTGTGATGGTCTGCGCCTTGGGCCCTTCGGAAAGTCGGATATCGATCCGGAAGTCTTCCATGGCCGGGTACAGAAACTCTTCGATCACGGGGCGCAGGCGATGGATTTCGTCGATAAAAAGGACGTCGCCTTCGCGTAAGTTCGTCAGCGGGCCGACGAGGTCGCCCGGCTTTTCGAGCGCTGGCCCGGATGTGGTCGTCAAATTGACGCCGAGTTCGCGCGCCATCAGATCAGCGAGCGTCGTCTTTCCCAACCCGGGCGGTCCGAAAAACAGTGTGTGATCGAGCGGCTCTCGGCGCGCCCTTGCGGCGTCGATCGCAATCGACAGCCCTTCCTTCACCTTTTTTTGCCCGATAAACTCCGCGAGTCGCTGGGGGCGGAGCGACAGTTCGACGACGCTTTCCTCCGACAACGCTTCCGGAGTCGTGATCTCGGGCCGGCTCATGTTTGGGACTTGGACTCGGGCTGGAGGACGCAGGGCCGTGACGGAAGGCCAAACGGATGGTCACGGAATATACTTGAGCGTTCAGAACACTCTCAGCATCTCGTACAGCATCCGTTCCGGCACTTGTTCCACCAGCATCTCTGGTCCAGCATCTGTCGGCACTTCGCGACGACCTAGCGCGTCCCTCAGCATTTTGTCCGTCTTCGCGTATAGTTCGGTGAACGTCCACGATCGACCGCACACCCCGGGGCCCATGTTTCGTCGCCTGTATTCCCTCGCCTCGCTCGCCGGGATCGTCGCCGTCGTCTCCGTGACGACTGCCGCCACGCCACTGCGCCGGTCCCATGCGACGCCACATCGCGCGGTCGCACCGACCTCCGAAGTCGCCAAGACCGCGAAGTCGGCTTCGTTGCCGATCGAGGACGCGGTCAACATCGATTGGCGCGTGCTCGCCGGTCTCGATTACTCGAACGGAAAGGCGACGGACACGCTCAAGAAGCTCGAAGGGAAGCTGGTCCGCATCCCAGGCTTCGTCGTGCCGCTCGACGACTTCCAGGAAGAGGGCGCCGAGTTCTTGCTGGTGCCGTATTACGGTGCGTGCGTGCATACCCCGCCGCCGCCGCCAAACCAGATCGTGATGGTGGGTATGACTGGCAAGAAGACGATCAAACTCAATCTCTTCGATGCGGTCTGGCTCTCCGGTCGACTCAAGATTGCGTCCGTCGAAAGTCCGTACGGTACGGTCGGCTACCAGCTCGAAGGGCTCAAGGTCGAGCCATACTCGGCGAAATGACGTCGGAGGCGGCCGGTACGCCGGCCGTTGAGCTGTCGCAGCTTCGTTTCGCGTACCGAAGCGGCAAGCATGTGCTCGACATTGATCACCTCGCGATTGGGCGTGGTGAGACGGTGTTTCTGCACGGCCCGAGCGGCAGCGGTAAAACGACACTGCTCGGGCTTCTCGCCGGCGTGCTGCAGGCGAGCAGCGGTAGCGTGAAGGTGCTCGGACAGGATTTCAGCACCATGTCGAGTGGGTCGCGTGATGCGTTTCGCGCGCGACATCTGGGCTACGTCTTTCAGATGTTCAACCTGATTCCGTACCTGCCCGTTCGCGAAAACATTCTGTTGCCCATCCGACTCGATGCAGGGCGTCGAGCACGGCTTGGCTCGCAATCGCTCGATGCGGCAGTGCATGAGATCGCGAAGCAACTCGATATCGATCCGTTGCTCGATGCGCCGATTGGTGAACTGAGCGTTGGGCAGCAGCAACGTGTGGCGGCCGCTCGCGCCTTGATCGGCGCGCCCGAAGTCGTGATTGCGGATGAACCGACGTCGGCGCTCGACACCGATCGACGCGAACAGTTTCTCGAGCTGCTGTTCGCGTCATGCGCGAAGGCGCATGCGACCTTGGTGTTCGTCAGTCACGATCACACACTGATGCCGTTGTTTTCGCGCACCGTATCGCTGGCCGAGATCAATAAGGCGGCCGATGTCCGTGGCACGGCGTAGTGGCGATGCGGCTGAGCAGCGATGCATTTAGCACACACCATACCGGCGACGTGATTCGATGCTGATTCCTCGCCTTGCTCTCAGGTCGCTGCGCAGTCGGTTGCTCACCACAACGCTGACCGTCGCATCGATTGCGCTCAGTGTGACATTGCTCGTCGGAATCGAGAATGTGCGCGCGGGTGTACGCGACAGCTTCGCCGGCACCATTCGCGGCACCGACCTGATCGTCGGCGCTCGCGGCGGCACGCTGCAAGTGTTGCTCAGTACGGTCTTCGGCATCGGCTCGCCGGCGGGATCCGTGAAGCTGTCGACGTTCGAACGGTGGAAGGCGCACCCCGCCGTCAAATGGGCCGTGCCGTACTCACTCGGCGATAGTCATCGCGGTTTTCGTGTAGTCGGAACGACGCCGGAATTTTTTGAGCGTTATCGCTTTCGACAAAACGGACGCGTGACGTTCGCGCTCGGTCGCGCATTCTCTGCCGACAGCGACGTCGTCATCGGGAGCGAAGTCGCCGAGCGTTTGCACTATGGATTGGGCACGCACGTCGTGGTGACGCATGGCATGCGCGATATTGGCACGTCGAGTCATGAAGCACACCCGTTCCTCGTCGTTGGTGTACTCGAGCGCACGTTCACGCCGATCGACCGGTCGGTGTACATCACGCTGGACGGCATCGAAGCGATGCATGACGGCTTCGAGAAACCGCCCACCGTTGCGAAGACCGTGACTGCCGCTGCGGTCGTAACGAAAAGGTCTTCCTCATCGCCAACGTCGGTCGCGGTCCCGAAACCGCGCACCGCGATGCGCAAGCTGACGATGCGCAAGGAAACACCGCTCCCGGCCGACGTACCCGCCGTGATGCCGGGTGCGTCACCGCCACCGGGAACACCGCTCGTGATGCCGGGCGCGTCACCGCCACCAGGAACACCGCTCGTGATGCCGGGTGCGTCACCGCCTCCAGGGACGCCGCTCGTGATGCCGGGCGCAGAACCGCCAGCGACCGTCGTCGCGAAGACGCCCAAGGCGCGTGGTACTGCTGCTTCGCGTACCGTCGCGTTGCCGCCACCGGCTGCCGCGCTGACGACTGCGGCACCGGCCGCGCCCGAGACAGACGCAGTCGGACATCAGCACGGCAACGACCAGATCACGGCCTTCTTCGTCGGCACCAAGAATCGCTTCGAAGCGCTGATGCTGCAGCGCGAAATGAACACCGATCTTGTCGAGCCGCTTACAGCAGTCATTCCCGGCGTCGCACTCGGCGAGCTGTGGCAGAATATCGGAGGCGCCGAGGTCGGGCTCCGGGTCATCGCGATCTTCGCGGTCGCAATCGGGATGACCGGCATGCTGGTCTCGCTGTACTCGTCGCTCGAAGCACGTCGTCGCGAAATGGCAATTTTTCGCGCGATAGGCGCGGGGCCAACCACGATCGTCAGCTTGCTCGTGCTTGAATCGGGGTTGCTCGCACTACTGGGCTGCATCATCGGCGTGGTGATGGTTTATGGTGGGCTGTTCCTCGGGCAGGCGCCGATCGAGCAGCGCTTCGGCCTGCATCTCGCAATCCGACCGCTGGGCGCGACGGAGTGGACATATCTCGCCGTCGTGTTCTTTGCCGGTATCGCCATCGGATTCGTGCCCGCACTGAAGGCGTATCGGACGTCGCTGGTGGACGGACTGAGCCCACGTGCCTGATAGGTTGCTGCCGGTCGCGGACCCGCCGGTCGCGGACCCGCATCTCGCGGACCCGCAGGTTGCGAGCCCGCACCGGCACGATATCTCGCACACACTCGCTCGCAGTAGTGTCATCGCATTAATGCTGTACGCGTTGCTCGCAACAATCATCACGCTGCAGCAAACGCTCGGTCACGCACAGAGCAACAACTTCGCGATCTTTCGGGCGAGTTTTGGTCACCTGCGTCGCGGGCAGGACCTCTATGCCTGGTACCTCGCGGAGCATTGGGATCTGTTCAAGTATCCGCCGTCGTGTGCGGCGCTCTTTGCACCGTTTGCATTGGTACCGTACGGCGTCGGCTTATTTGCTTGGAACATGCTCAACGCAATGGTGCTCTGCGGCGCGGTCGTGTTGCTACTGCCGGGTCGTGCAGCGTTCGCTGCGATGCTCATTGTGCTGCTGGAAGCGGTCGGCTCGTTGCAGAACACACAGAGCAATGCACTGCTTGCCGGGTTGATGATCCTTCCGCTTGTCGCGATCGAGCGTGCACACGTTACTTTCGGCGCGCTCTCCGTCGTCGTTGGCGCGACGATCAAGGTCTTCCCCGCGAGTGCTGGGCTCTTGGGTTTGCTCACCCCCATGCGCTGGCGACACGTGGGGTGGAGCGTCGCGCTGGCCATGGTTTCGTTGGCGCTACCGCTCCTGTTCACGACGCCGGATCTACTTGCGCATCAGTATCAGTCGTGGCTGACTATCTCGCGGAGCGACAATACCAAGGTCGGTATGGCGTGGCTTGGCGGACTGATCGAACTGGCGCTGGGGCGCGCCATTCCGCATGCGCCGATTCAGGGCGTCGCCGTCGCGTGGGTTCTGTTTACCGCTTGGCTCGTACGATCGCGTTGGACGGACGTCGCGTTGCGCCGGTTGCTGCTCGCGTCACTGCTCATATTTTCGGTCGTCTTCAACCATATGGCCGAATCACCGTCGTTCGTAATTGCGTATGCGGGCATTGGTATCTGGTGGGCGACGATGCCACGCGAACGTTGGCGTGATGCCCTCGTGGTGCTGATCGTACTCGCCGGCTCTGTCGGCGGATCAGATCTTGTACCGAAGCACATTCGCGTCGAGTGGCACGACCGCATCCAGCTCAAAGCGATCGTCACGCTCCTCGGTTGGGCGGGTGTACAGGTCGATCTGCTGCGTCGAGTGAAAGCGGAGGTTAGCCTGCCGCAAGCCGAGCTAGCGCCGCACGCACGATGACCGACACGTCGCCGGTAGTGCCGCTCTCTAAAACGCCGCGCACGGCCCGATCCGCTTCGACTTGCGTATAGCCAAGTGACAGCAGCGCACGGATAGCGTCGTCCGCCGTTACGTTCGTACTACTCGCTGCGCGCGGTGCGCCGACCACCGTATCCATCTTGTCGGCCAGATCGAGAATCAATTGCTCCGCTTTTTTGCGGCCGACCCGCGGCACACGCATCAACGTGGTCACGTCCTTCTCGCGAAGCGCGCGCACGACACGCTCGGCGGAGAGCGACGACAGGATACCGATCGCGAGCGCTGGTCCAACGCCCTTCGCAGTGAGTAAGCGTTGAAAGACGGACCGCTCGAATCGTGAGCCAAAGCCAAACAGATGCCAGCCATCTTCGCGAACCGAGAGATGCGTTTGCAAGGTGAGCAACGCACCTTCGGCCGGCAGCGATTCAAAGACGGACAGCGGGATCAGGCACTCGTATGCGACCCCACCTTCGGTCATGATTTCGCAGCGATCAATTTCGCGATGTACAAGACGTCCAGAGACTTGCGCGATCATCGCGTCGCTCGCTTGGATTGCGTATCTGCAGGCTTCACGGCCATCGGTATCTGGCCAATGCGCGGTAGTGTGACGGCGAGGCACGCGCAGAGCGCGGCGGCCACGCCATCGGATGCATCGGCGGGTTCGGGCGCGTGCTTGAGGCGCAACAGGCGAGCGACCATGAACTGCACTTGCTCCTTGGTAGCCGCTCCGTTGCCGGTGATCGTCTTCTTGATCTCGGCGGGCGGATACTCGTTGATGACCAACCCGGCGCGTTGCGCCGCAAGCAGGATCACGCCGCGTGCGTGGCCAAGCACGATCGTCGTGCGCACGTTGCGCGCATAAAACACGTCCTCGACCGCCACCGTGTCAGGCGAGTGTCGTGCGATAAGTTCCGCGATTCCTTCGTGAATGTCATACAAGCGCGACGGCAGTGGGTCGCGGGACGCGGTCCGAATCACGCCACACTCGACTAACGTCGGCGTGCGACCGTCGAACGCCACAACGCCGTAGCCGGTGACCGCAGTGCCCGGATCGACTCCGAGCACCAGCCTGGTCACGCTTCGGCCATCGCGTCCATGTCCATCTCGAAGTTCGCGTCGACCTTTTGAACATCGTCGAGCTCTTCGAGGGCGTCGAGCAGTTTGAGCAACTGTTCGGCCGCAGCGCCTTCGACATGCACGGTGCTTTTGGCGACCCAACCGAGTTCCGCCTCTGAGACTTTGTACTTCGCCGCTTCGAGCGATTCCTTCACCGCGTGCAACGAGCCCGGATCGGTGGTGACAACGTACACATCGTCCTCGCGCACCACGTCTTCCGCGCCGGCCTCGAGCGCCGCTTCCATCACCACGTCCTCACTGCGCTTGCCCGCATCGATTGTCATCGTGCCCTTCCGGTCGAACATGTACGCGACGGAATTCGACGAACCCATGTTCCCGCCATTGCGCGACAGCTTGAGTCGCACGTCGGCGACGGTACGCGTCGGATTGTCGCTGACCGCCTGAATCATCAGCGCGACGCCGCCAGGTCCGTATGCTTCGTACAGCACGTCGACATAGTCAACACCTTCGAGCTCGCCGGTGCCTTTCTTGACGGCGCGTTCGATGTTGTCCTTCGGCATCGATACGGCCTTCGCGTTATCGATGGCGGTGCGCAGTCGCGGATTGGCGGACGAATCGCCACCACCGAGCTTTGCGGCCATCGTAACTTCGCGGATGAGTCGCGTGAACAGCACACCGCGCTTCTTGTCGGTGGCTGCTTTGGCGTTGCGGATGTTCTTCCACTTACTGTGACCAGCCATAGCACCCTCGGGATCTGTCCGCGTCCACCGGGTGGTGACACGCTGCGCGAAACCATGAAAAAAGTATGAGCGAAATATGCGGAAACGCGATGACGAGGTGAACCGGCTGCCCCTCGGCGCTCACCGCGAACGGGAGATCGGTCCTGCTAATGCATTGGATCGAGGACGTCTTCGAAACGCAGATATCGTGCGTCGTGATACAGATCCACGTAGCCGAGCGCACCGTCACGATGCTTGAGCAGCAGCAGTTCGGTCGCGCCGGTCACACCCAAGTCGGATTCGTACAGGTCCTCCCGGAAGAGACCCAGCACCAAGTCCGCGGTCAGGCCGACCGCGCCAGCAGCGCCGAAATCCTGTAGACGCGGCCGGCGATCCTGACGGCCCCGATCCAGTCTCGGCAAGTGCGACGTGACCAGCACCACCACGTTGCGTTCGAGTGCGAAGCGCTTGAGCTCGAGCAGCAGATACGCCAGTGCTTCGTCGCGCGCACGGTCATGCTGCAGCAACGCTTCGAGCCCATCGACGATCACGAGCGCACTTTCGACTACACCGTCTAGCGCGCGCGCGACCCCGGCCACGCCGTCAGCGGCGAGCATGTCGACGACAGGCGCCCGCTCTCGAAGTGCCAACGCCGCCGCCGCCAAGCGTACGCGATCTTCGTCGCTGATTGCGCCCAAGCGCAGCGCATCCAGCGAGACGCGCGCATTGGCGGCCAGCGCACGTTCGTAAACGCGATCGGCGTGCATTTCGCCCGTCAGCAGCAGCGCTGGTACCGTCTGTCGCATTGCAATGGCGAGCGCCAGCGAGGACGTACCGACGCCATCATCGCCGCCGAGGACAACGAGATTCCCTCGTCGCACTCCGCCGCCGAGGGCCCGATCGAGCGAGGGAAAACCCGTCGTTATCAATCCGGGCTCCGGCTCGCCGTCATGCGCGCGATCGGCGCGCGCCACCACACGTGCCAACGGCGAAATATCGAGACGGCTCATCCGCGCTCCTTCACGCTAGCGACTTCCGGCAAGCTGACGCACCAACCGTTCGAGCTCCTGCACCGATGCGCCGTCCAGATGTCCGCTGGTGACAGCGACCAGACTGCGGAGGGCGCCGGCCACCTGCAGCGGCGTGGTCGTCGTCGCATCAATGCACCGTGCGAACGGGACTCGCGTATTGGCCGGCAGCGCGAGCGACGCCAGCCACACCTTGGCTGCCGACGCACGCGCCGTACGATCCGCTGGTGGAGTTGTTGCTGCAAATTGCAACTGATGCGAGAGGCGCGCCGCCATCAACGCCGCTAAGGCCACCTCGCGACCGCCGCCGTGTGGGAGGCGCCCCGCGAGTGCCGCGAGTGCGGGATACGGGAAGGCAAGCGGGGCGAGGCCGTAGGGAAGGGAGTCCGTGTACACCTGCCGAATGTAACTCGCCCACCCGCTGTCGGCCCATGCGGTGCGCTTGGTCGTGACGTTGCCGGCCGTTGCTAGACCGCGCGCTGGTAAATCGGGTATCTTCCGCGACATATGGCGCAGCCTGCAAAAACGATTCTCTGGGTGGACGACGAGGCGGAACTGCTCGAGCCGCACCGACTCCTGCTCGGCGACAAAGGCTATGCCGTTGAATCGGCAACCAATGCGGACGATGCGGTGGAGATGTTGCGGCGCAAACCGTACGATCTCGTGCTGCTCGACGAACAGATGCCGGGCACGCGTGGGCTTACTGCGTACAAAGGCATGCGCGAGCTCTCGCCCAACCTCCCGGTGGTAATGGTCACCAAGAGCGAGGAAGATGCGACGCTCAAGGAGGCCATCGGCGCGAACATCCGCGAGTACATGGTCAAGCCGGTCACGCCCCGCCAGGTGTTGTCCGTGGTGACGCGCATTCTCGAAGGTCCGCTGATTCGCTCGCAGGCGCTGGCGCGCGCGTTCGTCGAGCGGTTCCGGGCGATCGAAGCCGAGCGATATGCAAGCCTCGACTGGCGTGGGTGGATCGAACGGTTCGCAGAGCTGATGCAGTGGGATGTCGATCTCGCGGACGCTGGCGAGCTTGGCCTGCACGAGTCGCTCAAAGGACTGTACAGCGACATGCATCGCGAGTTCGCGACGTTTATGAAGACGGAGTATCCGCGTTGGCTTCGTGAGCTCGAGGGTGATCGTCCGCCGCTGTCCGTCGATGTCGTTTCGGAATTCGTCGTGCCGCTGCTGCTGCGCGACAAGAAGGCGATCTTCGTCGTGATCGACTGTCTGCGCGTCGACCAATGGCGCGTGCTCGAGCCATTGCTGGCGCCGTTGTATGACGTTGAGACAACACACTACTACTCGATATTGCCGACCGCGACGCCGTACGCGCGAAACTCGCTGTTCAGTGGGCTGTTTCCTGGCGAAATCGCAGCGCGTTTTCCGGACTGGTGGGGCGAGCGCGATGATGAGTCGCTCAATGCGCACGAACGCGAGCTGCTCATGGCGCACCTTGAAGAACTCAACATCAAGGCACCGGTCCGCTACCACAAGATCACGACGACCGCGGATTCGGACGATCTCGAGCGTCGTTTGCCCGGTGCGATTACGGGCGAGGGGATGCATGCATTCGTCTTCAATTTCGTCGATCAGCTGACGCACGGTCGCAGCGAGTCGATGATTCTCTATGAAGTCGCGCGCGACGAAATCGCGATGCGGGCGTTGACCAAGCAGTGGTTCGAGCGCTCCTCATTGCTGACGCTGTTGCGCGAAGCGTCGCGTCGTAAAATTTCCGTCGTCATCACCAGCGATCACGGCGCGCTGCACTGCAACTCACCGGCGACGGTGTTTGCCAAACGCGACGCCACGGCGAATTTGCGCTACAAGTTTGGCGAGGATATTCGCGCCGAACGACCGGAGCAGGCGCTCTTGTTCACCAATCCGGATGACCTGCGATTACCGCATCGCGCCGGCAACGCGAACACGCTGCTGGCCGCTGGCGACACGTTCTTCGTGTATCCCACCAAACTGCGCGAATACCAGAGTCGGTATCGCGGCTCGTTCCTGCATGGCGGCGTCACACCCGAAGAATGCATATTGCCGCTCGCGCTACTCTCCCCGAAACGGTAATGCCGTCGTGAGTGATTCGACGCAGATCACCGGAACACATCGCGTGCCGACGCCGCGCCTCTGGAGTCGGCTGTGGGAGTTCGTGCGCCCGCATCGGATGAAGCTCGTGGGCGTCGTCTCGCTCAACGGCGTCGCGGCGGTCGCGGACGTGTTCTCGTTCACGCTGCTGATCCCGTTCCTCAACGCGCTGTTCGGTAAGTCGCAGATCATTCCAGCGACTGGCATCATCGGCGAGTTGCTGAACGCAACGATCGGATTCCTGCTGGTCGCAGGCGATCAGATGGCGAGTTTGCGCAACGTCATCCTCGTCGTGCTCTTCGCGGTTGCGATCAAGAACACGCTCATTTGGCTCGGCGGCCAAGTCGGCGTTCAGCTCCAGGAGTACGTCGTCCGGGATCTGCGCGATGCCGTGTATTCGCACCTGCTGCGCCTGCCGTTGCCCTGGTTTACGCGCAACAAGGTCGGGCAAATCATTTCCCGCGTGCTCAACGACACCACGAATGCGAAGACGGTCGTGACCGAACTGGTCACCCGTTCCCTGTGGTCGAGCGCGCAGGTGATTGCCACGATCGTCGGCATGTTCATCCTGTCGTGGAAGCTGTCGCTTGCGGCGCTCGTCGTCGCACCGATCACGATCGGCACGCTGCAGCCGATGCTGCGCAAGCTGCGTAAAGGTTATCGTCGGCTTGGCAACGATCAGGGCGAAATCACGAGTCTGGTACAGGAAGTCGTCAGCGGCGTACGTCTCATCAAATCGTACGGCGCTGAGCCACGCGAGGAGCATCGCTTCGTCACGCGCAACGCTGCGTTCGCGCGTGCCTACGTGCGCATCGGTCGCCTGTCGCTGCTCTCAAGCCCAGTCACCGAAACACTCGGCACCTTTACTGCCGTCGCGATCCTCTGGTTCGGCGCACATCTCGTCCTCATCGAGAAGACACTCGGCGATTCCGAGCTTATCGTTTTTCTGATTTGGGTGATGCGATTGCTGCAGCCGCTCAAGCAACTGTCGCAGGTGCAGCCGGCCGCACAGCAATCGCTCGCGAGCGCCGAACGTTTGTTCGAGATTCTCGATTCGCCGACCGAAACGAGTATGGACCGCGGCACGATGTCGTCGCCGGTGTTCAATGATGCCATTCGTTTCGAGAACGTGTCCTTTTCGTACGACGCAAGCGCGGAAGCACTGCGTGACGTCTCGTTCACCGCACGAAAAGGCGAGATCATTGCACTCGTCGGCGCGAGCGGTGCCGGTAAGTCGACGCTGGTCGACCTGCTGCCGCGTTTTGTCGAACCGACACGCGGTCGCATCACACTCGACGGAACCGACCTCCGCGACGTCACGTTGCAATCGCTCCGTGCGCTGACGGGCATTGTCAGCCAGGACACCGTGCTGTTCAACGACACGGTCCGCGCAAACGTCGCGTTCGGTCGTGTTGATGCGACGCAGGCCCAGCTCGATGCCGCGGCATCGGCCGCGAACGCGCTTGGTTTCATTCGCGAACTGCCCGAGGGCTGGGACACGAATCTCGGAGAGCGAGGGGCGCGACTGTCCGGTGGGCAGCGGCAACGGCTCGCGATTGCCCGCGCGCTCCTCTCCGATCCGCCGATTCTCATTCTTGATGAAGCCACATCCGCGCTCGACGTTGAGTCCGAACGACTGGTGCAGGAAGCGATCGATCGCTTGCTCGCTGGGCGGACCGTCTTCGTCATCGCTCACCGCTTGGCTACGATCCAACATGCCGATCGTATCCTCGTTTTCGATCAGGGGCGACTCATGGAGCAGGGGACGCACATTGCGTTGCTCACGAGTGGCGGCGTGTATGCGCGTCTGCACGCCATGCAGTTTGATCGACGTACACTGACGACGGACTCGCAGGACGAGCTGGGTACCGACGCGGCGCTTCTTGCGGCGGGCGTGCTCGATGACTCCGTGGGCGTCGACTGACAGTCGTGACGGCGCACGTAGAAATCACTGCGCCGTCGCGTCCGACGTCGCGCAGCTGGCGACTCCTCACGTCGGATCGTCGTGCATGGTTCGGCGTTGGCGTGATTGCGCTGCTGGTCTTCGCGGCGATCGGCGCGGACGTTGTCGGTCGCTTCAATCCTATCGGTATCGATCTCAACCAAACACTGCGTGCGCCGTCGGCCAGCCATTGGCTGGGGACAGACGCGCAGGGGCGCGATGTCTGGTCGCGACTCGTGCACGGCACGCGAGTGTCGCTGGTGGTCGGTATCGCTTCACAGGGGTTGTCGTTGTCGATTGGCATCGCGCTCGGACTGATCGCGGGATTCCGCGGTGGCTGGACCGACGAAATCATCATGCGCTTAGCCGACGTGACGCTCGCATTTCCGTCGTTGCTGCTCTTGATTGCGATGGCGGCCGCATTCGAACCGTCGCTCACCACCGTGTGCATCGTGATCGGTATTGTCGGCTGGGCCGGCATGGCGCGCCTCGTGCGCGGACAGGTACTTGTCGTACGCGAACTTGAGTATGTGCAGGCGATGCGCGCCGTTGGCGCACGCGAGCTGCGCATCCTCGCGCGGCATGTGCTACCCAACGTCATTGCGCCGGTCGTCATCGCTGCGACGCTCGGTATCGCTGGGGCGATCATGGCAGAAGCGGCATTGTCCTTTCTCGGACTTGGTGTGCAACCGCCGACGCCAAGTTGGGGTTCGATGATCGCCGATGGACGTGATCTCTCACAGCTTCGCAGCGCACCATGGACGTCCCTCTCGCCAGGGCTGGCGATCGGTGTCGCCGTGCTCGGCTTCAACTTGCTGGGCGACGCGCTCCGTGACGCGCTCGATCCACGCACCCGGATTTCAACATGACCTATACACCAATCACGTCGTCGAAGAGTGCGTCGACTACTGTCTCGGTTGCTCACTCACAGAGTGCGACCGACAGCCCTGTCGACGCCGCTGCTGTGCGTGCGCGCGAGTACGCGTGGATGTCGTCGAGCGAAGGTGTGTACCTCAACGCGGCGAGCACCGGCCCAATGCCGCAGTGCGCCGTTGAGGCCGCGAACAAATGGACGCAGCTGCGCGCACAGCCACATCTGCTGCCACTGCCGCTGATGTTCGACACCGTTGCGGCGTCGCGTGCACAGTTCGCACAGCTCGTCGGCGCAGACGTCGAAGAAATTGCGCTCATGCCAAATACGACGTACGGGCTCAATCTCGCTGCACGTGCACTGCCATTGAGACCGGGTGTCATTCTTACGTTCGACGGGGAGTTTCCCAGCTGCGTGTACCCGTTCCAAGCGCTCGCCTCGCGCGGTATTTCGCTTGAGCTGATTCCCCGCGTGAATGGGTTGCCCGACGAAGAAACGCTGATCAAGAAAATCGCGCGCCCTGATGTCGTTGCGGTGGTGATTTCGTGGGTGCAGTTCGCGACCGGATTCGTCGCCGATCTGAAACGCATTGGCGAGGCCTGCCGCGCAAACGGCGTCTTCTTCATTGTTGATGCCATTCAGGGGACGGGAATTCGTGAAATCGATCTGCACGCGCTGCATGTCGACATTTTCGCGAGTGGCGCGCAGAAGTGGCAGCTGAGCCCGTGGGGCACGGGCTTCGTCTACGTGCGCCGCGCCCTGATCGAGAGCATGCAGCCACACGACGTGGGATGGGCATGCATGCGCGCTTCGACCGACTATACGCGACTCACGGACTACGAATTCGATTTCTTCCCCGATGCGCGGCGCTTCGAAGTCGTGACGTTGGCGTATCACGATTTCGCCGTCGCCAATGCGTCGACCGAAATGATTCTCGGCCTCGGCGTGCGCAATGTGTCGTCGCACATCGAAGCACTAGTCGGTCGCATCGTGCAGTGGGCAGAGTCGCGCGCCGACATCCGCCTCGTTTCTCCTGCTGCTCCCGAGCGTCGTGCCGGCGTCGCCGCCTTCGCTCCTAAAGACGTGCTCGCCATGAGCGCTCGTCTGCGCGAGGGTAAGGTGACCCACGTCACACGGGAAGGTGCGATTCGGCTGTCGCCGCACTGCTACAACACGATGGACGAGATCGATTCGGTGCTGCGGTTACTCGAGACGTAATCGTTCGGACTTTTCGGTCTGGTTCGGGGTACTTAAGATTCACCAAGTCTGGAAAACACGACACCAGCGTCGTGATTCTCGACTAGGCGTATGTGTCTTTTTTCCTCGGATCACCGAGAAGGTCGTTTTCGGGTGTCGTTCGCAAAGCGCAGTATCAGCGATGCGTTACGGTCATTGTCCATGGAAATGGGCTGCCCGGTCGCTTATCTCGAATCGCAGCGCGTTGAATGCCTCGAGCGCGAAGATGACTCACCGCTGCTGATGACCTACGCGCGCGGTCCAGTTGGACTGGTCTCGTTACCCAGCGCCGATGCGTGCGATCATGCATTCGGCCTCGACTTCGATCCCGACGAGTTGAGCGACCTCATCGCGATGACCCGGGCCGAAACCGTCGGCGGCGTGCTGGTGCAAGTCGGTGAGACGACGCTGGTGGTGGACGACGAGCCTGCGTCATTGCTGATGGTCGATTACGACACGCTGCACGCTGCGTTTCCGTCATCCGCCGCCCTCGTCTACGATCCGCAGCCGACTGTGCTCGATATGCTGCAGCACGAAGTGAGCAGCGACGATTGGCGGAAGGGCGGTGGGGGCATTACGTCGCCGCACCGCGTTGGGTTACTGCTGGGTGGGGTGTTGGTGGCGCTGGCGTCGGTGACCCAGCCTATCGGACATCTCGCGCGCATTCGCGTCATCGTTGCGCCCAAGCATCGCTGCCGCGGACTCGGACGCATCGTGCTGCAGGTGCTCGCCCGACATGTCATCGATCAGGGGCTGCTACCGTTCTGCCGTCTCGCGATGAACGATCTCGCCGCTCGCGCGCTGGGCCGCGCGGTCGGCTTCGCGCAGATCGCACGCACGCTCACGTTGCGCGTCAGCACGATCGGCAGCGAAGGCATGGTGCACGGCGGTCCCGAACTGTCGTTGGGCTAGCCAGCCGACCACCGGCCGGAGACGCGCGTTTTCGGCGCGCGCCGCCAGCGAGGTCGTGTAGCCGTGCCGAGTCGCTCGCCTGAGACGAGCGCAACTACATCGGCGACGACATCCGCGAGAACAGCTAAGCGGGCACGTGCACGAGCCCGTAGTCGCGCGCGCCTTTGCGAATGAGCAAGTGGCGTCCACGGAGCAGTCGATCGGTCGACACGGTCTTGTCCGCCGCACCGAGCTTGACGCCGTTGACGCTGATGCCACCCTGCTCGAGCAGACGCTTGGCGGCGCCCCGTGAGGCTGCGACGCCAAGCGCGGTCAAACATTCGAAAATGTCGACTCCCTCGATCGCGCCGCCGTCCGTCACGCCCACGTTCGCGGTGACGGCGTCAGCCGGCGGTGCGTACGTTGCGAACGGGATCTCGCTGCGTAACGCATCGAGTGCGGCGTCCGAGAGCAGCGTGGGATCCGCTTTCTCGAACAGCAACGCTGAGACTTCCTGCGCGACGCGCGCCGCCTCGACGCCGTGCACGCGGGCGGTGACATCGTTGGCCAACGCGCGCTGCGCCGCTCGCTGCTCCGGATGCTCGCGGACGGCAGCGTCGAACGATGCGATCTCCTCGCGCGCGAGCAGCGTGAAGTAGCGCAGGTACCGTGACACGTCGCGGTCGTCGGCACCGATCCAGAATTGGAAAAACTGGTAGGGCGACGTGCGTGCGGCGTCGAGCCACACGGCGCCCGCTTCGCTCTTGCCGAACTTGGATCCGTTCGAGTTCGTCACGAGCGGCAGCGTCAACGCGTGCGCCTCGTGCCCTGTCGTCCGACGAATGAGGTCGGTGCCGGCAGTGATATTGCCCCACTGATCGCTGCCGCCCAACTGCAATGTCACGCCTTCTCGGCGGTGCAGCTCCAGAAAGTCATACGCCTGCAGCAACATGTACGAGAATTCGGTGAACGAAATCCCCGTCTCGAGACGCGACTTTACCGAGTCTTTCGCGAGCATCACGTTGACGGAAAAATGCTTCCCCGTGTCACGCAGGAAATCGAGCAGCGATAGCTTCTCGAGCCACTCCACATTGTTCAGCAGCTTCGCGCCACGCGGACCGTCGAAATCGAGAAAGCGCGACAACTGGCCACGCAGCCCTTCGGCGTTTTCTGCGATGGTTTCCAGGCTTTGCAGCGTGCGTTCGGCGCTCTTACCACTTGGATCGCCGATCATCCCCGTGCCTCCGCCCACCAGCGCGATCGGCCGATGCCCTGCGCGTTGCAGGTGCACCAGCCCCATGACGGGAATGAGGTTGCCCACGTGGAGGCTCGACGCGGTCGGGTCGAAGCCGCAATAGCCGCTCACCGTGCCGGCGCGCAGTGCGGCGCCAAGACCGTCGGTGTGCTGAAACAGGAGCTCGCGCCAGGCGAGTTCGGAGATCGGGGCAGGATTCTCGGACATCGTGCAATAATATCCCGTCGCCTGCTCTTGGCGCGCCCGGGGGCGCGTCGATACCGTTCACAAAGACCGATGCCCTCCCTACTCGCACTCCCGGCCCGTGGCGACCAACTCGTCGCGTAAGCGCTCCGGCACCGGCCGATTTTCGGCCCTCCGCGCGTCCATCGCTTCCGCGTTCACGCGTTACCCGATTCTCGGGTGGCTCGTGCTGCTGGTGGTGTTTGGTGGCGCGGTTGGCGGCGGGGCGCTCATTGGCGCGTGGACGGTGATCTGTCGCGACGGCCGCTGCCCCTCGATCGCGTCGCTCGATGCCTACGTGCCGAAGCAGACGTCCAAGGTGTACGCGGCAGACGGTCGCTTCATCTCCGAGCTTGGCCTGGAGCGCCGCACGCTCGTCCGGTTGAACGAGATTCCGAAGCATGTGCGCGATGCGTTCGTGCTCACCGAAGACCGCCGGTTCTACAGGCATTCGGGGATCGACTACTACCGCATCTTTGGCGCGCTTGCCCGGAACGTTGTCGCGCGCCGCTATGCGCAAGGGTTTTCGACGATCACGATGCAGCTTGCGCGCAATGTCTTCTCCGATCGCATTTCGCGCGAGAAGACCATCTTCCGGAAGCTCAAGGAAGCGCGCGTCGCACAAGCCATCGAGCAGCGCTATTCGAAGGACAAGATCCTCGAGCTCTATCTCAATCAAATCTTCCTTGGCAACGGGGCGTACGGCGTCGAGACCGCGTCGCAGCGGTACTTCGGTAAGTCGGTGCGCGATCTCACCGTCGCCGAAGCCGCAATGCTCGCCGGATTGCCCAAGGCGCCCGAGCGCTACAATCCACGTCGTTTCGCGGATCGTGCGATTTCGCGACGTAACACGGTGCTCGAACTCCTACGCAAAGAGCATGCGATCAACGATGCCGATGCGTCGTTGGCCAAAGCATTTCCGCTGCAGCTCGCGCAACGCACCGAAGCGGGCGATGTCGCGCCGTACTATCTCGAATGGGTACGGCGTCAGCTCGAAGAGCATTTCGGTAAGAGCCTGTACGACGAAGGGCTCAAGGTCTACACGTCGCTCGATGTCGACATGCAAGGTGCTGCCGAACGCGCACTCGAGAATCAACTCAAGGCGATTGAAGCCGGACGCATGGGTGCGTACAAGCATCTGACGTACGAAGGCTACGTCGCCAAGAACGCCGAGAGCGGAGAGTCGGCTGCCGCCAATTCGCCGTATCTGCAGGGCGCGTTCGTAGCAATTGATCCGCGCAGTGGACTCGTGCGCGCCATGGTTGGAGGCCGCGACTACGACGATTCCAAGTTCAATCGCGCGACGCAAGCGCTCCGTCAGCCCGGATCGACGTTTAAGCCGGTGATGTACGCTGCGGCAATTCACGCTGGTATTTCGGCCGCACAGATTGTCGACGATTCGCCCATTTCGCTCGAGCAGCAGTCTGGCGAAACGTGGACGCCGCAAAACTACGACATGAAGTTCATGGGACCGATGCCCATGCGACGTGCGCTGTACATGTCGCGCAATCTCGCAGCGATCAATACGGGCACGCAGGTCGGCATCGGTCCGGTCATCTCGATGGCACGCAAGTTCGGTATTACCACGCCGATCCCGCCCTATCCGTCCATGTTCATCGGCTCCGCCGACGTATATCCCCTCGAAATGATCGGCGCGTATTCGGTCTTCGCGAACCTTGGATTGCGTACGACACCGCACGCCATCGTGAAGGTGGAGAACGCCGACGGGAAGCTCGTCTGGCAGCCGCAGGCTGATCGTACGCCGGTGCTCTCGCCCGAAGAATCGTGGATGATGGTCAGCATGATGAAGGACGTTGTCGTGCGCGGCACCGCATCGAAGAACATCTGGGGCGCAGGCTTTCATGTGCCAGCCGGCGGTAAGACTGGCACGACCAACGACGGCAACGACGTCTGGTTCATCGGCTACACCGCCGATCTCGTCGCTGGCGTCTGGATGGGTTTTGATCGTCCGTCCAAGATCAAGGCCAACGCGCAGGGCGGTGAGCTCGCATCGCCGGCTTGGACGTCGTTCATGACCGAGGTCTATCGGCGTAAACCGGAACCCCCAGATTGGCCACGCCCCGACGGCGTCATCACACGTGACGTCGATGCCCTCACGGGCCAGCTGGCGACACCAGCGTGCAGCGCCAACGTCGTCACCGAATATTTCGTCATGGGTACGGAGCCGACGCATCCGTGCACCGATGGCGTTGCGCGTCCGCGCGTACTCGGAGGCGACAGCGCGGTTGTTCGCGCCGCGCACGACACGGCGAATCCGTTTCGCATTCCGCCTCCGTAGTCTCGCGCGTTGATGAATACGTGTGCGGCATGCGACACACAGGCATGACATGAGTCTGTCGACGGCGTACATCGCGCGTTGGGTGTTACCCATCAGCGCCCCGCCCATCGAAAACGGCGTCGTGGTCGTCCGCGAGACACGCATCGTCGTGGTCGGTACAGCGGCTGCACACAGCGAGGCGATTGCAGGCGCACGTCAGGTCAACCTCGGCAACGCCGTGCTCATGCCCGGACTCGTCAACGCGCACACGCATCTCGAGCTCACTGCGATGCGCGGCTTTCTCGAAGGGCTGGATTTCCGCGAGTGGTTGCGCGTCCTCACGCAGGCGCGGCGCGATTGCTTCGATGCCGACAGCTTGCTCGACGCGTGCCGGTTCGGGCTTGGCGAAGCGCTTCGCAACGGCATCACGACGTGCGCCGACACGACTGAATCTGGGCAGCCAATCGCCGCGATGCGCGAGTGTGGTGTGCGTGGCATCGGCTACCTCGAAGTGTTTGGCCCCGACGGCGCGCAGTGCGCGGATTCACTCGCGGGCCTGAAGCGCGCGGTCGCGCAACATCGCGAACTCGATACGGCGCTCGTACACACCGGCGTATCACCGCACGCGCCATATACCGTGTCGGCGCCGCTCTTTCGCGAGGTCGCGCAGTGGGCGCGTGCCGAAGCATTGCCGGTGGCAGTGCACATCGCCGAAAGTGCCGCCGAAACCACGTTCGTCCGCGATGGCGA
>JBBQDB010000050.1:0-27558 GCA_038319245.1 Gemmatimonadales bacterium
GTCAGCACGCTCGCGGTGCCTGCGCTGAGGGCGATCATGCCCACCACAACATCGGTCGGGAATCGTGCGGCCACCGCGAACCCGACCGCGCCAACGAGCGCCGCGCACACCAGATGCCAGCGACGTTCGCCGCGCCGATCCGAACTCCGTCCCGTCATCACCATCGCAAGGGCTGCCACACCATAGGGAATCGCGCTGAGCAGGCCAACCCGCAACGGGTTTTGCACGCCCATGCTGCGAATGAGCTGTGGTAACCAGAAGCCGATTCCGTACACGCCCATTACGATCGAGAACGACAGCGCCGCGAGTACGATCACGCGCGGGTCGCGCAGCGTGTCGAACACCGAGAGATGGATCTCGTCCTCGTGTTCCGCATCGACCTGATGTTGCAGGAGGGTGCGCTCTTCAGTCGAGAGCCACGTCGCGGTTTGAATACCGTCGGGTAGCATCGCGTACACCGCGACGCCCACCAACACCGAGGGAATCCCTTCCAGCAAGAAAAGCCACTGCCACCCCGCCCATCCGTTCCGTCCGCCCATGCTCACGAGAATCCATCCAGACAGTGGACCACCAACGACGCCAGACGCCGCGAGCGCTGTCATGAACCACGCTGTAATGCGTGCGCGCCGCGCCGACGGATACCAGCGCGAGAGGTAGTACACGATGCCGGGGAAGAAGCCCGCTTCGGCGAGCCCCAACGCGAACCGTACCGCGTAAAACTGTGGCACCGTCGTGACCAGCATCATCGACGCCGAGAGCAGGCCCCAGGTGATCATGATGCGCGCGATCCATACTCGCGCGCCCACGCGATGGAGAATCAGATTGCTTGGGACTTCGAACAGGAAGTAGCCAATGAAGAAGATACCGGCGCCGATGCCGTACGCGGTGTCGCTCATCCGAATGTCGGCGAGCATCTGCAGCTTCGCGAAACCGACATTCACTCGATCGAGATACGCGACCAGATAGCAGAGAAACAAGAACGGAATCAGGCGCCAGGTGACTTTCCGATACGCGCGTAACTCGACTGTGGATGTCGCCGCGTCCGAGCGGTCAATGAGTATTGGTTGGCGGGTGGCGTGCATGCGCGCAGTATCGCTCCGACGCAACGAGTTGGCGAGTAGATTCGCCCCGGTTAGCGTACCACGAGGTGAAGCACGCGTCGTCGTATGCCCCCACCAACCTTCGAGGTCTCTATCGATCCGCTTGGCGCCAAGGCAGACGTGTATCGTGGTATGGCACTCGAACAGTGGGGGCCGTTGCGGCGTCGCACCGATGTCCGTCTCGCGGTCTTCACCGGATCGATTGGCCTGATTCTCCTCACCGTTGGCGCAATCACGCTGATGCTGATGCACGATTTCAACGCGATCGGCGTTGGGATCCTCGGACTCTCGTACAGCTACAGTGTGCTCTGGCCGCTGCGTGATCGGTGGCGCGCGTGGCGTCGCATCGGCGCGGTGGCACTCGACATGGTCGACCTCAACATTGTGCCGGGCGAGCCATCGCGGTGCGACGTGGTCATCACGAGTCGGCGTGAAGTCACACTCAAGGACATCAGTCTGATTCTCGAATATCGTGAGTCACGCAGCACCGTGAGCACCTCTGCATGGCAGGTCGACGTTCCGATCGCCAACCCGTCGCTCCGCGCCGGAGTCACTGCGGAATTTTCCGCAGACATCGTCCTCCCACCGGGCGTCCCACCGTCTTTCTTTGACAGTAGTCGTACTCGCCAATGGGGGCTGACTGGCGTCGTCACGCTCACCGACGGCTCGCACTGGGAACGCGAGTATCCGGTGATGGTGTACCCCACGCCCTGAATGTGCATGGGGCGCAGCGGGTGATGAAATCCTTCACCGCTCGCGCGAGCACGGACACACGGAGCGTCCCTCGCGATCGTCCGCGCGACGCTGCGGAGTCTCTTAGAACGTGAAGGTGGTACCGGCGTAGCCCCACCGTTCTTGCCGTGCGCTGCCCGGTGTGTGCACGAGAAACGCCCCAGGAAGTACCCACGCATGACCCGCGATAATTTTGACATGTCGCGACACGCTCACACTCGTCGTGAGATCCACCTCGTCGCCGGCGTGACGATCGGCTGAACCGGAGGCGGCACGCAGCAACGAGTTCTGCTTGTTATACACGCCGTCTTCGAGACGCAAGCGATCATAGCGGTACCAGGCGGCTCGCAGGTTCAGCACTCGGATCGGATCCCATGTCGAGATCAGATGCGTCTCGCGTGCGTTCGCGCGCCCAAAGACATCCGCGTAGCCGCCATGCCCGTGTGCCGCGCCGTACAGCTGATTGAACGCTTCGAGCTTGGTGTCCGCGGAGTTACGATCTCCGCTCGCTTCCTCAAGGCCGATCGCGAGCGTCGGGACGCCTCGCACGCTGCGGAACTGCGTCTGTGCCTCTGTGGTCCAGAACCACGCCCGTATCTGCTTCGCGCCGATCGCGCCAGATTGCACCGCCCCCTCGGACTCGAAACCGTAGCCTTGCGACGTCTTGCTCGAGCCGCCAAATGTCCACGCGACGCGACCGCCCGTTGTCAGTCGTCGTGTCGGCGTCGCGGCCGTGACCACCTGCTCGTACCAATACGCCTGCCATGTCGCCGGAAGACCGGCAAAGAGCGCTTTGGCGCCAGGCGCACTTCCGACAGCCAGCGTGCGGAATCGCGTGGTCGTGTCGCCGATGTCTGCGGTGTTTAACCGTACAACGACGGGCCGTGCATCGAGCGCGTCGAACGCGAACGGGCCCTGCACCACCATGACGCGCGTGCCCTGGAATGCGCGTCGCGTGTTCGACCAGTCGGGCACACCAAGCAGGCGCTCGCGATTGGCGACCACTTCCTGTCGCCCGTATCGCACGAATGACCGCGCGTAGCCAAGGTCGACAAAGAGATTCTGAAAGTCGGCGCGATCCGCGTCACCCGCGCGCGTTCCGCCGGGCAAGTCGCGATTGTACGACTGTGCGTCGCGGAACTCGCCGTACACGCGACCGTGGACTCCCCGCGCCTCGCCCACCTGCAGATCCGCGCCGACGAGCACGCGTGACTGGCCGTAGTTATCGCTCGGGCTCGCGAAGTTGTAGTTCTGTGCGAACTCCTCGCGCCATCGAACCTGTCCGCCGATTGTGAGCGCAACGTTCGGCGCCAGCGGAATCGCTTTGATCGCGTCATCCCAATGTGAAGAACGCATCGCGCTCGTCCACACTTCATCAAACCGCAAATTCTTGAAGTCGGTGCGCGTGGTCGCCTTGACCGGATTTGTGCGAGGTGACGTTTGTTGCGCGTGCGTACTGTCCGCCGTGGCAACTGATGGCGAGGACCGTTCGGGCGCAACACTCGCGACCTGCGCAAGTGTAATCGACGGAAATAGCAGACCGGCGACACTCAACCCGCGAAGTAATTGTTCAAATGAGCGCGGCATCCGTTGACAGTACGACATCTGCGCCGAATGGCAACCTACATCGATCGCACACCATTGACTTGGCTCCAATCTCCGCCCGATACCGGCTGCCGTTTGACCGCTGATCGGTGATTCAAGCGACAGGTTGGTATCGCCCCCACACGGCCTCGAGCGCGTCGGCGATCTCTCCGACAGACGCACGCACCCGCACGGCGTCGACGATTCTGGGCATCAGCGGCTCGCGATGTCCCTGGAACGACGGGAGGTACTGCGGCGCAGCATCTGCAATCGCGGCAAGCGCGACGCGGACCGCGTTCGAATCCCGCGAGACCTTCAGCGCCTGAAGTTGTGCGACTTGCCCGCGTTCGAGGGTCGAAAAGTCCGGCGCGGGAATGATTGGCGGATCCTGTCCATCGCCAAACTTGTTCACGCCCACGACGACCGTCTCACCCGCTTCGACGCGCAGCTGATGCTCGTACGCGCTGCGGCCGATCTCGTCCTGAAAGAAGCCAGCCTTGATGCCTTCAGCGGCGCCTCCCAGTGCATCCACACGCTCGATGAGCGCCATCGCACGCGCTTCGACTTCGTCGGTGAGTTGCTCGACGTACCAGCTGCCCGCGAGTGGATCAACGGTTTGCGCGACCCCGGACTCGTACGCGACGACTTGCTGCGTGCGCAACGCCAACGTCGCCGCGTCGGCGGTCGGCAGCGCCAAGGCTTCGTCGTAGCCGTTCGTGTGCAGCGACTGCGTGCCGCCCAATGCTGCCGCGAGCGCTTGCAACGTGACGCGCACGACGTTATTGAGCGGCTGCTGCGCGGTGAGCGTCACGCCGCCCGTCTGCGTGTGAAAGCGTAGGCGACAGCTGTTGTCGTTGGCACCAAACCGCTCGCGCAGGAGGCGCGCCCAGAGCCGCCTGGCCGCGCGGAATTTTGCCACTTCTTCAAAGAGGTCGCTGTGGGCGGCAAAGAAGAACGACAGCCGCGGCGCGAAGGTATCAACCGCGAGTCCGGTGGCGACCGCTTGTTCGACGTATGCCAAGGCGTCAGCGAAGGTAAACGCCAACTCTTGCACCGCCGTGGAGCCTGCTTCGCGGATGTGGTAACCCGAAATCGAGATCGGATTCCAGAGCGGGACTTCACTGGCGCAGAAGCGAAACATTTCGGCGGTCAGCGCGAGCGACGGCGACGGCGGGTAGATGTACGTGCCGCGCGCGATGTATTCCTTGAGAATGTCGTTCTGTACCGTGCCGGACAGCGCACTCCTCTCAAGGCCACGTTCTTCGGCGACGACGATGTACATCGCGAGCAGCGTCGACGCCGTCGCGTTGATCGTCATGCTGGTCGACACTTTGTCGAGCGGAATGCCATCAAGCAACACGTGCATGTCCTCGACGGTATCGATTGCCACGCCCACTCGGCCCACCTCACCTGCTGCCCGTGGCGCATCGGAATCAATGCCCATCTGGGTCGGCAAGTCGAACGCCACCGAGAGTCCGGTCTGGCCTGCATCGAGCAGCAACTTGAAGCGCTCGTTGGTAGACTTGGCGGTGCCGAATCCGGCGTACTGGCGCATCGTCCAGAGCCGCCCACGGTACATCGTCGGTTGCACGCCGCGCGTGAAGGGAAACACGCCCGGATCGCCAAGCGACTGCGCGTAGTCGATCGGGACATCGTCGGGGCGCACCACGACGGGAACCGGAATGCCGGAGGGAGAAAACCGTTCGGTTGGAGCCATGACAGAAAGTAGTAGAGGGGCGCGCCACGCACCGCGAAGCGGCAACGGCGGTGCCCGAAGTGCAGGCGCCGCCGTTGCGTTGTTCTGGCCATCTTATTCGATGTGGCGATCAGGTCGCAGCGACGTCCACCGCGCGACGACGCAGTCCGCCAGCGAACGGCGGTTCGGTTGGCGCGAATTCGTGCACCGTTTCGACCTCGGCCTTGCTGCCGATGTAGAGCGGCGTACGCTGATGGAGTTCGGTGGCTTCAATATCCAGAATACGGCGATGCCCGTCCGTCGCGAGTCCGCCCGCTTGCTCAGCGATGAAGGACAGCGGATTGGCCTCGTACAACAAGCGGAGTTTGCCGCGCTGTGACTTTTCGTTGGCGGGATAACAGAAGACACCACCACCCAACAGGTTGCGATGGAAGTCGGCGACGAGCGAGCCGACGTATCGCACGTTGAGCGGTTTGCGCACCCCGTCGAGTCCGCGATAACGACGCATCAACGCGCGCGTGTGCTCGGGCCAGTCCTGCTCGTACGCGTCATTCACCGACAGGTAGCGTGCACGGTCGGGGATGCGGATGTTCGGATGCGACAGCAGGAACTCGCCGATCGACGGGTCGAGCGTGAAGCCGTGCGCGCCCTGCCCCGTCGTGTAGACGAGCATGGTGCTGGATCCGTAGATGACATATCCGGCTGCGACCTGACGACGGCCGGGCTGCAGCATGTCTTCCATCTCGCCACGTGCACCGCGCGTGATTTTCTTGTAGACGGAGAAGATCGTACCGACCGGGACATTGACGTCGATGTTCGACGAGCCGTCGAGCGGATCGAACAGCAGGACGTACTTACCGTTCCGGAAACCTTCCGGGATGTGAATGATGTCCGGCTCTTCTTCCGATGCCATGGCGCAGAGTCGGCCACCGTGGTCGAATGCTTTGACGATGATCTCGTTGGAAATCACGTCGAGCTTTTGCTGGACTTCGCCTTGCACGTTGACGTCGGTGGTGGCGCCGAGGATGTCCGCGAGGCCGGCGCTACGCACCTTGTTCGCAATCATCTTGCCGGCGAGCGCCATGTCGTAGAGGATGCCGGACAGTTCGCCCGTCGCGTCAGGAAAATTGCGTTCCTGCTCGATGATGAACCGCTCGATGGTGACCACCGAAGTGGCGGTGTGCTTGACCACGGACAAACTCCTCAGGACGGAACGTCCTGTATGCCGACGGTAGGATCGCGGCGCGACGGTACCGAGACGGACGGGGCGGGATGCGACGGATGCGATGCGAGTACAGCGGAGGCCCAAGCGTCCGCTTCATGTTCGAAGCGGTTGGCGCGATAGCCACGGCGAACGCTTTCCCAGAGGTAACGTGCGGGGAACGCTCGGACATGTTCAAACTGCCGAACGTGGGCAACCTCGTGCAAGAGCAGCGCGATATCGAATTCGGTTGCTGGCGCGAGAAAGATCGCGCGACCAACGGCAATTCCCAGAACAGAATCACGTCCCAGGGCCCAACCGCCGATGCGAGGAGGGAGCCCACCTCGGCGCCAACGTGCCGACGTGAGTACTGGATGACGCTCGACCAACGAGACGGGCAACGTCATGGGCTCGCCGACAACGGTCAAGACCAGGCCACGCCAAGCTCGTCGCAATAGGTGACGCACCGTCGAGTCCTCAACAGCGGAGAGATCGCAGGCCGATCGGGGAATCGACCGCTGACGCCGAGTCACACGATACTCGATGGTGCGGAGTCGCGGTAAGCAGCCAGGTGTCGTGCTGATCGGTGACGCTGATGTATCGGCCGTCGGTTGCGACCACGATAGCCCCATCGCGATCAGTCCGACGCAGCGGAATGCCTCGCTCGGCGAACGCTTCCAGCGTTTCGGGTGATGGATGCCCGTAGCGATTGCCCTCGCCGACCGAGACGACGCCGAGCGCGGGGTGAACGGCGTCGAGGAAGGGAGCGCTGGAGCTGGTTCGACTGCCATGATGCCCCAGCTTCAACACGTCCGCGCGGAGCAGCGTAGGGTCGGTATGCGCGACGACCCACGCTTCCTCGTTCGCTTCCGCGTCACCGGTCAGGAGGTAGACGACGTCGCCGTATTGCACGCGGACGATGACGGACGTCTCATTGGCGTTCTCTTGTGCGGCGGTCCAGGCAGAATCAGGTGCGAGTACGTCGAACGCAACTCCATCGAGTTGCATGTGCTGACCGGGATGCACGCGCTCCCACGGCACGTGTTCCGCGCGCAGCGCCGCCAGCGACGCGCGGTAAGTGTCGTTGGCCGTGACGAATGCCGGCTCCCACCAGCGCGCGGGATGCAGCGCCTGGAGCACGCTCAACGCACCGCCTACATGGTCGTCGTGCGCGTGGCTGAGAATGAAGGCGGCGACCTGGCCACCTCGACGTTGAATGTACGGCACCACGACGCGTCGACCGGCGTCACCGCCGTCCCATCGTCGGCCAGCATCGACGAGCACCCAACGTCCCTTGGGCGTTCGCAGCGCGATGGCGTCGCCTTGGCCGACGTCCAGCACATGCATTTCGAGTTGGCCCGACGTCGGCGCGAGGAGCGGCACCCACACCGCGGCTACGAGTGCTCCCGCTGAGATGAGTAGGCCGCGCGTCCAGTGTCGACTGGCCGTGGTCCGCACGAACGCCACGGCAGCGATGCCCGTGCAACAGGCGCTCGCCATTGTCGGAGCGACGTGCAGTGACGCCATCGGCACGGCTGCCCACCAAGTGGCGACGTGGTCGAACATCGCGATCGGCAGCGCGGTCGCACCGGCAACGACGCGGGCGACGGTCGGCCATGGCGCGAGCAGCATGGCGAGGAAGAGCGCCGGTTGGATGACGGCCACTAGCGGTCCTGCGATGATGTTCGACAGCGGCGCCACGATGCTGATACGTCCGAACGTCCAGGCAATCAGCGGTGCGGTGACGATCGTGGCGACAACGCCGGTGAGGATTTCGCGAAAGAGTGTGGAGCGCCAGCCGCGCAGATCACGTATGGTCCGCGCTAGTCGTCGCGCGCGTTTCCCTTGGAGGTGCGACACGTCGATGGACCGCAAGCGGCGACGCAGTGCGCCGGCAGCGACGAGTGCGGCCATCCCCGCCACACTCAGCTGCCAGCCCAAGTCCACCACGACGTCCGGCTGGATGGTAGGGATCACAGCGCCGAGTGCGAGGGCCGTCCATGGGTGGACAGGTCGCTGCCATTGCTCGGTGAGGGCGACGACGGCGAGCATCACAGCGCTGCGCACGGCGGGCGGAGGCGCGCCGAGTGTGACGACGTAGGCGATGACCGAAAGGAGGGCGGCGAAGTTGGCCAAGTGCTTCGGGAGTCGAGCAGCGCGCGCAATGATGAGCAGGGCTTCGGCGATGATGGCGACATGCAGCCCCGAGATGGACAGCATGTGCACCAGACCCGCGTCGGCGAAACGATCGCGCATCGTGGGTGGCAAGCCGGATTGGTCGGCGATGAGCAGCGCGCGGACCAACGGTGCGTTTTTGCCGAACAGGGTGTCGATCTGTTCACCGGCGCGGCCGCGCCAGGCGCGGAGTTGTTCGGTGTCGCCGGTCGGTGTGATGGTGCCCGAAAGCAGGAGGCCACGTTCGGTGCGCCGCGCGGTGCCGGCGACGAGCACGATCGCGCCCGCCGGCGCGGCACCGCCTTCGACGTGTACGGACGCGGCCACGCGACAGGATGCGAGCGCGTGTTCGCCCATTGCCTGTCCGCTCGTGTGCCCGCCCGCGTGCACTCGCGCATCGATCGCGACGCGGAAGATGTGTTGCTGCATCAGTGCGCGGACACAGATGTCGCGCCGTCGTTGGTGATCTGTGCCGACGAGGAGTGCGGCGAGCACAAGGAGGAGCGGGGCCGCGACTGGCGGTACGGCCGACGCCACCTGTGACGCCAGTCCTGCCGAGACGCCAGCTCTACGCGATGTTCCCGCGCGTGAAACCAGTACCAGGAAGACCGCGAACGCGATCACTCCAGTGGCGAGCGCGATGAGCAGCGGACGCGCGTCGACGAACCGTTCGATCCGCAGTCGGTCGAGCGGCACGAGCGACGCAGCGAGCAGTCCCGCGATCCAGCAGGTGACGGCAGTGACCAACGATGGCATGGAGCATCATGTCATCGGATGGTGCGGACCTCGTCATCGTTTTGTTGCGACCAGTGTTTGCGCATTGCGGTATGCAAACCGCATGGCGTACGAGCTCGGACTAGCCTACCATCGGGAGGGGCTGCCGCGCGTTGCCGGTCGGCGTGAGCGGCGCTGTCTTCACGGGGGTGCCAGTGAAAGTCGCGCCAGTGGTACCGGTCAGCTGCACGGTGAGATAATCGCCGATGACGCCAGCGTCGGCGGGAACCATGACGGTCTTGAAGTCGCGCGTGCGCGCTTGCAGCAGGTGTCCGTCGCGCGCCACCTTCTCGATGAGCACTTCGGTCGTCGAGCCGAGACGCATCAGATTGCCTTCGCGTGAAATACCGCGCACCGTCGCCATCAGTTGCTCGAATCGCGTCGCCACGACCGTATCGGGTACATGCCATTCGACGGGCATGCGTTCGGCCGGTGTGCCTTCGCGCATCGAGAACTTGAACATGAACGCATCATCGAAGCGCACCGTGCGGCAGAGCGACAGCGTCTCGTCGAATTCTTCGTCGGTCTCACCTGGAAAACCGACGATGATATCCGTCGTCAGGGAGAGACCGGGAATAGCGCTGCGCAGTCGATCCACCGACGCGAGATAGTCTTCGCGCGAGTACCGCCGCAGCATGCGCTTGAGCATCGTCGTCGATCCACTCTGCATCGGCAGATGCACATGTTCGCAGACGGTCGGTACTTCGGCCATCGCTGCGATCACGCGATCACTGAAATCGTTCGGATGCGGGCTGGTGTAGCGCACCCGACGAATGCCATCGACGGCACCAACGGCACGCAGCAGATCGGCAAAGTCGTGTGTCCCGTCGTTGTACGAGTTTACGGTCTGCCCAAGCAACACAACCTCACTCAGCCCCTGCTCTACGACTTCGCGCGTCTCGCGCACCACGTCGTCGAGTTTGCGACTGCGCTCGTTGCCGCGCGTGTACGGCACGATGCAGTACGTGCATCGGTAGTTGCAGCCGCGTTGCACGGGGATCCAGGCCTTCACCCCTTCGAAGCGGCGCGCCACGACATCTTCGTAGTGCTCTTCGAGATCGAAGTCGGTCGCGGTAAAGCGTTCGCCTCGACGCGCACCGTCAATCAACTCGGGTAACGCGCGATAGCCGTCCGGTCCGACGACCAGCGACACATGCTTGGCTTGCGTCAGTAGGCGCGGTCCAAGGCGCTGCGCCATGCAGCCGGTCACACCCACGATCGATCCCTTCTTCATACTGCGCTTCAACTCGCCCAACCGACCGATCACTCGCGTCTCGGCGTTTTCGCGAATCGCACAAGTGTTCACCAAAATCACATCCGCACCGTCCGGCACATCGACGGGCGCGTACCCATGCGCCACCAACTTGCCGTACATGAGCTCCGAGTCTGCCACGTTCATCTGGCAGCCGTAGGTCTCGATATACACTGTCGGCTTGGACGATGTCTCTGCGGACTCAGACATTACGGCCGGATCTGGATGCCGACGCCGAGCAGCCACGCGGATTCCTTGGTGCTGCCGCCGCTCAACGTCCGAATCGCTCGCTGCAACGACAGGTCAATCGTCGCGAAATCACGAGCGATCGGCACACCCAATCCCCCAGAGATGCGCGACTCGCCGACAGTTTTCCCGTCGACCCCAAAGGGCAACTGATTGTTCGCGTAGCCGAACCGTACCAGCGTCGGATAGCCACGAAGTTTCGGGCCGACCAGCTCCGCGCCGGCATGATAGTTCGTTGCGTCGCGCGCCTGCACCTGTGCCGAACCAAGGCCCGTCATGCGCGACCATGATTGCGATTCCATGCCGACCGCAAACGTCGCGCCGGCGATGCCGTCGTAGCGTAATGACAGTCCGAGACGATTGGGCACCTTCCCCTGCGTCTTGACCGTGTCGCGCACGCGCGATTCGAGGTTGAAACCCGCGCGATAGGAGCCCGACAGCGCGAGCCCCTTCACCACTTGCACTTCACCACCGATCGTAACCGCGGTGCCGAAATACTCGACGCGCGACGAATCGTCGACGCTGCCGAACGCCAGCGTGTCGGCAAACTTTCGATAACGCGCGACGAGATTGTCGCCGGTGTAGAGATGTCCGGAGAAGCCGACGCGGAAGCGATCGTTGATGCGCCAGCCCACGGCGCCCTGCAGATCACCCATCGAGCCGCGCACGTCGGTCTGATCGTTCACGGACACCGGTTGCCCTTCGATAATCACGGTACCGGTCGTCAACGTTGTGTAGCTGCGATCGAGAAACGTGGTGGCGCTTAAGCCGAATGCGACGCCGGTTGACGTTGGAAAGACCATCATCAACAACGGTACGCGTTCCGCCGTGCTCTTCTCGGTCGCCGATCCGAACTTGAGCGTACGAAATTCCGGTTCGGTCTGCGCGGCGATGAGCGTCCGCTGCAAGCCACCCAGCGACGCTGGATTGAGCGGACTGAGCGCATCAAACTCACCGAAGGCACCACCAGTGGCAGCGGCGCGGATACTCGTTCCGCCAACGGGATAGCCGAACCCAAGACCGCTCAACGAACCTTGCGCCGACGCATCAGCCGCGCCAATCAACAGCAGCATCGCGGTAACGGCGGCGAATCGGCCGCGACGCACTAAACGCACGCGATGATCCTGAAATGTCATCATGGAATCGCGAACTCGATACGCGGTTGATAGGTGATGCGCAGGCGCGGCCGAACTCCAACCGCCGCCTTACTCGAAAAAAATCGAAGTTCGGCGGGCTGTCCGCCTTCAAGCCCAATGCGGAATGCGATGCCGCGTGGAACCGTCGTCGGCAATGATGGCCACGAGCGCGCCAGGCTGAGCACATTGATCACGCGTAGTCCGCTGTCGCTCGGCACCAAGCGCGACGTATCGAGCGAGGCAAAACTGCCAGGCGCCGCGAGGTCGAGTAGTCGGCGCAAGTCACTGACCACATTGGTCGTGGTAGGCACCAACGGTTCGATCGTCACCGTGTCCGACGCGTTTGCAAATGTCGACCGTCGCTGCGTGAGCAAGACTTCGGCGCGCACGATCGACGCGCTATCCGAAATGCTCTTCGGCACGTTGAAGCGCAGGTAGGAGCGATAGGCGGGAAAGCCGCCGACGATCAGTGTTGTGGCGTCGGGCGGGAGCGAACCTTTGTCGACGAGTGTGTACATCTGGTACGAGAGCGCCTGATCAGCGGTGGCGAGCGGCAGGTTGGTGTTCGTGTTCACCACCTGCGCCGCATAAATCGTGTCGGTGCTCGGATCGAACGACAACGTCGGTACGCCGACGCCGGACGCAAATGCCCGCAGGCGAATCTGTCCGCTCGCGCCACGTAGCTGGAGACCGAGCCGCAAGCGAGATCCGGCCCTGAGCTTGGCCAGCACCACCGTTTTACTGATCGAGACGCGCAACGTGTCCCTGGTTGCCGACGGGATGATGTCGATAGAGCCGATCTTTCGATTCTGCCGGAAGAGGCTCTTGACCACCGAGGCCACGGAATCGCTGACCAGCGTGTCCACGTCGAACACATCGAGCGTCATCAGCCCCGAGCCACGTCGACCGAGCGTATCGAGCGGGAGCTTCAGGTAGACGGAATCGATCGCCGTGATCGTCGCGACATCGGCGCCGGCGTTCGGATTAAACGTGCCCGGCAGCGCATCGAAGCGGAGCACGGTGCGCGTGACCAAGGTGTCCGGACGATTCGCGAGCAACATCGTCGTCGAGATGCCGAGCGTCGGATATCCGACGAGCGACGTATCCAGTTCCACGGCATCAAACGTCGTGTCTTTGAACGCGACAGCCTTGCTCGGGCAGAGCGACGGGCACGAGGCGCCACCGTCGAAGGACTCGGTGCACGCGGCCGCCATCACGGCGACAGCGGACACGGCGAGCACAGCAACGCGGGCACGATGGCGTCGGAACCACGACGCAAAGGAAAAACGCTCAGGCATTCTCGAGCGACGCAGGCGTGAAAGGAGCAGGAAGCAGGTCGCGCAGCGACCAGCGCGCCGTGTGCCCTTGCGGAGTGATCGCGATGACTTCGAGGTCAGGCGCGAATTCCACGAGAGCCTGTCGGCAGATACCACAGGGAGGAGTGGGCGACGCCGCGCTCGACGTGATAACGACACGCGTGAACTGCCGCACCCCAGCGACGATTGCCGCGCCCAGCGCAACCCGTTCGGCACAGGTGCCGGCCGGATACGACGCATTTTCGACGTTGCAGCCGCTAAAGATACGCCCATCCGCAGCCTCAAGCGCTGCCCCGACGGGATAATTCGAATATGGACACCACGCATTGACTCGCGCCGCGTCTGCCGCCTGCCGAAGCTCGTCCAGCCGATTGGCCTCGGCGGTCGAGGTAACCGCACTCACGGGCCATGTACCAGCGAGGCGCTTACCGGAGATCCGACCGATGAATGGCCGAGTACCGACGGCAGGAAGGACGTCCCTGCACCGCGAAAGTCCATGCCAAACCACTCGGCCACCGTCGCACCCAAATCCGAGAACGTCGATCGCTCGCCCAGCGGACCGCCGACGACTCGTGCACCGGCCACCAGGATTGGCACTCGTTCGCGCGCGTGATCGGTCGACGGCGTGGTTGGATCGTTGCCATGATCGGCGGTGATGAACAGCAGGTCGTCCTCCCGAAGGGCAGCCAGCAAGCTCGGCAAGGCACGATCGAACGACTCGAGCGCGCCCTGAAAGCCCCGGACATCGTTGCGATGTCCAAATAACTGATCGAAATCTACCAAGTTGGCGAAGCAGAACCCACGCGCGTCCGACGCCAACCACTCATGAATAGCCGCGATCCCGTCCGCGTTATTCGCTGTATGTCGCGAATGAAGCGCTCGACCCGCGAAGAGGTCGTCCACCTTGCCGACCCCAGCCCGATCGATCCCGGCGTCTTGGAGTGCGTCGAGCAGCGTTCGCCCCGGCGGTTGAATCGAGTAATCACGTCGGTTGGCGGTTCGCGTCCACGTCCCCGACGTTCCGATGAACGGGCGAGCGATCACGCGCGACACATCGTTCGGTGCAACCAGCTGCGCGCGCGCGATCTCGCAGGCGCGATACAACTCGTTGAGCGGCACCACGTCCTCGTGTGCCGCGATCTGGAATACAGAATCGGCTGACGTATACACGATCCAGGCGCCGGTGCGCTGCTGTTCGTCTCCGTACGCGTCGAGCACCGCCGTACCACTCGCCACCGTGTTGGCGATGACGCCGCGGCCGGTCGCCTCGGAGAAGGCGCGAATTACAGTTTCCGGAAACCCGTGCGGATAGGTCGGAAAGGGGGTGGCCAACTGCAGCCCGGCGATCTCCCAGTGTCCCGTCGTCGAGTCTTTGCCGGACGATGTGGGCAACATCGTACCCCATGCGCCGATCGGGTGTGCCGCGGGCTCCACACCAGCGATCGGGGCAAGGTTACCGAGTCCCAGCCGCGCGAGGTTGGGCAACGGCAATCCGCCGACCGCCCGCGCGATGTTGCCGATCGTGTCACTGCCGCTGTCGCCGTATGCGGCCGTGTCGGGCGCCTCGCCACAGCCCACGCCATCGAGCACCAGAATCATCGCACGCCGACTGTCGGCAGCGCCCAACTGCCGCTGGCCGCCATCGCGGCTTCTCGCCTGTTCAACCATCACACCGTTCCGGAAAACGAAGCGTAGTAGACCCGCGGTAAACGCAGGCGCAATCCGACCAAGAGCTCGTACACCGATAAGTCGCCGGTGGCCGCAACAGATTCGCCACTGATTTCTGAGACAGCGGGGTCGTCAGCGTCGACACCGACATCCCGCCCGAGCAACGTCATCACGTCACCGCGCTCGCACGCAACGTTTGTGACGTCGAACAAGGTGGTGTCCATCGAGATGCGCCCGACTACTGGGCAGCGCACCCCACGCAGCAGCCCAACGCCGCGATTGGAAAGACTCCGCCGGTAGCCATCACCATATCCGATCGCGACGGTTGCGATCCGGCGCGCCGTTGGCGCGGTCCACGTGGCCCCGTAGCCAACCGTGTCGCCAGCTGAAATCTCTCGCAAGTCAACGACGCGCGCACGCAGCTGCACGGTGGGCCGGAATGGCAACTGCTCGCCCCCGACGACGCCGTGCAAGGCGATACCCGGCCGCGCCAAATGCCCCGGCGAACCGGGCCGAACCGGCGCGCGCGACAATGCACTCGAGGAAGCGTCTGACGATGCGTTCGACGATATGTTCGACGCTGCGAGTCGACGTTCGGTCGGCGCCGAGTTTAACCCTCCGTTGCGCGACAGGATGGCCGCGCTGTTGTCGGTGTGCACCAACACCGGTGCGGGCAATGCTCCACGCAGCGTGCGCAGCGCGGCACCGAAGCGCGACTCCTGACGTTGCCGCGACCCATCATCGATGTCGGCCGAATGGAAGTGCGTAAATACGCCCTCCGGCGAAAACGTCTCGACCATGTCGCGTAGGCCCGCAACGGTATCCCACCGTGCGCCTTCACGAGACATTCCCGTATCGATGGACAAATGCCACGGCAGGTTGCCGTTCGCACCCCACATTTGGATATCCGCCACGTCGTGCAGCGATGGACGCACTGCCAGAGCACGCGCATCGATGTACTCCGCCTGCAGCATCGGCGTGCAACAGAGCAAACGCGCCGTACAGCCCGCCGCACGCAGCGCGGACGCCTCCTGCACACTCGCCACGCCGATACCCCATATCAGTGACGCCGCATTCAACGCCGCGACGCCCAGAGTCTCTCCGTGGCCGCGTTCATCCAACGGCTCACGCTGATCCGCGTCGTGCGACCGATCCAGCACGTCGTCCGCGAACGTCGCGCCGAGTGCGCGCGCCATCGCCACGGCGCCCACGCCATACCCATCCGCCTTGAGCATCGCGACGAGCGGCACTCCAGCGCGCTCCCGCAAACACTCGGCGTTGTGTCGAACCGCGGCGAGATCGACGGCCACCCACGCGCGTGGCTGGCCCGCAGCCTCGGTTGCGCGCGTCTCGTCGACAGCGAGTCGCGCTACCCAAGCTGGCGACGGCGTCGGATATATTGCCCCGGTCATGACGGACTCTAAGCATGCATCGGGTTACGGAGAAGCGAGCCACATGGATCAACATTCCGCGGATCACTCCGCTGATCATTCGCTGGAGCCTTCGGCGGATTGTCCGGCAGCCGTGCGGCCGCCGCACGTCAGCGACGTGACGCGCGCGATCGCCGGGCCTGCGCCAGACGCCCCAGCGCCACGTATGCTGGACGACGCGTTGGCCGTGATGCGCGATTTGCGGCAGCGCTGTGACTGGGATAGAGTGCAGACGCACCAGTCGCTTCGGCCGTACCTCATCGAGGAAGCGCACGAGGTCGATGATGCCATCGCACACGGTGACGACGCGGTGTTGCGCGACGAGCTGGGCGACCTCTTGCTGCAGGTCCTCTTTCACTCGGTTGTGGCCGAAGAGCGGGGTGCATTCGGTGTGCATGACGTCGCGGGTGCGCTCGTCGCCAAAATGCACGCGCGTCACCCACACCTGTATGGCGATGGCGTGAAGCGGTCGTGGGAAGGGATGAAGGCGGAGAAGACCAAGCGCTCGTCGCTCGACGAGGGATTGCCGAGCGGTCTCCCTGCGCTGCACCGCGCGCATCGGTTGCAGGATCGCGCGGCGGGAGTCGGTTTTGATTGGCCTGATGCGCTCGGCCCAATCGCCAAGGTGCGCGAAGAAGTCGAAGAAGTGATCGAGCACATCGACGAGCGCGGCGCGGTGATCGATCAGGATAAACTCGAGAGCGAACTTGGCGATCTGCTCTTTGCCGTCGTCAATCTCTGTCGCAAGACCGGCGTGCATGCGGGTCTCGCCCTGGATCGCGCAAACCTGAAGTTCACGTCGCGCTATGGCGCGATGGAAGCGATCGCGCGGACGCGCGGGTTGGAGCTGACGAAGATGTCGCTCGCCGAGCAAGACGAGATCTGGGACGAGGTCAAGGCGCAACAACGCGAGGTCTAACCGTCCATTGCCCGTGCATAGATCATCTCCAATCGATGCACGGGATCGACAACCGATTTACGGCCGCAACCGCCCCATCATGCGCGGGAACGGAATCACTTCGCGAATGTGCTCGATGCCGCAGATCCAGGCGATTGTGCGCTCGAGGCCGAGTCCGAAACCCGAGTGCGTGAACGTTCCGTACTTACGGAGATCGAGATACCAACCGTATTGCTCGACCGGCAGCCCTTCTTCCGTCAGGCGGTGCAAGATCTTGTCGTAGTCGTCTTCGCGCTGTGAGCCGCCGATGATTTCTCCGCGACCTTCGGGCGCCAGCAGATCGGCGCAGCGTACGGTGCGCGGATCGGCCGGATTCTCCTTCATGTAAAACGCCTTGGCTTCCTTCGGATAGTTCACGACGAAGACCGGGCGTTCGTGATGATCGACGATGATCGCTTCGTCGGGCGCTCCCAAGTCTTCGCCCCACTTCACGTCGCTGCCCTTGGACTGCGCCAGCAGCACGGCGTCGCCGTAGTCGAGACGCACGAACGGTTGCGCTACACAATCGAGCTTGGACGTATCGCGCTCCAACACCTTCAGCTCTTCCTGTCGACGTTCCAACACACGTTCCACGAGGTAGCGGACGAACGCTTCCTGCAGGTCCATGTTGTCGTCCTGATCGTACCACGCCATCTCCGGTTCGATCATCCAGAACTCGGTGAGATGCCGGCGCGTCTTGCTCTTTTCGGCGCGAAAGGTCGGACCGAACGTGTAGATCTGTCCGAGCGAGGCGGCCATCGCTTCACCGTAGAGCTGACCGGTTTGCGCGAGGTAGGCGATGCCCTCGTCGAAGTACTCGGTGCCGAACAGCCCCGCGCGTTCACCGATGGCCGCCGTGAGAATCGGCGAGTCGCAGCGTACGAAATCACGCGCATAAAAAAAGTCGTGGACGGCCTGTTCGAGCTCACTGCGCACGCGCAGAATTGCCGCCTGCCGCGGCGTACGCAGCCAGAAGTGGCGATTGTCGAGCAGAAAATCGACGCCGTGCTCTTTCGGCTGGATCGGATAGTCGGTGGGACTCGCGCCGATCACGACCAGCGTCTGCACGCCCATCTCAAAGCCGCCCGGTGCCCGAGCGTCCGCTCGGACTTCGCCCGTGAGTGCCACCGACGTTTCCTGCGTCAACGTCGCAAATGCATCCCACGATTCCGCGGGCACCTGCGATTTGACCAGTACGGCTTGCAACGTTCCGGAGCCGTCGCGCGCCACGACAAAGGCCACCTTTCCGGACGAGCGCAAATGTGTGACCCAGCCGCGCACCGTGACCACGGTACCAGCATGACGGTGCAAATCGGCAATTCGGACGGATGTCTCGCGCATAGGGCTCGGCTGGGTGAAGGCGGACAGGCAAGGTAGCGGGTACAGCTCGACGACTTCAACCGCAGAACATCCTCAAGTGCACCCGCAAACCCACGCGGCGCGTCATCTTCCGAAGTCGTATGGCGAGCCAAACACCAGCCGCACCAGCTTTGCTACCCGACGCGAAAGAGTTCAAGGGCCCGCGCGTAGCCGACTGCCAGCAGATGTCGCAGCGGCGCATGGTCCGGCTGTTCAAGCCCCGGATCGGTGGCAAGTAATCGGTCAGCGATGATGCGTGCCGTTTCATTGAGCTCTTCATCGCGCAGCGGATCGGCGATGCGAAACGCGGGCAAGCCATGCTGCTTGGCGCCGAACAGATCGCCCATGCCGCGCAGTTGCAGATCGGCGCGCGCGATCTCAAAGCCGTCTTCGGTCGCTGTGAACATTGCCAAGCGTTCGGCGGCCTCGACGCCAACGTCGCCGAGTAAGATGCAGTACGACTGCTCTGCCCCGCGCCCGACGCGTCCGCGCAGTTGATGCAGTTGCGAGAGGCCAAATCGCTCCGGGTGCTCGATGATCATGACGGTCGCGTTGGCGACATCGATACCGACTTCGATGACGGTCGTCGCAACGAGGACATCGATTGTGCCGTCACGAAAAGCGCGCATCACCTCGTCGCGCGCGTCACCGGGCATGCGCCCATGGAGCAGCGCCACTCGTCGCGATGCAAACGGACCGGCCACGAGTTCGTCGAACATCATCGTCGCGGCTTTGAGGTCGACCTTTTCGGACGTTTCGATGAGTGGATAGACGACATACACCTGCCGCCCTGCATCGAGCTGCGTGTTGGCGAACTCCATGACGCGACCACGCCCCGTTTCGGGACGATGCACCGTCGTGATCGGCTGGCGGCCGGGCGGACGTTCGTCGAGCACACTGACATCGAGATCGCCGTACAACGTGAGCGCGAGTGATCGCGGAATCGGCGTCGCGCTCATCAACAGCACATCGGGCGACTCGCCTTTGCTGCCAAGCACGGCGCGCTGCTCGACCCCGAAGCGATGCTGCTCGTCGACGATGATGAGCCCCAGATTGTGGAAGGTCACGCCCGCCGAGAGCAGCGCGTGCGTGCCGATGACGAGCACCGGATCGGGGGCCGCGAGTCGCGCCAACGCTGCGCGCTTTTCCTTCGCACCCAGACGTCCGGTCAGCAGCGCGGGCGTGATCCCGAGTGGGGCAAGCATCGCCCCGATGCTCCGCGCATGTTGCTCGGCCAGCAATTCTGTGGGTGCCATCAGCGCGGCCTGCGCGCCGTTCTCCATGGCCAATAGCGCGGCAAACACTGCCACGACTGTCTTGCCGCTGCCCACGTCGCCTTGCAGTAAGCGATGCATGCGGCGACCGGTGCCCATGTCGGCGACGATTTCGCGCACGACGCGTACCTGCGCACCGGTGAGCGTGAATGGCAGCGACTGACGCAGCTGCGATGTGAGACGCCGACGATTGACGAAAGCGTGCCCGCCCTGCGCATCGCGGGTGAGTTGATTGGCGCGACGATGCAGGAGCTGCACACAGAGCAGCTCTTCAAAGGCCAGTCGTGCGCGTCCGGCATGCGCTTCGGCTACCGATGTCGGGCGATGCACCATGCGTAACGCGTCGCGCAACGCCGGCACGTTCGCTTCGGCGAGCACTGCTGGTGGCAACGGCTCGGTAACCAACGGCAACAGGGCATCGAGGTGCTGCTGTACCATCGCGCGAAGCACCCGCACCGAAAGACCATCGGTGCTCGAATACACCGCGAGCACGCGGCCTTCAGCAGTGCCTTCCTCGTCGGGACCAAGGTTGACGAATTCACGCGGCTGCAGTCGCCGACCATGGAAAAACCTGACGGCTCCGGTGCAGAGCAACCAGTCGCCTTTGGCAATCGTGCGATCGAGAAACGGCTGGCCGGGCCACGCCACTTCGAGCATGCCAGTCTTGTCTTGCAGCACGGCCTGAAACACGCGGAGCCCTTTGCGCGTCGGCAGCACGCCCTTCGCAATCACCTGCCCCAACACGGTCAGATCCTGCCCGACTTCGGCGCGCGCAATCGGAGTGACGGTGCTCGCGTCCTCGTAGCGGTGCGGCACGTGGCGCAGCAGATCGCCGGCGACTTTGATGCCGAGGCGTTCGAGCATTTCGCCACGAACCGGGCCGACGCCTTTGAGATACGTAACCGGTGTATCGAGCGCGAGGCGCGGTGCCGGGCGCGCGGGTGGGCGTCGTCGCCGATCACCCCCGCCGTCCGTCACGACTCGACGAGCTCTCGCGCGTAATCGGCCGCGTCGAACGGTGCGAGGTCGCCCACTTGTTCGCCCAAGCCCACGAACTTGATCGGCACGTTGAGCGCTTCGTGCACCGCAACTACGATGCCGCCCTTGGCCGTGCCATCGAGCTTGGTGACGACGATGCCCGTGATCGGCACGGCCGACGTAAATGACCGTGCCTGATTGAGCGCGTTCTGCCCGATCGTCCCATCAAGCACGAGCAGCACCTCATGCGGCGCATCCGGCAGTCGCTTGGCGATCACCCGGTTGATCTTACGGAGCTCCGTCATCAGATCGTCACTCGTGTGCAATCGACCTGCCGTATCCACGATGATGACGTCGACGCCACGCTTGATCCCGGCATCGACCGCGTCGAATGCGACTGACGCCGGATCCGATCCCGCTGCACCGCCCACGAAATCCACACCAGAGCGCTCCGCCCACACGCGCAACTGATCAATCGCGCCGGCGCGGAACGTGTCGGCGGCACCGAGCAGCACGGTTTGGCCGCGGGCTTTGCAGTCGGCCGCGAACTTCCCGATGAACGTGGTTTTCCCCGCTCCGTTCACACCGATCACCAGTACGACGGTCGGGCCGCTCGCTGCGACGCGCAGCGCGGGATCGGAGTTGCCAGTGCGCAACGTATTTTCGATGGCCGCCGCCAGCGCATCGCGGAATTCGGTTTCGGTCTTGACGTCACCGCGCTTGGCAAGTCGTTCCACTTCGGCCACGAGCGCCAGCGACGTCGGCACACCGAAGTCCGACTCGATCAACAGTTCTTCGAGCGCCTCAAGCGATCCTTGATCGACGCCACCGCGCAGCAAAACGCCAACGTCGGTGCGTACCAAGTCTTTGACGCGCTGCCACAGCGAGCGCTTGGGAACGTCGTCTTTTTTGCGGAACAGGCGAGCCATGCAGGGAACTCTGTGTGAGATACGTCAAGCGATGCAGTGGCGAGGCAATAGCGATGCAATGCCGGCACGCGCACGTCGGCGCGCGATAAGACCGACAATCGCTTGCGTCAGCGCAGGCCAGCAACGCGGCGACCGACCCACTCCCCACACAATAGCAGCAAGGCCAGCAGGAATGGCCACCAGCTGTCGACCAAGCGCGGCGCATCGGACGACTGCCCTCCGCGCGCACCCGGTCCGTCGCGAAGCGTAGGCACGCGCGGCACCCATTCGCGCGACGCGTTCACGACCAACAGCGATGGTCCGCCAGCCGCCGCCACATCGTACACGCCCGCAGCGAGCGGCGATCCGACCGTCTCGAACGCAGCGCCGGCAAAACGCAGACGGACCGTATCACCCGGGGTCGCTGCGCTGGCCGGCTTGACGCCTGTGACCCGCCGGCGTACGACGATCGACACCAACGAATCCGCTCCGCCGCGACGCCAGCGAATGGGCTCGCCGGCCCTCACGGCAGCGACGGCTGGACGCGCCGAGCGTACGTCGCCGCGACCCGCCGCGAGCCAGTCGAACATGGCGCCCCAGAGCGCGGTGAAGGCCTCAGCGCTGCGTCCGCCGCGCAATGACCATCCGGCATAACCCGAGCCCGACACGACCAGCGTTCGGGCACCGGCCACGTCGCGTCCGGCAACGGCCGCCGTGGCCTCACCCGTTTTGCCAAGTTTGGCCTCGAGGACCGTGAATTGCCCCTTGGCCGCACCCGCTAACGTCAGCGGGGGTAGCGTATCCCACGGCAGTCCGGCCAGCGAGGCCGCCAACGGCGAGGCGGGAGCACCGGTCGCGTACCATTCGACCGCCCGGGTGTTCTCACCGGCGCGCGCGATCGCCGTCGGCGTTGCGGGTGTCCAGAGCGCTCTCGCACTTCGCGTCGTCGAGCGAAGCGCTGTCGCCCATGACGTGTCACCGTGCACGATGAGCATGCCGGCGGAACTGGCCCGCTGCTTCACATCGTCTTCGCGAACCGGGGTGAGCGTGCCTTCTTCGCGCCACTGCCCTGCGGCGACTCGGAGGTACGCCTTGGTTGGCACCTGCAGCGCACCACGGAGCACGACCAACGCCTCCCGCACGTCGAGATCAGGAGCCGTCGAGACAAAAACCGCAGGCGTACGATCGGCGATTTCGAGTGCAGTGGCGAGCGTATCGTTGCGCACCTCGACGTCGCCGGCGACCTGCAGCACGGCGCGCACCACGCCAAGGCGAGTGCCTCGCGGCAACACGACCGGCACAATCACTCGGGTCGAGGAGTACGCCGTGAGCGCCGGAACTTGCGCCGTGCCGACAATCGAATCATCGAGCGTGACGGCCACCCGTCCATCCGCGCTGCCACCAGCGCCCGCACTGACCAGCATGGCCGCCTGAATCGTATCGCCAGCCGTCGCGCTGAGCGGCACCGCGAGTTCGGCGATGGCTGCATCAGCTTTGCCGGCGCGCGGCAACACACGCACCGACGAGCCCGCGGGAGCATCCGCGATCGCGTCGGCATCGTCGACCTCGCCGTCTGTGATCAGCAGCAACGGTCGACCCAACGCAGCGGCGCGATCAATCGCCGGACGAATGCGCGAGGCGCCGTCGTTCGGCATGACACGAGCGAGGTCGCGCGCGCTGACCTCGCGCAATGAATCCCCGACAAACACCAGCTGGTCGCTCGCACCGCTTGCGGACGATGCGGCAGCACGCAGCGCTCGAACGGCAGCGCTGTCATCCCCAACGGCTCGCCGCCATGACGCCGATACATCGAGCGCAACCAGTGGTGGCGACGGGCGGGCGGGCGCTGACGGCGCGCCGATCAACAACGCCGTGACGATCGCGACTGCCGCGGCGCGTAGTGTCGCTAACGCAAGCACGCGTGCGCCTTGTCCGCGCGCCGCACGCCCATAGGCGAGCCACGCGACAGCCAGACCGAGCGCGATCGCAATGGCCCAACGCGTCATGCGCGACCCACCGGTGACTCAGCGATAACTCTCATGCGCGACACACGAACACGCGTGCGCGAACGACCAGCAGTCGAAGGCAGCGTGTCGGCGCAGGTCCGCCCGCAGCAAGCGGCGACGGCCAAGTCGGGCGAACGACGGTCAGCGACGACTACTCTCCGCCATGACGCGCGGCATCACCACGCATCCCGTTCGGACGTGTGGCACCGACGAGCGTGGTGCGCGACTCGAGCATGGCGAACAGCCTCGCCTTGAGTTCGCCAAAGGCCACGCGATCGGGCGACGCGAGCGGTTCGCCGGTCACGGACTTGAGCGCGACTCGCGGGTCGCGGTGCACACCGCCAACGAGCACTTCGAAATGGAGATGTGGGGCGGTTGCCAGTCCCGACGCGCCCACAAAGCCAATCGTGCGCGAGATCGACACGCTTGCGCCGGGTTTGATGCCGCTGGCAAATGCGCTCAGGTGTCCGTAACGCGTAACGAAGCCATTGCGATGGCGAATTTCGATCACGCGCCCGTAGCCACCTTTCCATCCCGCGAAGAGCACCGTGCCGTCGCCAAGGGCCCGCACCGGTGTTCCGGCTGCCGCGGCGTAATCGGTACCTTGGTGCGCCCGCCAGATGCCAAGGATCGGATGTTTGCGCAGCCCGAACACGCTTGAAATGCGGCGGAAGGCGAGCGGTGCGCGGAGGAACGCCGCACGCATCGACTTCCCTTCGCCATCGAAGTACGTCGGATGCTCAGACGTCTGCGCAAAACGCACCGCCTCGACCTTCCGCCCATCCACCATCAACCGCGCGGCGAGGATGTTGCCCGGTCGCACGGCACCGTTGGGCGCGCGTTGCCGTTCGAGCAACACACGAACCGAATCGCCTTGCCGCAGGTCGCGACTCAGATCGACGCGATACTCGAGAATGTCGGCGAGGGCATACGCGACTTCGTCACGCGCGGATGACGGGAACGCATCGGCGCCCTTTTCGACCGCCGCGGTCAGCGTGGACTGCACTTCGCCACCCACGACGACAGTGTCGGTCTTCCACGCGAGCGTCTCTTCGTGCTCGGCCCACGCCGTCGCAGTTGCCGGTCGGCTTAAGCGAACCAGGCGATCGATCGCGAGCTGCAGCACAACTTCGGTCGCACCCGAATCGGGACTCACGCGCGTCGTGATCGTCGTACCGGCGCGGATTTTTCGCGCATCGACAGTGCGGGCGGACTGCAGCGCGCCAGCCGCTTCGTCGTGTGACAGGCCAGCGCGTTGAAGCACCGACAGCAGCAATTCGCCACGGCGAATCGTGTCGACGCGGGTCTGCCAACGGGAGGCTACGGAAGCACGAGGCCCCGCGTCGAGTACACTCGCCGCGGGGCGTTCACGGACCGGTCGTCCGAGTGAGATGGCTCCGGCACCGACGGCAGCACATGCCGCGGCGACGAGCAGAGACCATCGCGTGCGCTTCAATCCATCTGTCTCCGAATGAACGTCGGGATTTCCATGTCATCCAACTCGGCGCTCGTGGACGTGCTCGGCGGTGGCACTCGTGTTGGGCGGGGCTGTGCACCCTCCCACACGGTCCGTACCGGCTGTGCAGCCGGCCTCGGCACTGGACGATCTCGTGTGGGAAAAGGTAGTACCGCGCCAGGCTTTTGCCCAGCAGGCTGGGCCGGCGAGGCGCCCGAACCCGCGGCGTTCCCGTAGACCGGTACGCCATTGTGCGGCGTGCCGTGCCCGTGCGTCGGTCCCGCCGATGCGTGCGCGCTACCGTTACCCAAGCTCCCCTGCATCAGGCGATCGAATCCGGTCGCGATCACCGTCACGCGAATCTCGCCCATCATCGCCGGCTCGTGCACGGCGCCAAAGATGATTTCGGCTTCGTCGCCGACCGCGTCATGCACGATGTCGTTGATCTGGTGCACTTCACCAAGGGTGAGGTCTTCGCCACCGGTGATGTTGACCAGCACGCCCGTCGCCCCAGAGATGGAAACGTTGTCGAGCAGTGGCGAGGCAATCGCCTGCTGGGCCGCTTCCATCGCGCGATTTTCACCGCGCCCGATGCCCGTGCCCATGAGCGCCGAGCCGCCGTTTTGCATGACCGTGCGCACGTCGGCAAAGTCGACGTTCACCAAGCCGGTCTCGCTGATGAGGACAGAGATGCCCTGCGTCGCATGCAACAGGACTTCGTCTGCCTTTTTGAGTGCTTCGTGGAACGGAATTCCTTTGCCGACCACTGCGAGCAGCCGCTCGTTTGGCACGATGATCATCGTGTCCACGTGCTTGCGCATCTCCGCGATGCCTTCTTCGGCCTGACGCATGCGCTTGCGTCCTTCGAAGAGGAAGGGACGCGTCACGATACCGACGGTTAGCGCCCCGGCTTCGCGTGCGAGCTGGCAGATGACCGGCGCCGCGCCGGTGCCCGTACCACCACCCATGCCGCAGGTAACGAAGACGAGATCGGCGTTGCCCAGAACGCGCTTGGTGTCATCGCGATTTTCTTCGATGGCTTGGCGACCGATTTCGGGCCGCGCACCTGCACCGAGACCGCGCGTCAGCTTCTTACCGATCTGGATCTTGACGTCGGCCTTTGAATTCATGAGCGCCTGCGCGTCGGTGTTCACGGAGATGAACTCGACGCCTTCGAGGTGCTCTTCGATCATGCGGTTGACCGCATTCCCACCGCCGCCACCCACGCCGACGACCTTCATCCGGGCGTTTTGCGGGGCGCTCTCTTCGAATTCGAAGGTCATCCGGGGTAGCTCCATACGGGCTTTGACTGGGCGCAGGGTGAAGGGCGCGACGTCGCGACCGTGGTCGTGACGACCAGCACTGAACAGAGGCGAGCTTCGTCGGCTTCGACGAACCGCGTGACACCGTGTTGATATGATGCGCAGTGCGATGTGACGATGAGCCTAGAATACACATTCGATGCGTGAACGCAACCCGCGCAACGTGAGGCAGTTGCTGTCATTTTGACACGGCGAAAAGTACCTATGGCACCAAGCGTCCTTATCCACATTTTGCAATAAATGGCAGCGCTGTGACATCGCCGCTCGCGACCGAGTGCGCGCCGACTGCATCTTCGCGGCGTGCTCGGCGTGAGGTAATCGCGTTAGTGTCGGTCGCCAGGCTGCGCGCGATAGCTGCTGCGACGGCGACCTGGAGTCGAGCAATCGAGCGCCGCGTCGAAACCCGATGCAAAAACGGTCGCCCAACCTGCGGGCGACCGTTTTACGATCGGTTCGAGTGACGACTGATTTCGCGGCGCAGATGAGCGGAAAGCCGTAGCGCGCGTTAGCCGACGTTGCGAGTCAGCAGACGCAACGCATTGCGACGACGACGCATCGCGAAGACTGCGACAAGTCCGCCTGCGGTGAGTGCGATCGACGCGGGTTCTGGTACGGTACTGGTGCGTCCAACGACTTCGTACTTTGTGTCGTACGACCCGACGTTGTCATCGTAGAAACTCGGGTTGCCCGAAAAGCTACCACCGTCCGCGATGCCGAAGAAAAGCTGGGAAGCGCCGTCGGGGACGAGGAATTGCTGCTGTACCGATGCCGATGTGAAGCCGTTACCGATAAAGAATGTCTGACCGAGCAGCGGTGACAGGCTCGAGAAATTGAGATCGTTGATCGTCAATCGCGCGGGTGCAGACGCTGGCAGCGACGGTCCGAGAAACAGCCCCGCGAGAAAACCGGAGGAGCTTGGGACCACCAACCCTGCGATGTTTCCTGAGGAGTTGATGTCCGTGCCGCCGATCGCGACACCATCTGGCGATGTTGTGCCGCACGTCAACT
>JBBQDB010000051.1:0-26984 GCA_038319245.1 Gemmatimonadales bacterium
GGCTGGCTCGGCGGCGGTTTGCTCGGTAGTCCGTCCACGCGCTCCGATGCGGCGAATGCCTCGGCAACGCAAGACGGTTGGTATTCGATCCGGCACTACAACGCCATCAACTCGCTGCAGCACTCATTGCTGACGCACCGCATTACCAGCAACATCACGGCGAACTTTGCGCCGCTCCCGTGGTTCACCAACCGCTTCACCGGCGGCTTGGACTACGCGAGCGACGACGCGCAGAACTTCACGCCGAAGAACGACAGCTTGTGGTACGGCGGTTTGGCAGACGGCGGTACGCGCAACGTCACGTTCCGCGGTGCCGAGCGCTACACGTTTGACTACCTCGGCAATATGAAGAAGGAGTGGGGCACGCAGTTCGAGACTAATCTCTCGTTCGGCTTGCAGGTCATCTCGACGCGTAACAGCACGCTGACCGGCACGGCGACCGGCCTCGTGACGAACGCCAACAACTCCATTAGCTCAGGCGCGACGACCACCGGTGCTGGTGGCTTCACGGAGCAGCGTCAGTTTGGATACCTCTCACAGCTGCAGGTTGGCTGGGAAAACAAGCGCTTCCTGCAGGTTGGTGTGCGTATCGACAAGAACTCGTCGTTCGGTTCGACTGCGCCGGCGTTTGTGCTGCCAAAGATCGGTGGCAGCTGGGCGTTGTCCGAAGAGTCCTTCTTCGACCCGTTCACCCGCGTCATCAACACGCTCCGTTTGCGCGCGGCATATGGAACGACCGGTCGCTCGCCGAACCCAGGCGACGCCCTTACCACACTCGTCGCGTCGCCGTACAACATCGTCGGCACCACGGCCGCCGGCGCCATCCCGGGTAACCCGGGTAACGCCGACCTCAAGCCGGAACGCGGAACCGAATTCGAAGCCGGTCTTGACGCCGGTTTCTTCAAGAACCGTCTCTCGGCCGAACTGACCTACTTCAAGAAGACCACGAAGGATCTGATCATCGCCCGCCCGATTCCGCCGTCGCTTGGCTTCAACGCCAATCCGCTCGCGAACATCGGTGGCGTAGTGAACAGCGGTTACGAGCTGTCGGTCAACTTAGCCGCGATTCAGACCAAGAACGTGCGTTGGGACATCCGCGCTGGTGCCAACACTTTGCACAACGAACTGACGAGCCTCGGCACGCTGTCGCCGTTCGCCCTCGGCGCGCAGGGTCGCACGATCGTCGGCCAGCAGCTCGGCGTGTACGTCTCCAAGGCCGTGCAGTCCATCGACGTGGCGAACAGCAAGGTCATCGTCAGCGACACGCTGACGCCGATCGGCAACCTGTTCCCGACCGCCGAGTGGAACCTCACGAACACGGTGACGCTGTTCAAGAATCTGCGCCTCTCGGCGCTGATTGACTCGAAGCGTAACTTCAAGGTGCAGAACTTCACGGCGTACTTCCGTGAGACGCAGCTGGTGCGCTCGAATCTCCGCCTCGACCCGACGGTGCTCTCGGCTACCGAGCGTCTCCGTCGCTACGGCGACCCGACGCCGGGTAAGCCAGCGTTCGTTACGACCAAGGGCAATTCCGCCACGGTCAGTGACGTTGTGGATGGCTTCGTGGAAAACGGCGACTTCACGCGCCTCCGCGAAATCTCGGCCACGTACTCGTTGCCGAACTTGCGGATCAAGGGCTTCGGCTCCGGCATCCAGGGTGGCTCGGTCACCTTCGCCATGCAGAACATCAAGCTGTGGACGAACTACTCGGGTGCAGATCCGGAAGTCAACGCGCAGTCTGGCGCCTTCTCACGTCAGGATTTCCTGACGCTGCCAAACCCGAAGAAGACCGTGATTCGTCTCAATCTCAACTTCTGATCGCGACATGATCCGCATACAGACTCTCCGTCGCGCGGCAACGCGCACAGCGACCGGCACCGCGCTATTGATTGGCGCGGCCGCGTGCTCCGACAAGTTTCTCAACGTTACGAATCCGAACGTCATCGACGCCGCTACGGTCGATCCGACGTCCGGTGCACCGGCACTCGCCGCCTCCGCTCAGCAGAATTTCGTTACGGCGATCGGTCTGCTCTCGGTCTACAGCGCCTGGTTCGCCGGCGAAGCGAACGTGGCTGACACGTTCCCGACGCGAAATGAGTTCGGATTTCGTACGATCTCCGATCTCAACGGTTCGTTAAACGCGGACGTGTGGGCACCGATCTCGCTCGCAGCCGCGTCGGCCAAGACCGTGCTAGATCTCGCGCTGCCCAGCCCGACGACCAACATCAACCTGGCACGCGCTGCGACGTTCCGCGCCTTCACCATTTTGCAGATTGCCGGCGATTTTTGCACCGGCACCCTGTCGTCTGGCCCGGAACTCACCACGGCGCAGTTGCTCGACTCGGCGTCGTTCTGGTTCAGCAAAGGATTCGATGTTGGCACCGCCAACGGTACAGCGGACGGTAAGGCGCTCGCGAACGCCGCTCTCGTCGGCCGCGCGCGCGCCAAGCTTCAGAAGGGCGACTTGGCGGGTGCCGCGGCAGACGCCAACGCGGTTCCGGCTGGCTTTGTGTACAACCTGAATTACACGGACGACATCGGTAACCGTAATCGTCTGTCGAACCAGCAGTACATCTACACCTTTAACCGGACGGCCTTCAGTGTCGCACCCGCGTTTCGTACGATCGATCCGCGCGTGACGTTCAAGGCGCCGGCTGGGGTGACGATCGCCGGTTCGCAGGGCGCATCGGCGTTGCAGGGGCAGGACGCCGTGCCCGGTGGCTTCTTTGAACAGACAAAGTTCAAGACCTTTGCTTCTTCGGTGCGCTTGGCCTCACGGCTCGAGGCTGACTACATCGCAGCGGAAGCCGGGAAGGATCCCGTTGCACAGTTGGCGCTGATCAACGCACGTCGTACGGCCAACGGGCTTCCGACGTACACTGGCGCGACTGACGCGGCGAGCGTGCTTGCGGAGCTGTATGTGCAGCGTGCGTTCGAGTTCTACGGCGAAGGAAGGCGCATTGCGGACTTCCGTCGCAATCCTGCTGCGACGCCGTTTATCACTCCGGCGGGCCAGCCGTACTTCAAGCCGGGCTACGCCAACACCGGCAACGACAAGTGCTACCCGCTGCCGCGCGCCGAACGCGACAACAATCCGAACATCCCGAAGTGATGTAGGGTGGTAGCGGTTCGGAGTTGAAGGACAACGCGGGGCGAGTCGGCATGCTGACTCGCCCCGCGTTGCGTTTACAGGAGTCGCGCATGCCGCGGTTCAATAGCTACGCGAACACGGCAGATTGTCGCTACAAATGACTCTCGATGGCCATTGGCTTGATTGCCTCACCAAGCGCAGTCGCACTGAGATACGCGCGCGCGATTCCATATCGGCTGTCATTCATGGCATCGTTGGCCGCGGCCGTCATGCCAGCCCAGTCGCCGCATGCGCCGATGTCGTGCTCCGCGCTCCACAAGAATGGCGCGTGCAGTCCGCGTTGCACGTTTGCATAGCGCCAGCGGTGCGCGCGCAGCGTGGTAGGAATAACGGCACCGTGCGCTTCCGTAATCGCGCTCGCGACGCGCGACTCGATTGATGTCGCATTGTCTTCGAGATGGGCTGCACTCCACGCGCTGCTGGCGTGCGCCACCCACGCGTGCTGCGCACCGCGCCCGGGGCGGGTGTGCTGCGAGTACACGTGAAGACCATCATCTCCGAAGGCGGCAAGCGATTGCGCCGTGATGTCAGCGTCAATCGCGAACATCAGACTCCAACACGGCGACATCGTGACGTGCGACAGTGGTTCGTGGATACTCGCCGTCGCCGCGACGATGGCTGGCTCGGAGCGCCGCAAAATTGCGACTGCTTGCGGCGCCGGGATCGCGAGGACGACGATATCTGCGTCAACGTTGTCATCGTCGGTCAGCTTCACGCGCCATCCCGACGACGTGCGTGTGAGCGCGTGTGCAGTGCACTCGGTGCGAACCAGAACGCCGGATGCAAAGCACCGCGGCAATGCGTTCATAGTTGGCGTGCCGACCCATGCGTCACCGTCGCGACTGAGCACGTCGCACTGCTCGAGCACTCGTAATCCACGAGCGATATTCTCGTCGGGCGCGAAGGCGAACGGCGCGCCGTGGTCGAAACGCAGCTCGCCGTCCCGACGCGTACTGATGCGTCCACCCACGCCACGACTCTTCTCCAACACTTGCACCCGATATCCGGCCATCTGCAACTGGCTCGCGAGCACGACACCACTTAGGCCCGCACCAATAACGACGACCGACTTCTGATTCAGCGCGTCGAATACAGGCGACGTCCTGATCAGGGTGTCGTCTCCCGACGCACGATCTGTCCGCCCTTCATCACGAAACGCACGTTGCGCAGCTGTTTGATGTTCGCCACCGGGTCTCCCTGCACGGCGACGAGATCGGCCAACAGTCCCGGCGCAACGCGACCGAAATCGTTCTCGCGATGCAGGATCTTGGCGTTGACACTCGTCGCCGCGCGGAGCGCCGCGGCGGGTGACATGCCGTATTCCACCATCAGCTCGAGTTCGAGCGCATTGGTGCCATGCGAAAACACGCCGACGTCACTGCCATTGCAAATCGTCACGCCAGACGCGAGCGCGAGTTTAAACATCGCTTTCTTTCGCGCAATTCCGGCGGGCTCCGCGTCGACGCCCTTCTTCCAGCCGCGATACCGCGTTGTCGATTCCGTCGCGGAGAGCGTTGGGCAGAAGGCTGTGTTGTGCGACTTCATCAGGGCGAATGTTTCGGCGGTCGCGTCGTCACCATGCTCGATCGTTTCAACGCCAGCAGTGATCGCGCGACGCATCCCTTCGATGGTGCTCGAGTGCGCGACAACCGGACGCCCGCTCGACGCCGCGGCATCGATAATGGCTTTCCACTCGCTGTCCGTGAACGTCGGACGCGCTTCACCGCGCGGGCCCCAACGATAGTCCGCGTAGATCTTGATCCAGTCGGCACCATGCGCGATTTGATCACGCACGACGCGCGTCACGCCTTCCACCCCGTCTGCTTCTTCCGCACCCTGCGGCACGCCGATTTCCGCGCCAAATCCCTTTGGCCCATACGATCCGGTGGCGACGATGGCTTTGGTCGTGACGAACAGTCGTGGACCCGGCACGATCCCCTGATCGACCGCTTCCTTGAGTCCGACGTCCGCGTACGCGGCGCCTTCGGTTCCGAGATCGCGGAGCACCGTGAAGCCGGCCATGAGCGTCGCGCGGAGATGGTTGACCGCGCGCGCGGTTCGCAACGCGAGCGACTCGCGCAGCACCTGATCGTTCCATGGAGTTTCGTCGTACGGATGCAGCAGCACATGACTGTGTAGATCGCTGAGGCCCGGCAGCAGCGTAGTGCCCGCAAGTGTGATTCGTTCCGCGTCGGCGGGTGCACCAAGGCTGGCCACCGGACCAACCGCAGCGATGCGCTGACCACGCACCAGCACACCCCAACCACGCTGCGCCGATTCGCTCGTGCCATCAAACACGGCGTCGGGAAGCAGGAGCACGGCGCGTGTATTGGCCGCGGCTGCAGCGACCTGCGCGGGAGTCTGCGCATTCTGCGCAGGCAACGACAGCGCGCAGAGCACAAGTGAAGCCGAAAGGCTAACGGCATGAGCCACGAGCGACACACGAACCGGATAACGACGAGACATGCGCGAGACGGGTTGGGGAGAACTGACAGACACTACAGTTTGACCAGCTTCACCGACGCGAACTCGCCCGTCGAGAGCGCTTTGGGGACGAGACCCGATACACCACCGGAGACGATGAACGCCATCGCATCCGCGCTCGCGACGTCGAGCGGTTGGACCTGCGATGCGGCGACCACATACAGTTGGCCGGCGAAGGCATACGAGTACGGGCAGTAGACGGCGACATGTTCGCTCATGCCCAAATGATCGAGTGTTTCCTGCGTCACGAAGCCCACGAGTTTTACGGAGGTTTCAGCTTGCAGGAGCGACATCAGCACCGGCTTATCGAAGCGTCGTTTTTCACCGACGAAGGCGTTGAGCAGATCTTTCGTGGAGCTATACAGCAATCGTACGAAAGGCAGCCGCGACATCGCCGACTCGAGGAGCCCGACGAGCGACCGCGTGAGGAGGTTCGAGCCGAGGAAGCCGACGAGCGTGATGAGCACCAGCGTCGCGACAAACCCAGCGCCCTGATACGGCAGCCCAAGCCAGCCATCGACGCGCGTGAAAATGCCCCAGCAAATCCACAACGTTACCGCGATCGGCGCCACCAGCACGACGCCGCGCACGAAGTACCCCAACAGACGTCTCATCGTATCCCTCACGCGGTTTGAACCGCGACGTTAGTCTATGCGCGTCGGCCGAGCGCCTGCGCAAGTTGCCAGTCTGCGCTCGGCCCGACTAGTCCGATCACCTAACCGGGCGCGACCTCGCGCCGATCATCCGATGACGGGCGCCGGCGCATCCGTCGTCATTGCGGAGATTTTCGATGGCCGACGAAATCGACTACCAGATCATTGGTGATGACCTGCAAGCCGTGATCATTACGCTGGACCCGGGTGAGGCGGTCTTCGCCGAAGCGGGGGCGATGATGTTCATGCGCGAAGGGATCACAATGGCGACGACGCTCGATCCGAACGCACGTGCCGGTTCGCTGTTTGACAAATTGATCGGGGCCGGGAAGCGCGTGCTGGCGGGCGATTCGTTTTTCGTCACGCTGTTCGGCAACGAGGCCACGCGCCGATCGGACGTGGCGTTCGCGGCACCGTATCCGGGCAAAATCCTGCCGCTCGATCTGCGCGAGTGGGGCGGCACGGTCATGTGTCAAAAGGACAGCTTCCTGTGCGCAGCGCGCGGTATCGATATCTCCGTCGCGTTCACGCGCAAATTCGGCGCGGGATTCTTCGGCGGCGAAGGGTTCATTCTTCAGAAGCTGATGGGCGACGGACTCGCGTTCTTGCACGCTTCAGGTACGATGCACGCAATTGATCTCGCACCGGGTGAAGTGTTGCGTGTCGACACCGGTTGTCTCGTCGCGTTTCAGCCGACGGTGGGCTACGACATTCAACGTGTGCCTGGCATCAAGACGGCGCTCTTCGGCGGCGAAGGGCTGTTCTTTGCGCAAATGACCGGTCCGGGTCGAGTAATTCTGCAAACGCTGCCGTTCTCGCGGCTCGCCGATCGCATCATTGCGGCGTCGCCGAGAGCCGGTGGCCGGAGTCGCGAAGAGGGTAGCTTGCTCGGCGGCATCGGTAGCCTGCTCGATGGCGACAACCGCTAGCTGCCCGCTCGTACCGTCCGAGAGGCACAAGGCGCTGCACGCACCACTGCAATCAAAGGTGCGAGCAGACCGCTCGAACCGGTGACGGTGGCATCCGATGCGGCAGCCATCCACGGCGCGCCGCATCGGATGCAAATGCGGTGGTATCCGCTGCGATGAGCAAACTCGTCCCCGACTTCGCCAATGCGGGACGCAGCTTTCCAATCTGTCGTAGGCGATTAGCGTCGTTCCGCACCGCACGAATCCAGATCGTCGGCACTCGGCCCGGATGACGCGACGCGACGTCGGCATAGAGCTCCGGGTCTTCTTGCACGTCGTCGCCGATCAACAGAAACGGCACCTGCGGCATTCGCGACATCAGCGCTGTCACGTGCTCTCGTTTGTGCGCGTGTCCGACTGGGTGAAAGGCGCGTGCGCGTGAGCCCCAATCGTTCAGCAGAATCGCGCCGTCCGGGAGTGCGTGCGTGTTGAGATAGTCAAGCACGATGTCGTACAGGTTCCATGCGCCGCTCGAGATGTAACAGATCGGATTCAGCGCGGTGCCATCGGGGCCGTCGCGCAATGCCGCGTACAGATCGGCGACACCGGGTACCGGCTGGCGTCGACGCGCGCTCCGAAACATCACGGTTCGAATCGCCGCCAGCGTGTGTACGGTGTTCGTGTCCATCGCGGTGTCGTCGAGGTCGCTGACGATCGCGAGTGTGGCGTGAGTGCCGGGCACGAACACTTCGACCGTCGCGGTCTCGTCGGTTGGCAGCATGGTGGCGCGTGCCGTGGGCCCCATGTCCGCCAGTCGCACGGTCGCGCGATGGCGACCGGCATGCCACAATGCATTCGCGGCAGCGGGCAAGTCGATCGCGAAGTAGCCGCCTGCATCACACGTCGCGCGCGCCGTGACGCCGTCGACGCGCGCTTCCACCTGCGCAAAGGGCAATTCGACCGCGTCGAAGGCGCGATACAGGGCCGCAAGATGCTCGGCGGTCGTGATCGCACCAGATGGGCCGAGCGGTCGACGGTTGGTTGGCGCCTGCCAGACGACGCGACCGCGCACGGTCAGTCGCGTCGGGTCGCCGAGGCTGCGATACGGAATGATGCGGAGCGCTTTCGCCGTCGGACCGTCACGTCCGGGTCGGAGCGCGGCGAGTAACGATTCGATGACGTTGCCCACCTTCGCCGCGGAGGCGATGACTTGCGGGTCCATGCGGAAAAGTAACGCATGCCCTAACTTTGGTCGCCATGGCCACTCGAATTGCACCGATCGTTGACGCTCCCGCGCCCACACCCGCCGCCTGGTCCATCGAGGCTGCACGATCTCTCTATAACGTTGAAGGCTGGGGCGCCGGCTACTTCGACATTAACGACCGCGGCAACGTGGTTGTCCGTCCGGATCCCGAGCGCCCACATCTCGAGCTGGATCTCAAAGATCTCGCTGGCGATTTGGAGCAGCAGGGCATTCAGCTCCCAGTACTGCTCCGCTTCTCCGATATTCTGCGTTCGCGCATCGAGACGCTCAGTGAGCGGTTCAGCGCCGCGATGAAGGAGTTCGAGTACACCGGCGGATATACCACGGTCTATCCGATCAAGGTCAATCAGCAGCGGCACGTTGTCGAGGAAATTGTCCAGTTTGGCAAGCGACATGGTGTCGGGCTCGAATGCGGCTCCAAGCCGGAGCTACAGGCCGTATTGGGTCTCTCGGAAACGACCGAGCATCTGATCGTCTGCAACGGCTACAAAGATCACGAATTCATGCGCTTGGCCCTGATGGGGCAGCGCTTGGGCCATCGTGTGTTCATCGTGCTCGAGCAGCTCAGCGAACTCGATGTGTTACTCGAAGTCGCAGCCGAACTCGATGTGCGCCCCGTTTGCGGCGTGCGCATCAAGCTCGCGAGCGAAGGCGCAGGACGATGGGCGCAGAGCGGCGGTGAAAAGAGCAAGTTCGGGCTTAGCTCCGCCGAACTCGTCAAACTCATCGATCGCCTCAAGAGCGAAGATCGGCTCGATGTACTCAAGCTGATCCACTTTCATCTTGGCAGTCAGATCACCGATATCCGTTTCATCAAGTCGGGGCTGCAAGAGGTTGCGCGCTTCTACATGGAAATGCGCGCCATGGGCGTGGACATTACGCACGTGGACGTTGGCGGCGGACTCGGTATCGATTACGACGGCACCTGTTCGACGAACAATGCGAGCGTCAATTACACACCGCAGGAATACGCCAACGACGTCATTTACACGATCGCTGAGGCGTGCCGTGAAGCCGAGTTGCCGATGCCGCACATCATCAGCGAGTCGGGGCGCGCACTGACTGCGCATCACGCGCTGTTGCTGGTGAAGGTCATCGACGTGGAGTCGCAGGCCGCGCAGCCGGTGCCACCACTCGACGACGACGATCATTCGTTGTTGCACGAAATGCACGAAGACTGGCGTACGCTCACCGAGCGTGAGGCGAAGCCTCGCAAGGTGCTCGAGGTTTTTCACGATGCCTCCTTCGACAAGGATCGTGCGCGCAACTATTTCAACAGCGGCGTGCTGGATCTGCGCAGCCTCGCGAAGGCCGAAGTGCTCTGGCTCGCAACGATGAACGCGACGTATCGCATTGCGTCAGCCGATCGCGACACGTACGAAGATATTTTGCCGGAGCTCGAGGCCGCGCTCGTCGATCGGTACTTCTGCAACTTCTCGCTCTTTCAATCGTTGCCCGATAGCTGGGCCATCGACCAGCTCTTTCCGATCATGCCGATTCATCGGCTCAACGAAGAGCCGTTGCGGCGCGGGACGCTGCAGGACGTGACCTGCGATTCCGACGGGAAAATTGATCGGTTTGTCGGCGACAAAAAGGGGCGTCCGAGCCTCGAAATGCACGAGTTCCGCGATGGCGAAGACTACGTCCTTGGCATCTTCCTGACCGGCGCCTATCAGGAAATCTTGGGCGACTTGCATAACCTGTTCGGTGATACGAATGCGGTGCACGTCCGCCTCAACGATCAGGGCGCGTACGAAATCACCGACCTGGTTGAGGGAGACACGGTGACGGAGGTGCTGAATTATGTGCAGTTCGGCGCATCGCAACTCTTGGCCACGTTCCGTCGTAAGGTGAATGCGATGTCCTCGCTGTCGCGCGAAGATGCCAATGCATTCATCGCCGACTACGTCGCAGGGTTAGAGGGGTACACTTACCTCGAAGGAGAGGCAGCGCGATGACCGAAAGCACAGCGACGGGTCCATCCGGCGGCGGACTGTTCGAAGATCTGATCGAAGTGTTGTATGCGCCAAGCACGGTATTCGACCGTTCGCGCGCCAAGAAAGCGTTCACGTACGCGTTGGTGACGGCGGTGCTGGTCGGCGTCATCGCGTTCGCGACAAAGAACTTGATGACGCCGTGGTTTGAAGCGCAAAGCGATCTGGCGCTCAAGCTCGCCGCGGCCAAGGGGAAGCCTATTCCGGATGCGGCCGCAGCGTCGATGCGCACGTTCACGTCGTGGGGCATCGTGATCGGCGCGCCGCTGACGATGTTGCTCGGACCGTATATCAACGCCGCGCTGCTCGTGCTCGGCGCGAAGCTGATGAAGGCGCCACTGACGTTTGCCCAAGCGGCAATCGTTGCGACACTCGGTGGCGTACCGCGCATTCTGGGATGGATTGCACTGCCGGTGCAGGCGCTCGTACTCGACGGGTCGCAGGCGCGCAGCATCGCCGACCTCTCGATGGGCCCAGCACGGTTCTTCGACCCTGCGAGTATGCCACCTGCGGTACTGACGTTGCTCGGGAATCTCGATGTGTTTCGCATCTGGCAGATCGCGCTGATTGCGATTGGCGTGTCTGTCGTTGCACGCGTGCCGCGCAGCACGGGTGCTGTGATCGCCATCATCATGCTCGGCATTGGTGCGATCATGCAGCTGTTACCAACCGTCCTGTCGTCCTGATTGGTCTGCGGCACGAAGTACGAAGGGCCCGGCGATCTGCCGGGCCCTTCGTCGTTTCACTGCAATCGCGCGCAGCGACTGCGACGCTCGTCAGCCGTGCTTGTACAGCTTCGAGACTTCCGCCCAATTCACGACGTTCCAGAAGGCCGCGAGATAGTCGGCGCGACGGTTCTGGTACTTGAGGTAGTACGCGTGCTCCCACACATCAACGCCGAGGATGGCGTGCTTGCCTTCCATGAGTGGGTTGTCCTGGTTGGGCGTGCTCATGATCGAGAGCACACCGCCGGTGGAGACAAGCCACGCCCAGCCGGAACCGAAGCGGCCGACACCCGCCGCCTGCAACTGCTCCTTGAAGGTGCCGAATGAGCCGAACGTCGCGGTGATCGCTTCGCCGAGCTCGCCTGACGGCTCACCGCCAGCATGTGGTGCCATCAGCGTCCAGAAGTGCGAGTGATTCCAATGTCCACCGCCGTTGTTGCGCACGGCCGTGCGGACCGCTTCGGGCACGTCGTTGATGCGGCGGCAGAGATCGTCGATGCTCCACGACGCCAGTTCTGGTGTCTTGTCAACGGCCGCATTCAAATTGGTGACGTACGCCTGATGATGCTTGCCATGGTGGATCTGCATCGTCTGCGCGTCAATATGCGGCTCGAGCGCCTCCGGGGCGTACGGCAGAGCGGGAAGAACAAAAGCCATGAGATCGTCTCCGAGTAAGAACAGTGAGAAAACCGACGACGGGCGTCGGGTTATGTGATCGAACGACTGCTGCTGGCTGCGCGTTCGCGCCACCAGCCGATGATGCCGGGTAAAATGGATAAGAAGATCACCACCAGAATCACTTTTTCGATGTGCTTGGCGACGCCGGGCACCGTGCGGCCGAGTACGTAGCCGATCAGCAACATGCTCCAAACCCATGCCGTTCCGCCGACCACGTTGAACATCAGAAACGAGCGGTAGCGCATCTGGCCAACGCCGGCGACCACTGGAGCGAACGTCCGAACTATGGGCATGAATCGCGCCAGAATGATCGTCTTACCGCCGTGCTTTTCATAAAAGGCTTGCGCGCGTAACAGATGCGCCTTGTTGAAGAAGAGGCTGTCGTTACGCGTGAAAATGCGTGGTCCTGTCGTCCGTCCGATGCTGTAGCCGAGCGTATCGCCGACGATCGCGGAGACCGTGAGGATGGCGCCGAGGAGCCAGACATTGAGGCCGAAGTCCGGCTGCGAACAGAGGAGTCCAGCAGTGACCAACAGGGAGTCGCCCGGGAGGAAGAATCCGAACAGTAGCCCGGTTTCGACAAAGATGATGAGCGTCAGGCCGACGTAGCCTGCCCATTGCACCAAGGCTGGCAGATCCCGCAGGCGGGCAAACAGTTCGGAGAGCAGTTCCAAGAGTCGAGGGTCGAAGATGAGCGCGAAAGGTCGGCAGCGCGCCGCATCGGGTCAACCGCGTGGCCGTCGCGGTACAGGTGGGTGTACCTTCCGCGCGTGCCCACCCAGCCCCCGAGTCGCGAAGACCAACCGTCGTTGCGCGCCCATCTCGTGTCGCACACGCACTGGGATCGCGAGTGGTATCAACCAGCGTCCGTGTTCAGGCAGCGATTGGTGCCGCTCGTCGACGCGCTACTGGATGCGCCGGACGGGTCCTTCCTGCTTGACGGGCAGTGCGTGGTGTTGACCGACTATCTCGCAATGCGGCCCGAGCGCGAGTCGCTGCTGCGTCAGCGGTTGGCGGAGGGAACGCTCGAGGTTGGCCCGTGGTACGTGCTGGCCGACAATCTGATTCCAAGCGGCGAAGCGATCCTGCGCAACCTCGAGGCGGGGGACAGGATTGCCCAGCGCTTTGGCGCGCGCTCGCCGACGGTGGCGTACTGCCCCGACTCGTTCGGGCACCCCGCGATGCTGCCCGCTATCGCCGCTGGCTACGGCTTTCCCGTGGCGATCGTTTGGCGCGGGCTTGGTGGTGCGTCACACCCCGCGGTCGATACGCTCTGGTGGCAGGCGCCTGATGGCTCGCGGGTACTCGCGTATCATCTGCCGCCTGATGGCTACGAGTTTGGCAGTGCGTTGCCTCACGACGATGCCGGCGCCGCCGTACGGTGGCAACACATGGCGACGCAGTGGCAATCGCGCGCCACGACTAACGTTGCATTGCTTCCGAATGGCGCGGACCATCATGCGCGCCAAGGGCAACGACCAGATGCGGTGCGTACCCTAGTTGGTGCCGCAGCGCGAGATGGCGCGACGCTGATCGACTCGTCGCTGCAAAACTTTGCGCGCGAGTTGCGCGAACACGCCAGTGCGATGACACTGCCGACGGTCTTCGGCGAACTCCGTGATTCGTACGGATATACCTGGACGCTGCAGGGTACCTTCGGGACGCGTGCAGCGCAGAAGCGTACGAACGCCGTGCTTGAACGCGCCCTGTTACGCGATGTCGAACCGTGGCTCGCGCTCGCGTGGCTGCATGCATCGCCTGCCGCGTTCACCGTGTCGCATGACGCACGGATGACGATGGCGCAGCTGCCGTCGTTGTTGCATCACGCATGGGAGTCGTTGCTGCGCACGCATCCGCACGACACGCTTTGCGGATGCTCCACTGATGATGTAGCGCAGGCGATGCATACGCAGCAACGTGACGTCGCCGCACAGGCAGTTGGTTTGCGCGATGCGGCCCTCGCCTTGGCGCTCGACCACGATCCTGCGATCGCGCGCGAACAGGCGGTGGTCGCGAAACCGCTGGTCTTAGTTCGGAATCGCGTCCCCCGAGCGCGTGCTGGGCTTTGCGAACTCACGGTCGTCGACACGCTCGGTGATGTTCGCGTGGGCCCCGGCAGCGCGAGCGTCGAATCCTCGAGCGCCTCCGCGAGTAACTCTCGCAGCACCATCGGCGCAACACGCGCAGGCGAAACGCTTCGGTTCGGCTCGCTCATGCTGCAGTCGGGCGTGGTGCGCGAGGCGTTCGTACGACGCGAATCACCGCAGCACTACCCAGACAACGATCGCGTGCGCCTGCATCGCATGTTGGCGTGGGTGCCCCAAGTGCCGGCGCACGGCGTTGCGCTCTTTCGACAGTCGGACGCGACCGACGAGACCGTTATCAAACCGACGCACCTCGTCTGTATCAGTCGGTCCGACAACACAGTGACGCTCGACAACGGACTCGTACAAATAAATGCCGGGCGCGATGGCATCGATCTCATCGTGGGCAACCGCACGCTCCGCAACGTGCTGTCGCTCCAGTCCACGGCTGATCTCGGCGACAGTTACACGACCTCGTTGCGCGGTGCGCCGAGTTCGCTGAGGTTGGTGCGAGTAGCCGAGGGTGCGCGTGGACCACTGCGCGCGAGTGTACGACTGCGTTGGGAGTTGTTCGACGCAAAATCGGAGCGGCGTTCGGCACGTCGTACCGTGGTCGATACCGAACTGGTGCTCGACGCGGACTCTCACGTGCTGCAGTGCTGGGTACGCGGACGGAATCGCTCGCGCGATCATCGACTCCGCATCGTGTGGCACAACGACGTAGCAGACGGCGTCGTGCACGCCGACGCGGCCTTTGGTCCGGTGCGTCGTGATCCGATTGACGCGACCGAGGCGTCGCGGCTCGTCGAACAGGTGCCCATGACAGTGCCGTTGCATCGCTGGATCACCACCAGCAACGATGCGCGCGGCATCACGCTGCTCTCTGATGGTTTGGCGGAAGCTGAGGTACAGCACGACCGTGTCGCCGTCACGTTGCTCCGTGCGATCGGCGAACTGTCTCGTGCCGATTTACCCGAGCGACCGGGGCATGCGGGATGGCCGGTGGCAACACCTGCCTCGCAATCGCTGGGCGCATTCCGCGCGCGCTTCGGTGTGTTGTTGCACGACGCTTGGAGTGCGACGACCTTGCTGCAGGTCGAAGACGCGGCCGACGGCATGCTGTTACCGCTCGTGGGCGAGACGCTCCGCGACTACAGCCCCGATTGGGCGACAGTCGCGCTTCGCGGAGTCATGCTGGAGGGCGACGGATTGCGGGCGTCGGCGATCACGCTCTCTCGCGATGGATCAGCGCTTGTACTACGGGCGACCAACGTGACGGATGCCGACGTTCGCGGCGCGTGGCGTATGCCGCACGATGGTCCGTGGGAAGTGACGCCGTGCCGGCTTGACGAGACGCCAACCGAACCTACCATCGTGACGGGTGCATACATCGCACTGCACGCAACTGCGCGAGCGTTGGTTACCGTGCGCGTGCGCCGCGCTGCTGCAGCGCATCGCCAATGACAGTGCACGCGACCACGGTGGCGATCAAGAGCACGCCCGGTACGAGCGCAATCCACGGCGCGATAAGCAGCCACTCGCGGCCACCGGCGATCATGTTCCCCCAGCTCGCGGCTGGCGGCTGAATCCCGAGTCCGAGAAACGAGAGGCCGCTCTCCAACACGATCGCGTTTCCGACGCCCAGCGTGATTGCGACGGTCGCACTTCCCATCGCGTTGGGGAGTACATGACGCCAGAGTACACGCTGCGACGACACGCCGAGTGCCGTTGCGCCTTCAACGAAGGGCAGTACACGTACCCCGAGCACATCGCTGCGCACGAGTCGCATGATCGCCATCCAGCCAGTCAATCCAAGTACAACCACCACGACCGGCAGCCCCGGGCCCCACAGCGACGCGATCACCAGCAGCAGCACGAGACGCGGGATCGCGAGCAAGCCGTCGCCAATTGCGAGAATCAGTCGGTCGACGATGCCGCCACGCCATGCTGCAATCGCACCGAGGGCGATGCCAAGTGCGGCGGCAAGCAACGAACCGGCGACACCGACGCCAAGCGATATGCGCGCCGCGAGCCACAGGCGTGCGAGGATGTCCCGACCGAAGGCATCGGTGCCCAACAGATGCCAATGTCCGAGCTGGTCTCGACTGAACGGACTCACGAGCCGCGTGGCCATCACGTCGTCGATGCGCGTCGGCGCTCCGCCGTTGAGGCTCGGCAGCACGATCGCGCCGACCGCCAGCACAGCCAGCAGGATCGCGGCGATGCGTAAAGCGCGAGTCCCGCTGTCGTTCACATCGCGATCAGCGTTGATCGCATGCAAGCCTGTCACGCAACGGCTCCGACGCGGTCGTCCGCAGATTGATCGCTCGCGGCATCGCGTCGACGCGGGTCCAGCTGGATGACCAGCAGGTCGGCCGCGAGATTGGCGACGATCACAACGCTCGCATACATGAGCGCGAGTCCAAGCACGACGGGATAGTCGCGCGAGGCGATCGCGGACATCATCGCGCGCCCGAGACCCGGCCAGGCGAAGATCTGTTCGACGAACACCGAGCCCGCGATAACGCCCGGCAGCATCAAGCCAAAGAGCACCACCAGCGGTGAGAGCGCCGTCCGCAGCACGTAACGGATTTCAATGCGACCGCGCGACAGTCCGCGCGCAGCGGCCGCCTGCACATGCGGCGCGTTCGCCGCGTCGAGTATCGCGCGTCGGGCAAACCGTGCGACGCCAGCCGCGCCGGGGAGCGACAGGACGAGCACCGGCAAGACAGCATGTCGGAAGACGTCGCGCCACACCTCGAATCCAGTTGCGAGCGCGGCCGGCTCGCGTATGCCGAATGCCGGCAGTCTCATCCAGAGCGGCACACCAAAGCGCGCGGCACCACTGGTCACGAGCGTCACGAGGGCGAGCGAGAGCCAGAACGTCGGTGCCGCGTACGCGGTGGTCGTGAGCACCGTGAGGAGCGTATCGTTCCGCGACGTGGCTCGTAACGCCTGCCAGCCGCCGAGTAGCACGCCAAACACGAAACTCAACGCCAACGACGTCGCGCCAAGCAGCAGTGAAACCGGTAACGCCTCCGCGATAATGACCGCAACCGGTCGCGACGACGCGAGGCTGACGCCAAGATCACCGTGCAGCAACGCGGACATCCACCGGCCATATTGCACGAGCAGCGGCGCGTCGAGACCGAGGAGCGTGCGCTGTCTCGCCAACTCCGCTGCGGTCGCAGTGGGGGCGATGAGCAACGACGCGGGATCACCCGGGGCCAGATGAATCAGCGCAAAGGTGAGAGTCGTGACTGTCCAGAGCAGCACAAGCGCGTCGAGGACGCGCAGCGATAGACGACGCACGCCGTGATGATCGCTTGCGGACGACGTACGTCAACCCGTCTTGGTTGGAGAGGCGGGTTGAAGAGCAGCAGGATGCAGCGCCAGACGCTGGTCCGCGCCCTCTTGCTGCTCGCGATGCTGGCCTGCGGGGCACCGCCGCGTGCGCCCGGAACAGTCGTCATGGCGTCCGGCACAGATCTCGAGTCGGGGAATCCGCTCGTCACGGTGCATCCGCTCTCGCGCCAGCTGCAGCGCCATGCGCTCTTCGTTACGCTGGTGCGTCTCGACTCTGCGCTCTCGCCGGTGCCGTACTTTGCGTCGGGCTGGCAGTGGGATTCGACGCGCACGACTGTGGTCTTTTCGCTTGTCCCATCGCTGCGTTGGCATGACGGCCAGCCCACGACCGCCCGCGATGTGCAATTCACGTTCGATGCGGTGCGCGATCCGGGCCTTGGGTCGCCGCGGGCCGGCGACGTCGCCTCGATCACCTGCGTCGACGTGCTGAGCGACACACTGGTGCGCGTTCGCTTCTCGCACGCCATGTCGGCGCTGCCCACCATCTTTGCCGAACTCCCCATTGTCCCCGCGCACCTGCTCGACTCGGTGCCGCGCGCACGATGGCGTGGGCATCCGTTTTCCACCGCTCCGGTGGGGAATGGTCCGTTCCGTTTCGTTGATCGCATTGCGGGCCGGCGCTGGCGTTTCGCGCGCAACGACAGCTTTCCGATTGCGATGGGTGGCGCACCGAAGCTTGAGCAATTGGTCGTCGCCGTGGTTGATGAAGCCTCGACCAAATTCGCGGGATTGGTCAGCGGCGAGCTCGATGTCGCGGGCGTGTCACCGACCATGGCGGCACTCGTGCGGGCCGATCCGACGCTCGAGTTGCTTACGCCACCTGCGCTCTTTTCGACGGTGCTCGCGTTCAACACGACGCGGTCGCCATTCGACGATGTCCGCGTACGACGCGCAGTCTCCATGAGCATCGACCGACGTCGCATCGTGCAAGCGGCGGTGGCAGGGTACGCCACGCCTGCGGGAGGTGCCGTCCCGCCCGGACTGCCTATACCGAGCGTCGTTGCGCTCACTGCTGATTCGCTGCGCGCCGACAGTTTGCTCGATGCCGCAGGATGGCGACGAAACTCCACCGGTGTTCGCGCTCGCGCCGGTCAAACACTGACCATCACGTTGCTCACGGTCGGTAGCGGTGATCAAGCGGTGGAGCAGTTGGTGCAGGCAGACCTGCAGGCGCGGGGCATTCGTGTCAATATTCGCGTGGTCGAACTGGCCACGTTTTTGGTCACGCTCCGCGCTACGAACAAAGATTTCGACGTTGCCCTCACCGGCATTCCGGGCGACATCGCGCTCGGCCAACTGATGGCGCTGTTCGCCACCGCGCAACGCGGCGGCGCGCTCGACTACACAGGCTTTCACCGGGCGGCACTTGATGATGCATTGAACCGCGCACGCAACGCGGCAGCGACAGACGTTGGCCGAGCGTGGCATGACGTCGACGCACTGTTAGCTGACAGTATGCCGGTCGCGTGGCTCTATCACGCACGCGGCGTGCAAGGGAAATCCCGTCGGCTGGAGCATGTGGTGATGGATCTCCGCGGCGAACTCACATCCGTCGCGAAGTGGACACGGCGGGACTCGCGATGAACGCCACCAAACATTCGACCGCATCCCGCGCCCCGTTGCTCACGGTCGATCTCGATGCGCGTCGTTGCGCGGTCGGGAGCTATGGCGACGATGCGTCGGTCGCACCGCTCGCGCCCCTCGCCGACAGTCTGACGCGCGATCTGGTGCCGTTGCTCTCACGCGCACTGCCAATTCCCGCGCAAAAGGCCCGCCTCACGCGCATTGGCGGCCGTTGTCCGATCCATGGCACGCTGCTCGACTTCGATCCGTGGTCGCCGCACGCGCACCGTTGCGAACGGTGTGATACCGATTACGTGGCGCGAGAGCATGACGACTGGTGGGCCATGGGCGCGCAGCTCTGGACCGTAGAGCGAGCAGTACATGCCGCCGCACTGTACGCGCTTCGCGGCGATGTCGCGCACGCCACGCTTGCGGCGAGCATCCTCGGCACGATCGCTGACCGCTATGAGCGTTGGCCCAATCGCGACAACGTGCTCGGGCCGTCTCGGCCGTTCTTCAGCACCTATCTCGAGTCGATTTGGCTGTTGAATGCGTGCCACGCCCTGACGCTGCTCGAAGCTGCGCACGCGCCTGATGTGCACGCGTTGGGCCAGCACGTCCGCGCTAAGCTTGTCACGCCAAGCGTCGCGCTGATCGCCAGCTATCACGAAGGACTGAGCAATCGTCAGGTGTGGAACGAGGTCGCCATCCTGTCCGCCTTGCGCGTGCTAGGCGAGAATGCGGCGTTCGAGGCGCGAGTCGAGTCGCCGAACGGATTCCTCGAGTTGCTGCGAAGCGGATTGCTGAATGACGGAAGCTGGTACGAAGGTGAGAACTACCATCTCTTCGCGCATCGCGGCCTCTGGTACGGCGTCGAGCTGCTCAAGGCCACCGGGCGGACACTCAATGCCGAACTCGAACGGCGCTACTGCGCAGGCTTTGTGGCGCCGTTCGTGGGTGTATTGCCCGACGACACGTTTCCGTCACGGCGAGATTCACAGTATGCCGTGTCGATCCGCCAGTGGCGCATCGCGGAATGGTGCGAGCTCGGATATGCACACACGCGTGACCCACGCATTGCCGGAGTGCTCACGCGCATCTATGCGACCGGAGCCAACGACCCTGCCGCGTCGCGCAACGCCATCGCTCGTGCCCGCTCGACCGCGGATGCCGAACGCAATGCGCCGCCCTCGTGGCTCACGCGCGCAGACCTGTCATGGCGCGCACTGCTCATGGCTGATGTCGCACCAGCGCCAGCGGAGCCGTGGCGTATCGCGAGTGGCTATCTGCCCGCGCAGGGACTCGCGGTCGTACGGCGCGATGCGGCTCGCGACTATGTCGCGCTCGAGGGCGGCCACGGCGGCGGCGGACACGGGCATCCTGATCGATTGGCCCTCACGCTGCAAACCGGCGACGATCGCTGGCTAGAAGATCCGGGCGCGGGCAGTTACGTCGACCGATCATTGCACTGGTACCGGAGCACGCTCGCGCACGCCGCGCCCTTGGTCGATGGTGCATCGCAGCGGCCCGCGCCCTGTACCTTGCTCGCCTTCGAAGACCGTGGTGGCGCCGGCTGGATGTGGAAGCGTACCGAGCTGACCGCCGGTGTCACGGTCGATCGCACCGTCGTCGTGGCCGATGGCTATCTCGTCGATCTGCTCGAGTGGCGTCGCAACAGTCCTCCAGATACGGCATCGTCGATTGCGCCGGAGGCAGTGCCGCTCCAACTGTCGCTCCCGATCGCTGGTCGCGCATCCGTGCATCCAACGCCAGCGTGGAGCGCAACGGCGGTGGCGGGAGCAGGTGGTCTCGAAGATGGCTTTGACTTCGCGCAGGATGTGGAACAGAGCGCGTTGACGGGCACAGTCGTGCTCAAGGCGCAGTCGTCGCGAGCGCATGCTTCGCCTGACGCCTCCCCGATTTACAACGCGACGGCGTGGTACGCCTCACGTGAGCACGGCTTGCTCTTTCGTGCGAACGTGCCGGGAGCGCCAGGCCACGGCACCGCGCAGCGGCATTGGCTGCAGGTCGCCGGAGATGACGGCTGTATCGCCGGCGTGTGGAGTTGGCACGAACGCGAATCGTCACCGATCGTCACCGACGTCGCTTTCAACTTCGAGCAGGCTCCAGTCATCGTCGTCACGACGGCTGACGGCACTCGGGCTGAACATCGTCGGGCGCTGCACGGCTGGCACGTGGACCTGCACGCGCGTCATGCACGAAGCAGCATCGACCTCGAGGGGCTGCAAACGACGGATGCAGATAGCGATGCCAACGACCGCTCCGCGTCGGCATCTCCTGTGCCCTCCGAACGCGTCTTGCTCGTGACGGACCCGCCCACGCTGGCGACGGCGAAGAATGCCGTCGGCGAACCTGACGCGCGCATCGACTATGACATCCCAGGTACGCCAATACCGGGTGCGTGGCGCCGCGTACTGCACGAGCCGCACTACGTCGGCACCGAGCAGCGGTGGGACGAAGCGGAGCGTCCGACCGCCACGATTCAAATTGCCGCGATCGATAACGAGTTCATCCTCGATGTACATGCGCGCACGGGACCCGTCGTCTGTTCACTCATGCCGCGCGAAAATCCGCTCGACAACGAACGCAACGATGTAAACGCCGACGGGTTGCAACTCTACTTTCGGCAGCCCGACGCGTCGCAATGGACCTATGCGCTGCTGGTCGTCCCGTCGCATCCGACCGAGCCCCGGATTTCGATGCTGACCGGCGCGACGACGCCTTCCCGCTCCGTCGAGCGCGACGCGCTTCCATCCATCCGCTGGTGCGTGACCTCCGACGGCTGGGCGATGCGACTCGTCTGGCAACGCAGTCAATTACCGATCGATGCGTCCGACGCGATGGGTTTCGATCTGATCCTCAACGAGCGCCCGCTCGATCACGACCGTCGACGCGGGCAATTGGTATTGAGCGGAGGCGGTGGTTTCGGTTACCTGCGTGGCGATCGGCAGGATCCGACACGTGCGCTGCGCGTAGAATTCGCCCGGAAGCAAAAGGCCACCTAGTCGGCTTCCCATGACGATGACGAAACGCCGAGGCTCGGCTATCTTCCGGTTTGTCATCGACGTCGCTGGCGTCGAGTTGCCTCGTGTTTTCATTGCTGCCCCTTCGGATGACCGACTCCATCATGACGGCCGTAACGGTCGTCTTGTACGAATCGCAGGATCAGATCAATATCGGCGCGATCATTCGCGCGATGAAGAACTTTGGTGCCGTTGACCTTCGGCTCATTCGACCCTGTCCGTATGACGTGACCCGACTGCTACAGGTTGCGCACGATACGCGCGATCTGATCGAACGCATTCAGCACTTTGATACGATCGACGCGGCGCTCGAAGATTGCGTGCGCGTGATCGCCTTTTCCGGTCGGCGACGCGCGGCCAAGTGGGCACGGCATACGCCGAAAACTGCCGCGGCAGACTTGCTCACGTACGCACAGTCCGGTCGCGTTGCAATCATGTTTGGACGTGAAGATCACGGGCTGCCCAACGATGCGCTCGATCGTGCGCACGCCGTCGCGACCGTGCCGACAACTGAGCATTTCTCGCTCAACGTCGCGCAGGCATGCCTCCTCGCGCTGTACGAATTGCACACACAAGCCGGCGACGTCACCAAAAAGATCGCCGCACCGAAGCATGCGACGGCACCGCCGACCATGCAGGATTTGGAGCATACGTTTCGCGACGCCGAGGAAGCGCTCACGGCGTTGGCCTTCTTCAAAACGCGCAATCCCGAGCACGTCATGCGCGCCGTACGCTCCATGGTGTTTCGTGCGGCGCCGGACTATCGCGAGCTGATGTTGTTGCGCACCGCCAGTATCGAAGTGATGCGCACGATCGAACGTGAGTCTCGGCTCGCCGTAGCGCGTGCGCTTGTCTCCGGCGAGTCTGAACTCGCCACGGGGCAGTTGCCGCCCGAGGAGACGAACGCGTGACACGCGCGATCCCGTTCGCGGGCGCGCACGACGATGACTGGCGCTCGCGTGCCGCCGACGTCATCCCCGGCGGCTCATCGACGGGCAGCAAACGTCCCGACGCACTCTACGGCACGCGTGCGTTCGATGCGGCGGTCCCGACACACTTCGAGCGCGCTGAGGGATGCGCGGTCTGGTCGCCCGACGGCAGGCGCTTCATCGATTGCTCGATGGCGCTGGGCGCCGTCGCAATCGGGTACGCCGACCACGCGATCACGCAGGCGGTGCAGGCCGCGACCGCAAACGGCAACGTGTCGGCACTTCCACATCGACTCGAAGTCGAAGTAGCCGAAGCGTTGATCGATCTCGTACCCTGCGCGGAACAAGTGCGCTTCTTGCGCACCGGCGCCGAGGCGACAACGGCCGCAATTCGTATCGCCCGTACTGCGACGGGACGTGATCAGATCATTGCCTGCGGATACTTCGGTTGGCTCGATTGGTGTAGCGACGCTAAAGGTGTGCTCGCCGCTGAAAAAGATGCCGTCCATTGGGTGCCGTTCAACGACATCGCGGCGCTCGACGCGTCCGTGCGTACCCTCGGCGACACGCTCGCTGCCATCATCGTTGAACCACTCATTCACGATCTCGCCGATGTGGCGTGGCTCGATGCCGCGCGTCGCGCGTGCGATCGCGTGGGCGCGGTTCTCATTTTCGATGAGATCAAGACGGCCTTTCGTATTCGGACCGGCGGCGTACAGGAGCTCCTTGGTGTGCTCCCTGATCTGACCACGCTTGGCAAGGCGATGGCGAATGGGTTTCCGCTCGCGGCAGTGGTTGGGCGCGCGGACATCATGCATGCCGCAACGGAAACGTGGATCTCGTCGACAGCCGCCGCCGAAAGCACTGGGCTCGCAGCCGCACAAGCGGTCTTTCGGTGGCACGATCGCGTCGATGTGCCTGAGCGCCTCGCGGTCAACGGGGCACTCATGCAAGATGTCATCGGCACGGCACTGCTCGAGGCACCATGGGTCGGTGTGCGCACTACAGGTCCGGCCCCCATGTGGCGACTCGTCGCCGACGTGCCGGAGCAACTCGACGCGCTGGTCGCGGCCGCGGCGCGCGAAGGGATTCTGCTCAAGCGTGGCGCGTATCAATTTGCCGCCATCGCGCACGACGATGCGTGCGTTGACTTCATCGCGCGCGCCATGCCCGCCATCACCGAGGCATTAATACCTGGCCCGCGTCGCGTTGACGACTGACCCGCCAATCATCCGATGACCCGCCACTCGCGACGCTCATGATCGGACCACTTGGCGGTCTCACGCCGCTCATCGACCCGCACGCCCACTTTCACACGCCGTTTACCAATCGCGGCGATTGGGAGCAGTACAACGCGTCGCGTCTCTCCGCGGGCGCTCGAATCGGCGTGCGCTGTCATGTGGCGTCAGTGCTCGGCTCGTGGGGCCACACGTCGCCCACATACTTTGCGTCGCCCGACGATCAGACGCGCGCAAACGATTGGATGTTCGCCTTTGCGGATCTGCACGCGCCGCGGGTGAAAGCGTTCGTCGCCGTCAATCCGAATTACACGGCGCATGCGTTGCAGGAAATCGAACGCGGCGTGAAGCGTGGTGCCGTTGGGCTCAAGCTTGCTGCGGGTCGTCGCGCCGATGATGTGCTGCTCGATGAGTTGGCTGCCTGCGCGGCGCAATACGGCTTGCCGGTGCTGCAGCATGTCTGGCAGCATCGTCGACGCGACTGGGCCAACCAAGATGCGTCCGATGGCGTGGAGCTCGCGCGACTCGCCGCACGGCATCCGCGCACGACGTTCTTGCTCGCGCACATCGGCGGTGGTGGTGATTGGGCACACACGTTTCCGGCAGTGCTCGACTGTCCGAACATTGTCATGGATCTGTCGGGCAGCGGCATCGATCGCGGGATGATCGACGAGGCCTTGCGCTGGGTCGGCGCCGAGCGCTTGCTCTGGGCGGCTGATCTGACGCTGTGCACGGGCCTCACCAAGTTGCGCGCACTGGCCTACACCGGCGCGAGCGAATCCGACATCGAGGCGATGCGATGGCGGAATGCGGTGCGAATCTTTCCGCCTCGTACGTTCGACGCCGCGCTCGCTCTCGTCCCCACAGAGGCAACGTATGTCTGACGTTCCGTCTGCGGTCGTTTCTGGGGTCGAGCGTTTGTCAACATCGGCGCCTTGGCGACCTATCGACATCAACGCGTGGATCGGTGGATACCCGTTCCGTGAGGTGCCACACCCGGATCCGGACATCCTCGTGCGCGTACTCGAGCGCGAGCAGTTCGCCGGCGCGTGGGTGGGACACCTTCCCGGGGCGTTTCATCGCGATCCAGCGGCATCCAACCGTGCGCTGTACGCGGCGCTTGCGCCGTTTCGTCGCGTGCTCCAGCCGGCACCAATTGTTCGTCCGGATTGGCCGCGCTGGGAGTCCACGCTCGCCGAGGCGGTCAACGAAGGGGCGCCCGCTGTGCGCATCTATCCCGCCCAGTGGGGACTTGGCCCTGGCCATCCAGCATTGGCGGAGCTCGCGTCGGCGTGCGGCGAGGTCGGTGTCGCCCTGCACGTCACGGTGCGCTTCGAGGATTTGCGCCAACGACATTTAATGGACACCGTCGGCGACGTGCCCGCGGCAACCATTCGCGGGATCGCACGACATGCGACTTCGCGCTGCCATCTGGTCGTCGCGGGGGCCGGACGTGAGCTGATCGAAGAGACGCATTGGGGGCTGACCCCTGAGGAACAGTCCCGCGTCTGGTATGACTTCGGCTGGATCTGGGGGCCGCCCGAGGAGCATTTCGCGCATCTCGTGCGAACGCTCGGCCCGGCCCGGCTCGCGTGGTCGTCGTGGTGGCCGTTACGACTCACACAGCAATCGCGTGCGCTGGTCGATCTGCTGCCGGATGATTTGCGAAATGCACTGGTCGACGCCGACTTTGCCGACGGTGCCCGGATCGCAGCGCATGCTTGGCAGGGACGTGCTGCGAAGCTCGGCGTATCGTGAAGTGCGCGTGTGGTACCAGACGGGAACACTCGTTATGCACGGTCGTTTTACTGTGTGGATGGAACCTTTCAAAAAGACCTGGTCGCCATCGGTTTTTGCACTTGCGTACAAATACGGTGCCGGTCATACTTCGCGCTTGCAAAAAGCTTCTGGACAGCGACTTACGCGGTTGACCTCGGTCCATGTCAACCAGTTCTGACTGCTGTTCTGTCCTTCGCGCGGCGAATTCTGTTGAATTCGCTGTGTTTGTGTTGCCACTCAAGCCTTCCCGGTCGCGTCGATGACGGTCAAGAAGAAGTGGACGGTGATTCCTGGTTTCCTCGCGCTGGCCGCGGCGGCTGCATTGCTGTCGGCCTACAGCGGCGCTTCGTCGTCGCAGGGTCTTCGCGTAGAGCAGCCGGTCAAATTCGTCCATTCGCCGCACGTTCAGAAAGCGGGCATGAATTGCCTCTACTGCCACAGTGCAGCGAACAAGTCCCCTGATCCAGGCAATGCCTCTGTCGCCCAGTGCATGGGTTGTCATGCGGTTGTGAAAACCGGATCGGCCGAGATCAAAAAGGTCGCGGCCTTCTACGCAAAGGGACAGCCGATTCCTTGGAATCGCGTCCACAAAGTGCCGGAGTACGTGCATTTCCCACACATGCGTCATGTGAACGCCGGTGTGACCTGCCAGACTTGTCACGGGCAGATTCAGGTGCAGGGCAAGCAGGGACCGGATACCAACTACGTGCCGGTCGCGCAGGCCAACTCGCTCAACATGGGTTGGTGCGTGAACTGTCACGTGCAGGGCTACAAGCCCGCGGAAGGTGCACGGCTGGCCGGAGAAACGGTCACGCCGGAACTCGAAGCGATGCCTGCGAAGAAGGCGCGTTACGATTGCAGCGTCTGCCACTACTGATCGTCGACTGACCCTCGTCCACGGGGCGTCGGCGCGCAGACTGCGTGTCGTTCGTCTCGTGCGGCCGCCCGGAGCGGAGTGACTGCATGAGCACTGAAGCAGGAGCCGGCGTAAAGCGCCGAGACTTCCTTAAGATTTTAGGCGCCACTGGCGCGACGACCGCGATGGTGGGCTGCTCCTCCGAAAAAGTGGGGAAGCTCATTCCGTACGTGACGTCGCCGGACAACACCGTTCCCGGTGTGTCCGC
>JBBQDB010000052.1:0-25963 GCA_038319245.1 Gemmatimonadales bacterium
GGTGAGAGATTCCATCGCGCACACGTTGGGCACACGACCCATAATCGACCACGAGCCCCGTCAAACGCGAGACGGCGTCCAATGGGGAAGTGTTCAATCGACTCATTGCGGCCAAGTGCGCCGTTGCAAAACAGGCACGTCGCGTACATGCAGTGAACGTACGCGCGTGCCTTTCACATGACTAGAGCGAAACTATGGTCGGGCGGCCGCCGCGGCGCGCTTCACGCGATCCTGCGCCGCACGGACGTTCGCATCCATCGCCGGCGCGTTTGTCGCGATATCCGAGACGTGTGCCAACGCCTCCACGTAGTAGTCGCGCCACGTGTCGATGATGAGCTGTTCCTTTGTCTTATCGCTGCCATCGCGCACCGCCTTCGCCGACATCGCGCCCTGCGCCGCCAACTCGGCTTCCGCGACTTGTGTGATTTCGATAAGTGCCGCTTGCGTGACAACCGGCGTGCCCTGCGTAAGCAGAAGCCCCGCGGTCAACGCACAATTCCCGACGTTACCGAGCGTAGTTGCGCTCACCATCTCGATGCGATCGAGGTCCGTATGATAGAACTGATCGGTGAAGTGCCAGAGCAAAACGGCCGGTATCTTCGCGGTCAGAAACGGTGTGTGATCGCTGCCGCCTTCAAATGGGTTGGCTTTCACCACCCAGCCAGTGGTTGCCGCGCGATCGAGGCAGCGCTGACGCACGAAATCGTTGTACCAGTATGGACGAATCTCCGACACTGTGAGTGGACGTCCGCCCCACTCGGTGTGTTGATCGTCGCCGCGCACCCAGACGGCTGACGGATCAGGCATCTTCTCGATCAGAAACGCGCCGCCAGTTTTCGCGGTGTTCTCACCGACCATGTCGAGTGACATGCCCCACCTCACGCCGGTGCGACGCACGCTATCCTCGGACAAGAAGCGTGCGGTCGAACGAATCTCATCGCCCCACAGAAACGTCATTGTACGCGCTGGATTCGCGCGACCACTCTTCACCACCAGCAACGCCGTGCGCGCAATCTCGGCCAGTAGCCCAACGCCGCTCGCATTGTCATTGGCGCCAGGTTCCTGCACGTGCGCCGAGTACACAAAGCGTTCTTCAGGTTTAATTGTACCACGAATTTCGGCGACGACCGTGCGCTCAGGGCGTGTTTCGAAGCGCGCGGCGACGACCGCTTTCACCTGAACAGGACCCACGGCGAGTGCGCGCTTGAGCGAATCGCGTGCGGCTGACGAGACGAAGATGCACCAACCCTGGTGCACGCTGTCCTTCGCAACGCTGGTGAATTGAATCGCGCTGACGTTTTTGCTTTGCTGGTTGTACGCCGGAAGCTTCTGCGTCGCGAGGACACCGATCGCGCCGCGTTGCATCGCCTTGGTATACGCGTTCCGAGCACTGCCATCGATGAAGGCAATTTTGCCCTTCACGTCGATCTTGTCGAAGTCAGCGTCGGCGCCCGCGCCAACATCAACAAGCGATGCCGTCACGCCACCAGTGGGTGTCGCGTAGGAGTTGATCGCGAGCATGTTGTGATTGGTCGCCCACGCGAGCAGCGGAGCACCACGACCAACGATCGTTAGCGACGCGTCGTCGGGTGTCCATGCCTGCTCTTTCATGGAGCGCGATTCAACGCGATACACGAAGCGATCCTTCGCGGTCGCCTTGGCTTCCGGTACGTAGCCCGCTGCACCAAGCAGCGCCGCTACTGTGTCGATCGATGCATCGAAGCCGCGGTTGCCGGGCAGTCGAAAAAATTTCTCGACAAACGACACTGTACGCAGCGCGCGATCGCCCGATAGCTCCGACGCAACAGCGCCCGTGATCGGCGCAAACGTCGCAGGCATCGTCGGCCGCAATGGCGATTGTGCGCTGATCGATTCGAACGCAACCGCCGCGAGGCAAAGTACCCTGACTGCACTGCGCATATATACCGACATCCGTTCATCCTCAGAAAGGGAAAACTGCGAGCCGCGAATTTCGCGTCCCGCAGTTGTCGTTGTTTACGCGTTGGTCGTTGCCTTCTGTACCACAACAAAGCGAGTCCAGTTGTTCGAGACATCTTGAATGTCGCGTGACAGAATCTCGAGACCATAGCGCGTCGCCGCTGCGTCTGCGGCAATCGCGGCAACGGAAAGGTCAGCCGCCGCCGCGACGTCGCGCGCCGCACCGGCGGTATCGTCGTGGACCTGCGCGATCAGCCACGGATGCTTGGCAAAGAATCGCTGGCACTGCGCCAGCGCCATCTGGTGGCTGTGCACCATGCGAACTGCGTTGATCGACGCACCATGCGGCGCCATGAAGCAGAGGTGTACAGGTACGAGTAACTCACCGAGATACTGAAGCTGCGCACCGGCCCCATCGAGCGCCGCGCGCGCCGCAACAACCACGCCAGCGATGGCATTTTCGACGGGAATCACCGCAAAGTCTGCAGCGCCGGTGAGCACAGCGTCCACCGTGTCCGCGAAGGTTCGACAGGTGACGAAATCCACATCCTCGCTCCATCGCATTCGCACGGCGAGCTCGCTGAATGCGCCCAGTTCACCTTGAAACGCCACGCGCGATAATCGCAGATTCGCATGCCCACCAGCATCGGGCAATCCGGTGTCGGCGTTGGCGTTCGATTGCTCAGGACGGTTCTCGCGCATGCAAGCAAAGATATTGACAGCACGCCAACCTTGCCCTAGCCTACCGTCCATGAGCCGCTTGTTCGCCGCCAGCCGATTTTATTTTACGCCGTCCAGCATGGGCCACGGCGATCGGACTGCGCGCAACTAAGCGACCGCAACCAAGACACCGCGAGGCCCGTGCAACTGCACGGGCCTCGTTTCGTTTCGAGGCTCGGCGGCACGGGCTCTGCGGGGATACCTCACCCCAAGGAGACCAGATGATCATCGTGACAACCGCCAATGTCAGCGCCGAGGCGCTCGACCGTATCGTCGAACATGTCGAGAGCGCCGGCCTTCGCGCGCACATCATCCGCGGCGAGCAGCGCACCATCGTTGGCTGTATCGGTGAAGAATCGACACTCAGCGAACACGCCCTAACGCAACTCGAGGGCGTCGAGCGCGTCATGCCGGTTCTCAAGCCGTACAAGCTCGCGTCGCGCGAATTCTCTGCCGAACGTACAGCAATCCGCTTTGGTGATCCCGCTCGCACAGTGATCGGTGGACGTGAGATCGTGGTGATTGCCGGCCCATGCTCCGTCGAGGGGCGCGAGATGCTCATCGAGACCGCGACGCACGTGCAGCGCGCCGGCGCTCGGATGTTGCGCGGCGGCGCGTTCAAGCCGCGGTCATCGCCGTATGCCTTTCAAGGGATGGGCGAAGAGGGTCTCAAACTGTTGGCCGAGGTGCGCGCTGAAACCGGCATGCCGGTCGTCACCGAAGTCATGGACCCACGACTGGTCGAAATGGTCGCATCGTACGCCGACGTGCTGCAGATTGGCGCGCGCAACATGCAGAACTACGCACTGCTCACCGAGGTTGGCAAAGTGCAGCGCCCGGTGTTGCTCAAACGCGGACTGTCAGGCACCATCACCGAATTGCTGATGGCCGCTGAGTACATCATGGCGCAGGGGAATGGTGATGTGATGCTCTGCGAGCGCGGCATCCGCACCTACGAAACCTCGACACGCAACACGCTCGACATCGCCGCCATTCCGGTACTCAAGCGCGAAACGCATCTGCCAGTGATCGTCGATCCGAGTCACGCGGGTGGTCGTGCCGATCTGGTGACACCGCTGGCCATGGCGGCCATCGCGGCAGGCGCAGATGGGCTGCTCGTCGAAGTGCATCCCGAACCTACCAAGGCGCGCTCGGATGGTGAACAATCGCTCGAACCCAACGCCTTCGCCGCGATGATGCAACAAGTGCAGGCGATCGCCGTCGCGATCGGACGTGGCATGTCGCTCGACAGCGGCGTGTCGGCGTCGAGCGTCGCATGATCATGGCCACGAACGAATCTGCCCCACGTGCACCAGGCGCATCACTCGATACAGAGGTCAGTAGCAGCGCGACGCTGGCAGCACTGCGCAGCGAAATTGAACGCGTGGACGCCACGATCATCTCGGCGATCGCCGAGCGTCTGCAACTCGCGCGTGCTGTTGGTCGACTGAAAGCGGCAACCGGTCAACCGGTGACGGATCCGGCGCGCGAGGCCGCGGTCGTTGCACGCGCGTCGGCGCTGGCGCGCGATGCTGGGTTGCCTGAAGATGAAATTCGCGCGCTCTATTGGCGACTGCTCGCCGTCTCGCGTCGAGCGCAACACGATTGCAGTTCGGTGGCGACGTGAGTCTCTGCCGTCGACGGCAGCCCTAACTGATCTCGTAGTTCATCATCATGCCGCCGTCCTCGTGCACCATGTTATGACAGTGCATCAGGTAGCGCCCCCGGTGCGTGTCGAACGTCGCGATGACGCTCACGCGCTCACCGGGAAACACGAGGACGGTATCCTTCCACCCGCGCTCCCACGGCATCAGTGCCGCGCGTCCACCGATCCGCTCCACTACCTGAAACTGCACTTCGTGCACGTGCACTGGGTGCGGGAACGGGCTGTCGTTCACGAACGTCCAAACCTCGGTGTCTCCGAAACGTACCTGTTCGTCGATGCGCTCCATGTCGAACGCGCGTCCATTGATTCTGTGGCGCATCATCGCGCTCTCGAATTTGAACACGCGCGTCCGCGCTGCACGCGATACATCAAGTGGCATGATCGATGGGAACTTCGCCGCTCGCCACGCCACCGGCTTCACGGCGCGCGCCACTTCGAACTCCACTAACCGCATCTCGCCGCCCTGCGGCACACCGCCGGCGCCCATACGCCCCATGCCGCCGCCCATGCCGCCGCCCATCCCCATGCCACCCATCTGTGCGGGCGACACGAACTTCGCGGAGAGCAGCGCGAGACGTGTCCCCACCTTGAGCGCACCGAAATCCACCAGCAGGTCCGCGCGCTCGCCTGTGCCCAGATCGAGCTGGGTGAGCGTCACGGGCTCAGGAAGCAATCCGCCGTCGTTACCGATGAGCGTCATCGGGTGACCGTTCGACAGCATGAGCCGGAGAATGCGCGATGTCGTCGCATTGACCACCCGCAGTCGATATGTGGTCGTCGCGACCTCGAGCGTCGGCAACCGCACGCCATTGCCGAACGGCGTGTCGCCGAAAAACCCTTCCATCTGTTCGTGCATCGCCGGTGCGTACACGAAAACACCGCCGACACTGTCCCGTCGGTCCTGAATGAGCAGCGGAATCTCCTGCTCACCCGACGGCAATCCCAACGCATCCTCCGCGGCATCGCCGATGAGCAACAGCCCGCCCATGCCCCGGTAGGTCTGCACGCCTGTGCGTCCGTGCGCATGTGCGTGATACCAGTAAGTGCCCGCGCGATTGATCACTGGGAACTCGTACCGGTAGGCCGCCCCTGCATCGATGGCCAGCCGCGGTCCGCCATCCGCAGCCTCAGGCACCCGCAGCCCGTGCCAGTGCAGGATGCTCGGTTCAGCGAGCCCGTTTTCGAACGTGATGCGTGCCGTATCCCCGGTGCGCGTGCGGATCGTCGGTCCCACCGGTCCGTCGCCAAGACTCCACGCCTCAGCGCGCACACCCGGCGCGATCTCCACCTCGTGTACCCGCGCGGCCAGCGTCAGCGCGGTCGGAGCTACAACGCGCGGGAAGCGCAACGGCGCGCGACCGACCGCAGGAACGCCGGTCATGGCGGCGGAGAGCACTCCGTGCCACGGACGAGTAAGCGATAGCGCGCCCGCAGTACCCGCGAGTTCGAGGAATTCACGACGATGCATAGGGAGTGCGTTGAGGATGCACTAGTATGGCGATTGCGTCGCGCGACTTGCGTGCGGGAAACCCGGACATGGCGCTATCGCGTCTATCTTTCGGTGCATGAATTCATGCAATTGCACGGCCACGCACGATGGCCGTCGCGTGGTACTGACCGGAGGCCCGGGCGCCGGTAAGTCGGCCGTGCTCGAGCTGGCCAAACTCTTTTTCTGCGAACACGTGCGGAGCCTGCCCGAGGCCGCCGGCATCGTGTTCGGTGGCCACTTCCCTCGCAACGGTCGCCCGGACATTCGCCGGGCCAGTCAGCGGGCCATCTACCATGTGCAGGTCGAGCTGGAATCCACGACGCTGGTGGAGAACCCCGCCATGGTGATCTGTGATCGCGGCACGCTCGACGGCTCTGCGTATTGGATGGGCAGTGGCACACTCTGGGATGCCGTCGGGACGACGCGCGATGCCGAACTGGCGCGCTACCATGGCGTCATCCATCTGCGGACGCCGACCGCCGTTGCGTACAACCATGACAACCCGCTGCGTATCGAATCCCACGACGAAGCGCGCGCAATCGATTCGCTCATCGCCGAAGCGTGGGCGGGACATCCGGGCTACGTCGAGGTGCCAGCCAGCGACGATTTTCTTGGCAAGGCGGCCGATGCACTGCGCCACCTGCGGGCACTGATGCCCGAATGCTGCCGCGGGCAGGTGCGGTCGCTGTCGACGTTGTAACGACCAGCCTTGACTGGCGGATAGTGTCTTCAGACGCTACACGTCGACGGCACGACGAGCGCGCGGCAGCGTCACCCGAAAGCTGGCGCCAACGTAGACGTCGTCGAGCGTGATCTGTCCATCGTGCGCGTGTGCGATGGCCTGTGCAATCGCGAGTCCGAGACCCGCACCGCTCGCCGATGGAATGCTCGCGACGCTGACCACCCCAAGGTCGTGCTCCGCGCCGTCGTGCTGAACATTGTCGTCTTGACGCACATCAGCGGGCGGCAGCTCCGCGCGTACGAAGCGGTCGAAAATGCGTGGTCGCAGCTCGACGGCGATGCCGCGGCCATTGTCTGCGACGACGATTGCCACGTGCTCAGTCGTCGCGGACAGCGACATCGTCACGCAACCGCCTCGCGGCGTGTTTTTGAGTGCATTGTCGAGCAGGTTGAGCAACAGTCGACGCAACAGCGCGCGATCGCCGATGACCTCTGCGTCGCCGTGTAACGCGTTCGGCAAGTTGGTATCGAGCAGTACGCCGTTGGTGTCCGCGATCGTGCGGACGCTGCGCACGGCCGCACCCAGCAGGTCGGCGACATTCACGCGTTCTCGGCGATCCAGCGGTCCGCCCGCGTCCGTTCGCGCGAGCAGAAAGAGGTCATCCACGATGCGCGTCAGTCGCACCGACTCATCACGAATGACGGCCAGTGCTTCGCGATACTCCGGTTCATCGCGCGTCGGGCGCTGCAACGTGACGTCCGCTTCGCCGCGCACAATCGCAATCGGCGTCCGCAATTCATGTGACGCATCGGCAACGAACTGCTTCTGCTTACGAAACGCCACATCGACTCGGCCGAGTAAGTCGTTGATGACGGTCGCCAGTCGACCGAGTTCATCGTGCGCGTTCATGACGGGTAGTCGTTCGTCGAGCGTGGCCGCAGAGATCTGCGCGGCGCGTGCAGACATCTCATCCATCGGTGCGAGGCTGCGTCGCGCGATGGCGTAGCCGGTGATCACGGAGACCAAGAGTGCGAACGGAATCGCGAAGAACAATGTGGTGCGAACCCGCGCGAGGACGGCGAGGTCTTCATCACCCGACCGCAGCACGAGCACGATGCGCGCCGGTTCGTCGGCGTAGTCCTGTCCACCGGGCACGCGCACGGCCGCGGCGCGCCAATTGACGTCGTCGATCTTCACCGTGCGCAACGCGACTTCGCCGGTCGTCGCCTTCTCCTGCAGCAGTGCACGTACAGGCGCTGGCATCGGCAGCGTATCGGGCAGCGCAGTCTTTGGTGGCATTGCCGCGGCTACGGCGGCGCGCGATTTCGCGTCGGCGATACGAGGGCGCGCGGGGCTCCGACTGGCTGCGACGACACGCGATGCTTCGTCGACGATAAAGACGTCGAGATCGTGCGTGCGGAGTTCGCGAAGTACAGCGCGCGACGCATCGCCCTGCAGACTCGCCGAGTCGCCGCGTGCTCGTGCGGCGCGGCGTTCGGCTTGTACCGCGGCCGCGATCGCGCGCGCGGATTCGCTCACCGCCGCATCGCCGCGCTCTTGGAGGACCGCCTCGAGCGTAAACCAGCCGGCCGTCGCGAACAGGATCAGCACGAGCGCCAGCAGTGTGGCGTTCCAGAGCGTCAGGCGAAGTCGGATCGACGTGCGCACGCGCGTCATGGGCAGCGGATCATGCGGAGGGTGTCATGCCGAGCAACGTACGCGGCGCGTGCCGTGAGTGTGTCCGCGCTGCTGGGCCGCTGCTAGGCCGGTGCACTGTCTGTGAGGATATATCCGGCACCGCGTTTCGTATGAATGAGCGGCGACCACGGTTCTTTGTCGATCTTTCCGCGCAGTCGATTGACGTAGACCTCGACGGCGTTGGTGAACGGATCGTGATTGTCATCCCAGACGTGCGCGACGATGTCAGCTCGAGAGACGACCTGACCCGTGTGACGGGCCAGCAGTTCGAGCAGCGCGTATTCCTTGGAGGTGAGGGCGATCGGCACTCCGGCGCGCGTGACGGCTCTCGCGAGTGCGTCGATCTCGAGGTCCGCGATGCGCATCTGGACTGGTTGGAGCGCCTCTGGTCGCCGCAGCAGCGCACGGAGTCGCGCGAGGAGCTCGCCGAAATCGAATGGCTTCGTGAGATAATCGTCGGCACCGGTATCCAGTCCCGCGATGCGATCGGCGATGGCATCGCGCGCCGTCAGCATCAGGATTGGCGACCGGATGCCACGGCTCCGCAGTTCGCGACAGACCGACAGTCCATCCATGCCCGGCAGCATGATATCGAGCACGATGGCGTCGTAGCTGTTCACCGCGGCCTGCACGAGCGCGTCGCGCCCGTCGCCCGTGACATCGACGGCGTAGGAGACTTCGCGCAGCCCCCGCGCGATGACACGCGCGAGTTTCGGATCATCTTCGACAACGAGGAGACGCACTGCGGAAGGGCGAGAGGAAAGAACGGACCTGAAACGTTAATCGGGAGTTAAGGTCAGCCACTCTAGACTATATGCTCACAGCTGGGGCAGCCATCATCCGCCGCACGCTGTGCACTTTGCGCGGCCGACACAAGTGAGCGAGTGCCCTCCCGCTCATCGGTGCAACGTCGATCACTCACTTTTTTCGGAGTCGTTCATGAACCGTATTCGTCTCGCCATTGCCGCCGCCACGCTCCTCGTTGGTGCAACGGCCTCTGCCCAGCCGCAGCCCGCCAAGAAGCCGGCCGCCGCGCCTGCTCCGGCCGCTGCTCCGGCCATGGCTCCTGCCGCGAAGGCCGCTGCTGCTCCGGCCCCGGCTATGGCCATGGCCGACTCGACCAAGCCGAAGGGCAAGAAAAAGGGTGGCAAGAAGGCTGCCGCCGCCATGAAGGACACGACGGCGAAGCCGGCCGCGAAGAAGCCGGCCAAGTAGTTCTTACACCGTTCCGCTAACCAGGGGCGGGACCCGAAGCGAGCGGACGGTGTGCTGGTCACGAGGTGCCCGGGGTCAATCCCGGGCACTTCGTGTATTGTGGCGAACAGCGTTTAAAAGGCGGTGGCGCTCGTCGTGACGGCGCGCGCGCGCTCCTCGGGTCTGCGGCGGAACCAGCTGGCGACGAGATAGAACTCGTCGAGATCGTGCGTCGGAATGTCGGCCCCGGCGAGGTCCGGTCCGTCGAAAATGCGGCGCGCGAGCGTCTCGAGCTCGATCTGATCGACATCGCACTTGGGCATCGGCAACTCCGCCCGAACGGTCCCACGGCGAATGAGATAGACCCACTCGGCACCGTCCGCACCGATGGCGTGGTAGCGAAAGGTCAGCCGATCCACGTTGGCGTGAAAATGCTGCACCCGCTCATAGAGCCAGCCGACCCGTTCGAGCCGGTCGCGCGCAACACCGGCCCGCTCGAACTCGAGCGATTGGCTTGCGTCGTCCATGCGCAGGCGCAACATGGTGACCGGTGCGTCCGATCGGCCCTCGAGAAACTCGCGCACGACCTGCGCAGCCGCGCGATAGTCGACGCCATCACCGGCACCGATGCATGGACCGACGCACGTGCCGAGGTCGTGGCGTAAACAGCCGGGTGCTCGCGTCCGCTGACGACCTTTTCCGCGAAGTGGTCGTTCGTTGGCGAACCAAAGCGGACTGTCGCCGTTTGCCCTCCGCACATCATCTAACGCGCAATCGCGGAGTCCGGTGGCGTCGGCGAGTGCGCGCACGGCCTCGCGCAGACGTGCGACTCGGCGAAATGGTCCAAACAGGGCGACAGCGGACGGGTCGTCGGAGCGCGGGACGACGCGGAGCCCGGGCACGGCACCACCGGTCAGCGCGATGTACCCACGCGGCCACTCGTCGGTAACCATCATCGCGTTGAAGGGCGGCCGATGGTGCTTGATGAGGCGCAGTTCGCGCAGCAGCGCGCCGAACTCAGTATTCGTGTACTCCCACTCGAGCCGGAAGGCGTGGCGCAGGATACGCGCCGCCTTATTGCGCCGGCCTTTGGCGCGGAAGTACGAGAGGAGTCGGGTGCGGAGCGTTCGCGACTGTCCGACGTAGAGGACCATGCCGGTCGGACCGAGCATGCGGTACACGCCGGGCTTGTTTTCGCAGTCGGCGCGGACGTTGTCGCGGAGCGCCTTGCGGTGCGCGGGTGTGGAGTACGGCGGTCGGACGTGCAGGCGTTGGGGCGGGGTGGTCACGCCTCAATGGTATGCGGTGGAGAGTGGTGGCGGAATGCGGGATGGGTGGTGGAGGAATGCGGTGGGAGTGGTGGCGGAATGCGGTGTGAGCGGTGCGCGGTGCGGATTGGGCGTGGTGCGGGTGCGGGTGCGTGGGGCGGGTGCGTGGTATTCTGTTGCTCGACGTTCCCAAACGCTTTGGGGGCGCCCCCCGAAGCTGAATGTACGATGGCGCCATCAGCACAACGTCAGCGTCAGCGGACCGTCAGCATACCACCCACCGCGTCGTCCTCATACGCCAACCCCGCACGAAACTCCGACGCCGATCGACGGATCTGTACCAACTCCGCTTCCGCGATCTTCTCAACATGGCGCACCATCATCGACATGCGCGGATGTGACGCAAATCGCGCCCGATGCCGGTCTAAAAAGTCCCAATACAGCACATTCATCGGACACGCCCCCGGCCCCGATCGCGCCTTCACGTCAAACGCGCAGCCCCCGCAGTAGTTGCTCATCCGATTGATGTACGCGCCCGACGCGACGTACGGCTTCGACGCGAGCACACCACCGTCGCCCCATGTCCCCATCCCCACCACGTTCGGTAGCTCCACCCACTCATACGCGTCGGTGAATGCGCTCCAAAACCAGCGTGACAATGCCGCCGGTTCGACGCCCAGCAGGGTGGCAAAATTGCATTGCACCATGAGACGCCCGATATGATGCACGCGCCCGTGCTCGCGAACCTGCGTGATCGTGTCCGCCAGACACCGCATGCCGCAGGCCGCACCCGTCGCGCCCGATGCGTCGTACGCTTCACCGTCCGGCGCCCAAAACCATCGCGGCAGCGCCAACGTCGCCCCCAACGCATTCGCCGTACGAAGCCCCGGCATCAGCTGCCAATACATGCCACGGATGAATTCTCGCCACCCCAGGATCTGTCGAACGAAGCCTTCGGCTGACGCGATCGGGACATGACCGTCACGATAGGCTTGCTCCGCACGTCGTACCACCTCGAGCGGATGCAGCAATCCGACGTTAAGCAACGAAGAGAGTGACGAATGCAGCAGGTCCGACTCGCCGTGCACCAACGCGTCTTCGTACGGGCCGAACTCCGGCAGTCGTTCGACGATAAAGCGATCGAGCCACCGTTTCGCGTCGACGCGGGTCACCGGCAGCGCAAACGAGTCAACCTTTCCCCATCGGCCACGCCACGCAGCCACGCGCCCCATGATCGCCGCCGTCGTCTCGTCGGGAGCTGTGGCAAAGCGATCCGGCACCGCACGACCCTTCGGCCACGGCTTGCGATTTTCAGCGTCGAAGTTCCACGTCCCACCAGTCGGCGTCCCGTCCGCTTCCATCAGGATGCCATACTTCCGACGCATTTCGCGATAGAACCATTCCATGCGGAATTCCTTCCGGCCGGCAGCCCATGCCGAAAAGTCGCCGCGCGTCGCGACGAATCCGCGATCCGCTCGCAACACGAGCGCCACGCCAGCTGACTCGAGGCGCACCTGCGCATAGGCGAGTTCGTCGACCATATCCTGTTCTCGCCCTTCTGTCGCCACCACGCGCGTCGCTCCAAGCTCAACGCAGAGGTCGTGCAGTCCGTCCGCATACCGTGCCACACGGCGATGCACCACGCGATAGCCCGCGCGCTCCAGTGACTGCGCGAAGTGCGCCATCGCTGACAGCACCAGTACCAGTTTCTGACGGTGCCACGGTAGTGACGCACCTTTGGCGACTGATTCCAGTAAGACGATGACGACGTTGTCGCGCGGTTCACGCGGAATGTTGGCGACCGCGCGCGAGCATTCCCACGGAGCAACGAACGCGAGCGTCAGCGCCTGATGTGTATCGGATGACATGACCTGTGAAGACTCATCGCGTCTGCCCCGTTCCCTCCGCGTGTCCGTGGCGTCATTCTGAGACATGCTCGTTCGACGCGTCTTCGGCCTGGCCACCCTCGCGCTCGTTGTCGCGTGCGGGGGCACGTCCCGCGCGCCAAAGTTCGCACCGATGCGCGGTCCGGATCGCGTCTTGGTCGTCGTCAATAAACAGAGCAGCGCCAGTCAGGCCGTTGGACAGTATTACATGGCGCATCGCGCGATCGCACCGTCCCATGTGGTACAGGTCGACGTCGACGTGCAAGATGATATCTCCGAGCTCGACTTCCGTTCGCAGCTGCTCTCGCCGATTCGTGCGGCGATCGATTCATTGCCCGTGCGCATCGACTTCATCGTGTTGACGACCGGCATTCCGATTCGCATCGGTGGCAGTCATGGATACAGCGTCGACGCGCATCTGGCCGGAATGAACCTGAACATTCCCCCGATGGTCGGTTTCGACACCACCTGGTTCAACCGCTACCGCAACCCATACTTCAACGCGCGCGAACCGTTCAACAGCGAGCGCTTCGGCATGTATCTCGTGACACGCCTCGACTGTGGTGCGCTGGCGGACTGTCTCAAGCTGGTCGATCATGCGGATTCTGCGCGCGCGGTCCGCGGTCCGTTCTACTTCGACGCGATGCCGCCTAGTACGGCCTCAGACGGGTACGCGCTGATGAATCGTTCGCTCTACGCGGCCGCAACGCGCCTGTCGTCGTACGGACTCGACGTCGCGATCGACAGCAGTCGGCAGTTCATCGCGCCACTCGCGCCCGTGATCGGGTACGCGAGTTGGGGAAGCAATGATCAGGGTTTCGATGCGACCGCGTATCACGCCGTTCGATTTCTGCCTGGTGCATTGGCCGAAACGTTTGTGTCGACGAGCGCGCGAACCTTCGGCGCATCAACCGGCGGGCAGAGCCGCATTGTCGATCTCGTCGCGCAAGGCGTGACCGGCGTGAAGGGTTACGTGAGTGAGCCGTACACCGTCGCACTGGCCAACCCCGAGATACTCTTTGATCACTATGTACACGGCTTCAATCTCGCCGAATCGTTCTATGCGGCGTCGTTGATGGTGCTCTGGAAAGACATTGTCATCGGCGATCCGCTCTGCTCACCGTACGATCGCGCGGTCAGCGTGCCAGCACCGCGCGTTGGTCCCGTGAAGTCGCCGTTCAATTGACCTGATCGGTGTCCATCTGTCCGGTCAGCGCGCGCGAGATGTGCGACCACGACATGCCGACGGCCAACAGCAACACGGTGCAGATCTCGACGACGTAAGTGATGCCGCGTGACGAATGCGCGCTGATGAGCCCTGAGTCGACCATCAGCCACACTAACCCGCCGGAAATCGCGAGCACGAGCAACGAACCCGCGAGTCCGATGGACCGACGCGTCGCGTTCAGGAAGATGACCCACCCTGTGAGCAGCACGACGCCACAGAGGAACTTGACCGGCGCCGAGCCGGATGACGGCGTTCGTCCGATGAGTGGCGCGATTGCCCAGTGGTAGTACGAGTAGCCGTCGGGGTTGTACGTCGCAAACACCAATACCAGCGCCCCAAGCACGCGGGCACCGATCCCACCAAGCGTCGGAGCGCTATTTGCCACGGGATTCCCTCACAGTCCGTTGGGGATTGGCCGATCGAGGAGCAGCTTGGCGTTGAGCGCTACGTCTGGTGACGGATGCTTGAGATATTGCTGGATGAATGCGCGTGTATCGGCATCACTGTTGTACGACATGAGATCGAGCGCACACACCAGCGTGACCTGATCGCGCGCATGTTCCGAAATCGACTTGAGCATCTTGAAGCCGCGATCGTACCGCACCTTCATGGCCAACGCCCGCGTCCCTTCCGAGAGCGGCGTCTTAAGCGCATCGGCGCCATGTCCGCTCGTAAAGACCGGATTGCGCGCCGCGATGCAGCTATCCATCGCCTCCGTTGTGATGGCGGCGAGGCTCGAGCCACACGCCGACAGCGCACCAACGACGATCACTGTCGACACCAGCTGTCGTCCATACGTCAGTACAGAACGGTCGATCATGCCAGCAGCACCTGCTTCACCACCTCGACCAAGTGCTCTGCGGTAATACCGTACTCTTTGTACAACGTCTGGTATGGGGCACTCGCGCCAAAGGTATGAATGCCAACCACCGCGCCGTGCGCACCAACCCACTGATACCACGACATCGGATGTGCCGCTTCGATCGCGACACGCGGCACATCAGGCGGCAACACGAGATCACGATACTCTTGAGACTGTTGCGCGAACAACTCGAGTGACGGGCAGCTCACAACACGCGCTGCCACGCCTTGCACCGCCAACTGCGCACGCGCCGCTAGCGCGATCTCTACTTCCGAGCCGCTCGAGAGCAGCACGACGTCCGGCCGAGCCCCGCTGCCGCCTACGCCTTCTGCGAGTTCGTACGCGCCACGCGGCACGCCGGCATGAATGCGCGGCTGCTCGTTGAAGTATGACAGCTTCTGTCGCGTGAGCACGATCGCCACGGGCCCGGTCTTGTGATGCAGCGCGACGCGCCATGCCTCCGATACTTCATCAGCATCGGCAGGGCGTAGCACCACGAGATTCGGAATACAACGCAGCGCGGTCAGCTGTTCGACCGGCTGATGGGTCGGACCATCTTCACCAAGTCCGATCGAGTCGTGCGTGAAGACGTATATGCAGTGAACGCCCATCAACGCTGCGAGACGCACCGCCGGACGCATGTAGTCGCTGAACACCAGGAACGTGCCACCGTACGGCACAATGCCGCCGTGCAACCCCATGCCGTTCATGATCGCGCCCATCGCGTGCTCACGAATGCCGAAATGGAAATTGCGACCAGTAGGAATCGACGGAGCGAAGTAGGGCGCGGCCTTGACGTTCGTGAGATTCGAGCCCGTCAGGTCAGCCGATCCACCAATCAATTCCGGTATACGCGAGGCAATCGCATTGATCACGGCGCCGGACGCGGCGCGCGTGGCCACATTGCCGCTTTTCGCATCGAACGACGGAAACGCCGCGTTCAAATCGGCTGGCAATTCACCGCGTATGCGACGCTCCAACTCCGCCGCAAGTTCTGGAAACGCCGCGCTGTACGCGCTCCACCGTGTTTCCCATTCCGCGTGCGTCGCCGCACGCGTGGCGACCTGTTCGTGCCAGTGTGCGCGCGCTTCGTCTGGAACAAAAAACGCATCAGGATACGCCCAGCCATAGGCGGCCTTGGTGAGCGCGATTTCATCCTTACCAAGCGGCTCGCCGTGCGCCTTGCTCGTGTCCTGGCGATTGGGTGAACCGTACCCGATGTGCGTGCGCGTGATAATCAACGTCGGACGCGTGGTATCTGCATGCGCTTCGGCAATCGCCGCGTCGATCGAATCCACATCGTTCACGTCGGCAATGTGCAACACCTGCCAACCATACGCCGCAAAGCGCGCCGCGGCATCATCACTGCAACTCAAGTCGGTGCTACCATCGATCGTGATGCGATTATCGTCGAAGAATCCGATCAGTTTACCAAGCTTGTTGTGGCCAGCGTACGACGCCGCTTCATGAGAGATGCCCTCCATGAGGCAACCATCGCCCGCAATGAAATACGTCGAATGGTTGACGATCTCATGACCCTCGCGATTGAACTCGGCGGCCAGATGCCGTTCCGCTACCGCAAACCCAACGGCATTCGCTACACCCTGTCCAAGCGGCCCTGTCGTCGTCTCCACGCCTGGCGTGTGATGGACCTCTGGATGCCCGGGGGTGATGCTTTTCCACTGGCGGAAGCGTTTGATCTCTTCGAGCGGCAACGCGTAGCCCGACAGGTGGAGCGAGCTATAGAGCAACATCGAGGCGTGGCCGATCGAGAGCACAAAGCGATCGCGATCAAACCAGTGTGGCGCCGCAGGATCGTGACGCAGATGCCGCGTGTAGAGCGCGTACGCGAGTGGCGCAAGCGCCATCGGTGTGCCCGGATGTCCGGAGTCCGCGGCCTGCACCGCGTCCATCGAGAGCGTGCGGACGGTATCAATCGCGAGACGGATGGTCTCGGGCGAGGCGACGGGAGGTACAGCAGCGGACACGAGGGCTCCGGGAGCAACAGTCAAGGGCCGGCGCAACCCGAAAGTCGGGCGCCAAGGCGAGCGAAAGTTAGCGCGAATACGTACTGCTGGCAGGCATGTCGCGCTCGCCAGCAATGGAAAATTAACCGCCAGCGAGATATCGATCGCGGGTGATGGTGAGGTGATGCGCGAAGTGGCCGGCTATCATCCACAGGAGCGCGCGGACGGACACGGTTACGCCGCTCGCCGTGCCGGTCGCTGTCACAGCCTCCCGGTCGAGCGACAGTGCAAGGGCCAGTGTCGCATCGCGAACCGCATCGATTTCGTCGAGAATATCAGCCAACGCGCGCCGGTCGGCTCGGCTGCGCGGCACCCAGTCGTCTTGCTCGAACCCGGCAAGCGGCGTCTGATCACCGCGCGCGATACGCAGCACACGGTACGCGAACACGCGCTCGGTGTCGACCATGTGCACGAGCGATTCACCGAGAGTCCACTTATCGGGCGCATACCGCTGGCGCGCCGTCGCATCGTCGGCAAACGCGCTCGTCAACAGTTCGCGTAGCTCATCCGGTTGATCGTGTAGCAGTGTGAGGATGTCGTCGCTGCCGGTCTCGGTCATCGCGCGCGCTGCCGCCTCGATGTACTGCGTGGCATAGGGCGCGTGTTCAGTCGGCAGCGGACGTAAAATGTCTATCGGCATGGGCGGTGTGGTCAGCAAAAAGTGTATGACGTACGAGCAAGACGCGCGTCTCAGCGAAATCCAAGCGACAGCGCCAGCGCTTCGAGTAATGCCGCGTCTGGGACGCTCCCCTGCGCGAGCCTCGGCGAACCGCCACCACGCCCTCCAATAGCAGCGAGCAATGGGCGCAGCGTGTGTCCGGCGTCGAGGTTCGTGTCCGCCGCTGTGGCGAGCATCGCACCCGCGGGCGTGGCGCCACTCGCGAAGACGGTACATCCGCCAAGCGCGATCAGCGCCTGCACCAGTGGCTCCGCGTCGCGAACGGCTCCAGCGCTATGTGGCAGTCGAATGCGACGCACGCCGTCGCCATCCGGCGGCGTACTGCTCCAACGTGCCTGCGCCTCGTGTCGTGCCAGTTCACCAGCGAGTCGACGCGTCTCACGCTCGAGCTCCTGCACGCGTTGCTGTTGCTTCTCGATGAGTACGGGCAAATCATCAGGCGCGGCCGCAAAGAGTCGAGATGCCTGCGTGACCAATGCCGCATCGGCGCGCGCCTGACGCACAACGCGCATGCCGGCGAGAAATTCGATGCGCGTATTCCCCTTGGTACGTTCGGCGCGACGCAACGCAATGCTGCCGATTGCTCCGGTCCGTTGCACGTGCGTCCCACCGCATGCACTGCGGTCGATGCCCTCGATGGTCACGATACGCAGCTCACCACTGCGATCGCTCGGCTTTCGTAATCCCGTGGCCGTTGCTGCATCTTCAAACGAGACAGAAACCGTTCCGTTCTCGAACACGATGGCGTTGGCGCGCGCTTCGGCCTCACGCAAAAACTCAACGTCGACGTCGCCTCCTTGCACATCAATCGTGCACGACACGTCACCGAAATGCACGCTGACGGTGGGCCAACCAAAGTGATCGTTAAAGAGCGCGGACAGCAGATGTTGACCGGTGTGCTGTTGCATGAAGTCGAAGCGGCGCGTTACGTCGACCGTACCATGCACAGTAGAGCCGACGGAGAGCGTGCCAACTGACTCGACGATGTGCGCGATGCGTTCGTCCTCGTCGACCACATCGATCACGGGTACGTCGCCCAGTGCACCGATATCGTGCGGTTGGCCGCCGGATGTGGGATAGAACGCCGTGCGATCGAGATACACGCGACGTCCATCGTCGCTGACGTCTGTCACAGTGGCGGTGAACGCCGTCAGCGAGGCGTCGGTGTAGTAGAGTCGTTGAGTCATCAGGGGTTATAGTATCTTTCCCAATATGGCGCCGAACCACGCATCCTGTCTTCTCCGTCGCATAGGTCCGGGCGTGAGCCTCGCCGTCGCCGTTGCGCTCTTGAACGGTTGCAGCAGCTCGTTCTTCAAGATCGACCCCGAAACCGCGCCGACCGCGAGTCCCGCCGCGGCACCTGCGACTCCCAAGGCGGTACCTCCGACGGTACCTCAGACGGCACCTCCGACGGTACCTGCGCCGACACCTAAACCGCCGACCAAGCCCACTCCTGAAAAGCCAGTCCAGGACAAGCCGACGCCGACCAAAGCGGCTGCCGGAAAGCCTGCCGTTGTCGAGCTGACGAAGACGCCGAGCAACGCACTCGTCACCGATGCCATCGCCGAACCGGAGCCGCCGCCGGTTGCGTCAGACTCCGCGGGTATCCAGCGATTGGTTCGACTCGCTACCGTGTGGCAGACCGTCACTCTGCATCACCCCTACCTGGCGAGTCGGAGTGTGGCCTGGGATTCTGCGCTCATTCGGGTCATACCAGAAGTCCGGCGCGCCACCACCACCGACATCTTTGCGACGGCGATCCGTCGACTGCTTTCCGTGCTCGGCGATCCGCTGTCGCGCATCGAACGCGATTCGATGCCCGATCGCGTCGAGATCATTACTCCTGTGCGCGCCGATCTCACCAACGACGGCGTGCTGGTGTTGCAACTTCGCCGAGACGCGTCATTTGACAGTGCGGATTCGGCGCTCGTGACGCAGGCACTCGCGCGTGCACCACAACGCGTGATCGTCGATATGCGATCGACTTCCGCTGGACGCGCAGACGTCGTCGCGCAGGCAATCAGTACGTTTGTCGAACGCACCGGACTCGCTCGAGAGCTCACGACAGTTCCGGTGCTCGCGCCGACGGAACGCGTACGACGCATCGGCGGGCCGGCCGTGGCATCGCCGTTCCGTCCGTTTGGTGAAGGGAGCGACGCGTGGGTGCAACACGATGCCCGCGTGGTCGCTCCGGCAGCTGCAACAGCACGTCGCGTGGCAATGATTGCGAATGCTGGTACCCTCGTACCGGCATCGCTGTTAGCGCTTGTTGACGCGGGGCGCGCGACACTCATCGCTGAAGGGTCAGCGGCGACCTCGCTCGACGAAGAGGGGCTCGTCACGACGGCGACGTACGGCATCGCCAATCGTGTCGTCGCACGCGTTCGCGTTGGTGAGCTGATGCATGCCGATGGTTCCACCGGTCTCACGGCCGACACGATCGTTGCGCCGGCCGTCACCGCCGCCGACAGTGCACCCGCCATGCGCGCTGCACTACAGATCGTCCGCGCGGGTCGCGCCCCTCGCGGTAAGCGCGCCGCGGCCATCACGATGCCTGCCGCCGTGCTGCCTGTGGCGATGGATAATACGAACTATCCGAGCATGGGCGCACGCCTGCTCGCAGGCTTTCGACTCTGGGGCGCGATGCGGGCACGTCACGCAAATCGCGATCTGTACGACGAAGAGTTGGAGACAGTCTTCACGCGCGTGATTCCGCGTCTCGAGTCCGCGCGCAACGAACAGGAGTACGCGGCCGCGATTGCCGATCTCGCTTCGTCGCTCGATGACGCCGAAGCGGTACTAAGTGGCCCGTCGCTGCAAACGTGGTTAGGCACCAGCACTGCGCCCGTTCGTTTGCGCTTCGTCGAAGGGCGCGCGCTCATTACGGATGTGGTGCACGACTCGGCGACTACAGCACTCGGCCTTATCGTTGGCACCGAGATCACCGCAGCCGATGGGTTTCCGCTCGCGGCGTGGATGAGCGAGCACAAACGGATCGGCGCGGCGTCGAACGAGTGGACGCGCAATCGCGAGCAGATGCGGGTCATGCCGCTCGGGCCTGAAGGCAGCGCGCTGTTCAAAGTGCGCGATGCGACAGGCAAAGAGCGTACGGTCAATATTCCGCGACGTGCCAGCTACGCTGCACAGCTTCCGCAATTGCAACGACCCGATGCGACACCTATACGAAAGCTCGATGGCAACACGGGCTACATCGACATTGAACGCGTTAACGATGTAATGCTCGATAGCGCGCTCACATCGATGTCCGGCACGCGTGCGCTGATTCTCGATCTGCGCAGCGCGAACGTTGGGCCTCTGCGCAGTAGCCTCTTGCTCGGTCGACTGGCGACGCAGCCACGGTTCGTGCAAGCGCGCGAAATCCGCCGCTATTCCGTGACCCCATGTCCGAAGTATTCGTTACGCGACGCTGTGCTCCGCTGCCCCGACGAACGTGTTGAGCAGCTCGACTGGCGCGACGCTGATACGACGGGTCACTATCGCGGACGCGTGGTGCTACTGATCGACGAGCGTACGCAAGGAGCGGCTGAACGACTTGCGATTGCGCTCGAGGCAGCAACCACGGTGACGTACGTCGGCTCACAGAGCGCTGGCGCGGCATCGCTACCCGTGCCGCTTGAGCTGCCCGGTGCGCTCTCGGTTGGCATTCCCGTGGTCGAAGTCCGCCGAGCCGATGGTGGTCAATTGCAACGCGTGGGTATCACGCCATCCGTTGACGCGCGCCCAACGGTACGCGGAATACGCAATCGCGATGACGAAGTACTGCAGCGCGCGCAGCAGTGGATTGCGCAGCAGTTGGATGCTCCTGTTCGGCGCAAGCGCTGACGCCGAACACACCGGTCGTGACATTTGCAAAGTCGCTGCCGATCGATGACGCGCTGCCGGCAGTGCGCGACGCACTGCTTGCGCGAAACGTGGCCGTGCTCGAAGCGCCTCCAGGTGCGGGTAAGACCACGCGTGTGCCGCTGGCATTGCTTGACGCGCCGTGGGTTGCAGGTCGTCGCATCATCATGCTCGAGCCGCGCCGACTTGCTGCGCGTTCGGCGGCGCTGTTCATGGCAGCGTCGCGTGGCGAGCAAGTGGGAGACACCGTCGGATATCGCGTACGCGGCGAATCGCGGATCTCGAAGCGCACGCGAGTAGAAGTCGTCACCGAAGGTGTACTCACGCGACTGCTCTCCAGCGATGCGTCGCTCGATGACTATGCACTGGTACTGTTTGACGAGTTCCACGAACGCTCGTTGCAAGCGGACGTCGGCCTCGCGCTGGTCCTCCAAACGCAGTCCGTGTTGCGCGACGATCTTCGCGTGCTGGTGATGTCAGCCACGCTCGACGGCGCCGGTGTTGCGCAGCTGCTCGGCGGAGATGCCGCACCCGCACCGATCGTGCGCAGCGACGGGCGCGCATTTCCGGTTGAAACGATGTATCGACCGGCGCGCAGCGGCGATCGACTGGAAGTGCACGTGACCCGCGTCGTGCAAGAGGCGATCACCGACTCCGACGGCGACGTGCTCGTATTTCTCCCTGGTGCCGGCGAACAACGGCGCGTAGCGGAGCGACTGTCCGGAAGTGACGTGGTACATGCGCAGCACGCGATCGTACATCAATTACACGGCAGTATGCCACTCGCAGCACAGTCGGCAGCGATCGCGCCAGCACGCGCTGGAACGCGCAAGATCGTACTCTCCACGAGTGTTGCCGAAACGAGTCTGACGATTGAAGGCGTGCGAATCGTTGTCGACGCAGGACTCTCGCGCCTGCCCCGATACGACGTGCGCGCTGGCCTGACGCGTCTGGATACGGTCCGCGTCAGTCGTTCCTCCGCCGATCAGCGGCGTGGCCGTGCAGGTCGAGTTACAGCGGGCATCTGCTATCGGCTCTGGGATCAGCACGAAGACTTCGCGCTGGTGCCGCGCACGCGCCCCGAAATCCTCGATGCCGATCTTGCGTCGCTCGCGCTCGAACTGGCTGATGCCGGTATCAGCGATCCGCTCGCGCTGCGTTGGCTCGATGTGCCGCGCGCCGGCGCGTTCGCGCAAGCACGCGAACTGCTCGCGCAACTCGGCGCGCTAAGCGCAACCGATGCGAATGGCCGTATCACCGAGCACGGTAAACAGATGGTGATGCTGCCAGTGCAACCGCGACTCGCGCATCTCATGCTCAGCGCGCAACAGCGCGACCAAGCAATGCTCGGCGCGCAGATCGCTGCGCTGCTCGAGGAGCGTGATCTGTTGCGTGCAGACGGGCATAGTGCGCCAAGCTTACAGACGCGCGGCGCGAGCGGATACGCGACCGCGCCGAGTGACATGCGACTGCGTGTGGAACTGGTAGCACGAGCCGGCCACGGCCAGGCATCCCGATCGGAGGATGCGTCTCACCACGCGACGATCGCTGGTGCACGCGTGGACGGAGACGCCGTCAGTCGCGTCCGTGCCTTATCAGACGATCTCGTGCGGCGCGTGCGTGAACGCGACGACGGTCCTCGCGCGACGAATCGCGTCAGCCCCACTGACAGCGCGTCTACCGGAGCGCTGCTCGCACTCGCCTTTCCTGATCGTGTGGCACAGCGACGCGCAGGCAGTGAGCCGCGCTATCTGTTGCGCAGTGGACTTGGTGCATCGTTACCCAAACACGATGCACTGCAGAACGAAGAGTATCTCGCCATCGCCGAACTCGATGGTGCACCACCCGAGTATCGCATCGCGCGCGCAGCACCGCTTTCGTTGGCAGACATCATGAACGACTTTGGCGATCAGTTGGTGCGTGAGGAAGTCGTCGAGTGGCATGAACAGACGCAATCCGTGCGCGCGCGCAAGCGCACAATGCTTGGCGCGCTGGCGATCGAGGATGCGCCGTTGCGCGATCCAGATGCTGCGGCCGTGCGCGACGTACTGCTCGAAGCGATTATGCGTGCCGGAATCGGTGCGCTACCGTGGAGCGCGAGTGGAACACGACTCCGAGAGCGCCTCGCGTTCCTGCACGCACACGACACAAGCTGGCCTGATGTATCTGACGAGGCATTGCGCGTCACGGTGGCCGAGTGGCTTGGGTCGCAGCTCGACGGTATGCGCAAGTGGAGCGATCTCGAACGCATCAATTGGTCGGATGCGTTGCTTGGTATGCTTTCGTGGGAGCGGCGCAGCGCGATGGACCGTTTGGCGCCAACGCACATCGAGGTGCCCAGTGGATCACGGGTAACGCTCGATTACAGTGAGCCGCTGGCGCCAGTGCTCGCGGTCAAGCTGCAGGAAGTCTTTGGATGGAGTAATACGCCAATGCTGCTTGACGGGCGCGTGCCGCTCACGCTCCATCTCTTGTCGCCGGCGCACCGACCCGTGCAGGTCACACGCGATCTCGCTGGGTTCTGGCGCGCTTCGTACTTCGAGGTGCGTAAGGAACTGCGCGGTCGCTACCCTCGGCACCCTTGGCCTGATGACCCACTGACAGCGCCTGCTACCAAACGCGCCAAACCGCGCGGCTCGTAGCAGGCACCGGTCAGTTGTCGTTCCTGTTCTACTGCCCGCTCGCCATCCCCGACTTGAGCGTGTCCGGCAGAATCGCGACGAACCCCTGCATTTCTTCCGGCGTACCGATGCTGACACGCACCCAATCGTTGTACGGCGCGAAGGCACGACCGATCATGTACCCCTTGGCCAGCGCTGCCTTTCGCACGGTTTCTCCAGACATGCCCGCGTCGAAGTACAGGAAGTTCGCTTGCGACGGCGCGACCTTCTTCCCCAGCTTCGTCAACGTAGCCGTCAGCAACGAGCGCCCTTCGCGGTTCTTCGTCTTGACGAACGTCTGGTATTCCGTGTCGCCAATCGACGCCATCGTCGCCTGCACACCAAAGATGTTCGGCGTGCCGGTCGCACATTTGGCCAATCGCTCGATGATGTCCGGACGCGCGATCGCAAAGCCGATGCGCATTGCGGCCATACCGTGAATCTTCGACGCGGTGCGCGCCACGATTACGTTCTCGCCCTTGAGCACCATGTCGACGCATGAGCGATACGTCGGTTCGTCCACGAAGTCGTGATACGCTTCGTCGACCACAACCACAGCGCGCTTCGACACACTGGCCACGAAGTCGTGCAGCGTCTTCGTGTCGGAAAGCGTGCCCGTCGGATTGTTCGGATTACACACGTAGACGAGGTCGACCGCGTTCGTCGTCATACGGTCCATCATCTCGAAGTTGTGTCCGAGATTTTTGTCGAGCGGCACTTTGTGTACCGTCGCACCGATTGATTCGGCGTAACGTGGCAGCCCTTCAAAGGTCGGCCACGCCGAAACGATTTCGCCACCATGCATGCTGTACGCGAGGGCGGCGATGTCGAGGACTTCGCCCGAGCCCTGCGTGACCAGCACGTGATCCGGCGACACACCAACGGCGGCGGCAAACGTCTTCTTCAATTCGCCGAGGGCCGGCAGGGAGTACTTGTTGTGTTGATCCCACGACGACATGATCGCCGCTTTCGCCTTGGGCGACATGCCGAACGGATTCTCGTTGAATGACAGTCGAATCGGACCGGCCGCGCGTCGCATCGCCGTCGCCTCACGTTCGAGCGCGACGTAATCCATCGGCGCATGCATTGCCGCGCCGCGCGCTTTCGCCGACGACATTGCAGACAGCAGATGTGGTGCGGCAAGGGTCGCGGTTGCACCCAACCCCGACGTGACCAGCCATTGACGGCGGGAGATTGAACGATCCATGGTTGTTCCCTCTAGTTCGGGTGCGATTCGGTCGACGTAGGGTTGCCAGAGGGCAGTGTAAGCAAAAAAATCCCTCGTGCGCCGCACAACACCACATCACAGTACCGCCAAATACCCATACCGTCAAAGCGCGACGAGTTCATTCCCTCGCCATGCTGGAGTTGCCCTGCAGTTTTTCCGCAGGTTTACTGCAAATCCTCAGTTCGTCTGCGGAGTCGGACAACCCCTTGCCTCTTCCTCATCTGGCCCCAGCGCCGCTGCGCGCGACTCGATGGAGGAGCAGCTCAAGGCGAGCGTGCTGCACGACGCTGCCGTATCGGAGATTTGGGACATCGTGTGGAGTTCGTCAAAAGTCACTGACAAAGTCTGACGGAAGTTCTGGCGCGGTATCGAGGAGCTCGGCGTAAACTGTCCGCCAGACGGGGTGTCTGAGGCATACGGTGCGCGCTTAACGAGGGACGATACGCAGGTTTTTGCGTAGGTTTTGAGAGCGTTGCGGGCCGTGCGGAGCGTGACTTCATCGCTTATCGCGTCGGTTCGATTCCAACCGGGGCATGTGATCGGACGTTAGTTCGACCGGAATGCACTGATTCGAGATAATTTCTCTCGGGCAGTGCGGTCTAATACGCGTTAGCGAGCCACAACGATTGTTTTGATGGGGCCCGTGCGCGGGAACCCATCCGCCGGCGGTGGTGGGATGGCTGAGGGCGTTGGTGGCGCGGGTGGTCGACGTCGCGGCGTTCGACCGCGCGTCCCCCCCACATCGCTGTGCGACGGGGCGCGTCTCGGTCGGGCGCGTGGTGGCCGGAGCTCCGCGTCGGACCGGAGCGCGCTGGGACCCGGCGACGGGCGCGCTAACCTCGCATTGCTGTTGACAGCGGCATCACGGACTGCCGCC
>JBBQDB010000053.1:0-24366 GCA_038319245.1 Gemmatimonadales bacterium
AAACGCTGACAGGTACGCCGTCGGCACCAGTTGTGTACAAATCGTATTGTTGTAGTCGCAGGCCTGCAACTGCAGGTTAGGATTGCCGAGTTGCCAGTAGTAGTAGCTCAGCACCTGCGGGACTCCGGCCACCGGAAGCGCGGGATCAAGCGTGCCCGCCCGGTAGAGCGAGAGAATCATGAATGCGCCCGAATTCAGTTCCGGCAACGACGGCGACGCACGGACTGACCCGCTCAGATTCAGCGAAAAGGGGCCAAAGAGCGATCGTGCTGATCGAGGAGAGCGGGTTCACGCCCACGTGATAGTCACGAAGCCCACCGACGCGCCTCTGTGAGGTTGCGGTTCCAGTGACACGCGCAACCCTCGATACAATCCCCTCACACGCCGCCGCGCGGGTTTTGGCCGCTACCGCTGGCCCCCATGGCCAACCGCCCCGTATGCTTGAGGAGCTCCGCGACAGAGCAGCTCCACGCACGCGGACGCGACCCATTTGAGGATTCGATCGATGCATCGTCGCCTGTCCCGTGTCACCCGCTCCGTGGTCCCGCTGCTCCTCGCGCTGGCTGTCGGACGCGCCCCCGCTGTGGCCGCACAAGGCGCACCCGGCGGCACTGCTGGCGCGCCTGCGGCGGGAACCCTGCCGCTCAAGCCGACCCGCACCCACACCTTCAGTACGACGAAGGGCACGTGGCTCTCGCTCGACGTCTCGCCCGATGGCCAGACGATCATTTTCGACATGCTCGGGCAGCTGTACACCCTACCGATCACCGGCGGCAAGGCCACAGCGATCACCAGCGGCCTGGCCTACAGTTCGCAGGCGCGCTTCTCGCCCGACGGCAAACGCATCGTCTACATCTCCGACCGGAGCGGCGGCGACAACGTGTGGCTCATGTCGCTCGACCTCAAGGACACCGTCCAGGTCACCAAGGGGAACGACAACGGTTACGTCTCGCCCGAGTGGACGCCCGATGGCAAGTACGTCGTCGCGTCCAAGTCCGGTGGCTTGGGCGGCGCCGCGAAACTCTGGCTCTACAATGTGGATGGTGGCAACGGGCTGAATCTGGTCGCCAGTACACCGCCCACGCAGAAGACGATCGGTGCTGCCTTCGGCAAGGACGCACGCTACATCTGGTATGCCGCGCGTACCGGTGATTGGCAGTACAACGCCGTTGGTCCGCAGTACCAGCTCTATGTCTACGACCGCGAGAACGGGAAGACGTCGCAGATGTCGACGCGCTTTGGCTCCGCGTTTCGTCCGACGCTCTCGCCCGACGGTAAGCTGCTCGTGTACGCGACGCGCTACGAAACGAAGACGGGTTTGCGTCTGCGCAATCTCGAAACGCAAGCTGAAGAGTGGCTGGCCTTCCCGGTGCAGCGCGATGAAACCGAATCGCGCGCGCCGCTCGATGCGTATCCAGGATTCTCGTTCACGCCGGACTCGAAGGCGATTGTGGTGTCGTATGGCGGTGAGATCTGGCATGTGCCGGTCGACAAGTCGGCCGCCGTCAAGATTCCGTTCCAAGCCGACGTGAAGATGGCGATGGGTCCGGAGGTCAAGTTCACCTATCGTGTCGACACAAGCACCACCTTCACCGCGCATCAGATTCGCGATATCGCGCCGTCGCCTGATGGCACCAAGCTCGCCTTCACCGCGCTCGATCGGTTGTGGGTGATGACGATGCCGAATGGCAAACCGACGCGCGTTACCGCGAGCGACATCGGCGAGTACAACGCGGCGTGGTCTCCCGACTCCAAGTCGCTTGCCTACGTCACGTGGAACGACGACAAAGGCGGCCAGATCATGCGCGCGACGTGGGCGCCGAAGAAGACCGCCGCGACGATCACCGCAGTCACGCAGTCGCCTGGGCTCTACACCGACATCGCCTGGTCACCGACCGGCGATCGACTGGTCGCGATTCGTGCCGCAGCGCGCGAGCTCCAGGAAGCGGGTGGCGCATTCTCCGGCGCCGCCGCAGCGGACTTTATCTCGCTACCCGCCTCCGGTGGTGCCGCAACACTCATCATGCCGGCGAGTGGCCTGAGCACGCCGCACTTCACCAGCAATCCCGATCGCATCTACGCGTACGGTCGTCGCGACGGCCTCGTGTCGTTCCGCTGGGATGGCACCGACATGAAGTCGCACTTGAAAGTCACCGGCCCGATGCCGCCTAACGCTGGCGTGCCGGGCGCATCCACGACGCTCGACGCCGGACTGGTTGCGCGCGAGGCTCGGCAAGCGCTTGGTGGTCGGTCCGCGCAGCAGTTCTTGGGCGACGACGAACCGATGGAACCGAATCCGCCCACCGCACCGTCCGCATCGCTCGTGATCATGGCGCCCAAGGGCGATCAGGCGTTGGCGATGGTCGGTATGGACATCTACACCGTCGCCGTGCCGCAGGTTGGTGCCACTGCACCGACGGTGTCGGTCGCCAACCCTGCGTCTGCCACGGTGCCAGTCAAGAAGCTCAACGATGTGGGCGGTGAGTTCCCGACGTGGAGCAGCGATGGTCGCAAGGTGATGTGGTCGCTCGCCAACGCGTTGTGGACGTACGATCTCGATCGCGCAAAGGTCGTTGAGGATTCACTCAAAGCCGACACCAAACTCAAGGCCGCCGCGAAGCGCGACAGTGCCGCGGCAGCGGGCGGTGCGGCGGCTCCAGTGGTGGCAGCGCGTCCCGACTCCGCCAAGGCCGACAGCAGCAAGAAGGAGAAGCCGGGCTACAAGCCCGTTGAGCAGCGCGTTGCAGTCTCCGCGGATCGCGACACACCGCGCGGGACGGTCGTATTGCGCGGCGGTCGTGCGCTCACGATGAAGGGTAAGGAGATCATCGAGAACGCCGACGTGCTGATGAAAGACAATCGCATCGTGGCCGTCGGTGCGCGCGGCACGGTCCAGGTACCGGCAGATGCAAAGATCATCGACGTGACGGGCAAGACAGTGATGCCCGGCTTCGTCGACACGCACTATCACCCGCAGTGGCTCACCAACAACGTGCACACGAATCAGGTGTGGCAGTATCTCGCCACGCTGGCGTATGGCACGACCACCACGCGTGACCCGCAAACGGCAAGCACCGATTTTCTCTCGTATGCCGACCGCGCCGAGTCCGGCGAAGTCGTTGGACCGCGCGTATACACGACCGGGCCTGGCGTGTTCATTGGCGAGCAGGTGCGCGACCTCGATCATGCGCGCACGATTCTCAAGAAGTACGCGCAGTACTACGACACGAAGACGCTCAAGATGTACATGACGGGCAACCGGCAGCAGCGTCAGTGGATCATCATGGCCGCGAAGGAGCTTGGGCTGATGCCGACGACCGAAGGTGGTCTCGACTTCAAGCTCAACATCACGCACGGCCTCGATGGCTATCCCGGCATCGAACACACACTGCCGATCACGCCCAAATTCAACGATGTCTTCGAGTGGTACAAAGGCACGCAGGTGACAAACTCACCGACGCTCATCGTCGAATACGGCGGCCCGTTCGGCGAAGGGTGGTTCTATCAGTCGGAAAACCTGATCGACGACGCGAAGCTCAAGCACTTCACGCACCCGGTCGACTTCAGCGAAAAAATCCGTCGGCGCGGTGTCGGTAACGCGCCTGGCCCGGCAGGCTTCGCGCTCAAAGAAGAGTACGCGATGTGGCAGCACGCCGAAGATGTCGCCAAGACTGTGGCGGCCGGTGGTCGCATCGGCGTTGGTAGCCACGGCCAGTTGCAGGGACTCGGTATGCACTGGGAGATCTGGCTGCTGCAGAGCGGTGGACTGTCGCAGCATGATGTGCTCCGCGCGGCAACGATCGTCGGTGCCGAAGCGATTGGGCTCGCGACCGACATCGGTTCACTCGAGCCGGGCAAGATGGCGGACATCATCGTGCTCGATCGTGATCCACTCACCAACATCCGCAACACGAACTCCGTGTCGATGGTGATGAAGAATGGACGCCTCTTTGATGCGAACACGCTCGACGAAGTCTATCCGCGTCAGAAGAAGCTGCCGACTCAGCAATGGATGACGGGTGCGCCGGATGCGACGGCGGGTATTAAGCCGTAAGCGTTCGTGGTTTCGTTAGAAATACAACAGCCCCCGGATGCGAGTCCGGGGGCTGTTGTGCGTTGGCGAACGGCTTCGATCCGCTACGGATTCGTACGGTTAGGGCGTCTGTCGCGGCGCTGCAGCGGTGGGGAGCAACGTTACCGAGAAATCCTTTCGCCGCACACGCTGCGACCGCGGCATGTACTCGATCGATCCGGCCGACAGGGAATCCTTGATAATCATCAGTCGCAGCGGCACATCGAGCGGTACTCCGCACAATGCGTACGAGCCCTCAGCGTCCGTGCGAACTACTCCACGCACGCGCTTCTGCACCATACCGGCCACGGCATCGTAACGCAGCGTGACGTAACTCATCGCCACGCTCGCACCAGCCAGTGGTGTCTCAAGCGGCGCGCTGCGCACGGTACCGAACACGAAACCGCTATCGGGCGGAGCCGACGACGATCCGCAGGCGGCGCGCCAAAGCGTGCTGAATGATGGAACGCCCAACTGCACGCTGTCGCGTACGCCAGTCACGACAACGCGCGCCGATACGCCCGACATACCCAACGAATCGAGTGCCTCGTGCATCAGTGTCGCCGTATACGTGCCGGGCGACACGCTATCGAAGCGGAATCGACCGCTCGCGTCGCTCATGGTCGTGCGTGAACCACCGATGAGACTGACCAGCGCCCCCGCGAGTGGCACCCGCCGCAGGCTGTCGTACGCCACGCCGTGCACGGGGCCGCGACGCACCGTCGGTGACGGAAGCGGCGCGACGATGGCGCGCGCCGGTTGCGACTGCAGATCGTGCCGGAGCGACACAGCGCAGAGCACCCCGAAGGCCACACCGCGGGCCCGTCGAAGTTTCGCGTCACGTGTCGCGGCTGGTCGCATGACCGGGCTCAAAAAGGGAATCAACAGGGAAAGAGTATCGCGAAGTAACGACCACGTCAAAGATCGGCCGGAGCGGCCCCCTCTGAAACGGACGGTCCGCTACGATTGCGGTCACGGGCTCGCAACACGACTCGACGTAGAGGCGTGGACGTTGCATCCTCCAGTATGATTCCCATCACGAAGTTCGGCTTGCCGTCCACGTCGGCGCAATTTCGCTACACCACGCTCATGTTCTGCGTGGCCGTACTCGGCTGCTCCGCTGCACCGGCCTCGACTCCCACCTCCGCCAACGAGCAACCGCGACTTCCGACCGGCGCGCGCCTCGATCCTGCCGGCTCGCGCACCAACGTTGGTAACTTCCCGCTTGCGGCGGTGCTCTCGCCCGACTCGTCGAAGCTGCTGCTGCTGCTGAGCGGATGGCGTCAACAAGGTGTTCAAGTCGTCGATCGTGCATCGGGCACGGTGACACAGACCGCCGAGCAGCCAGCGGCATTCATCGGGCTCAGCTTCTCGCCCGATGGTCGCACGGTTTACGCGTCGGGCGGCAACACCGACGTCATCTATCGCTACAACTGGCAGCAGTCTCGACTCGCGCTTCGTGATTCGATGATTCTGCGCGTCAAGCGTACCACGCGCGTGTCCGGTACGAGCTATCCGGCGGGGCTCGCGCCGAGCAGCGACGGGAAGCTGCTGTTCGTTGCGGAGAACTTGCTCGACTCGCTCGCGGTGATTGATCTCGCGACGGGCAAAGTGGTACAGCGTCTGTCGGCCGGGCGCTATCCCTATGCCGTTGTAGTGGGGCGAGACGGTACGGTTTTCGTTTCCAGCTGGGGCACCCAGCGCGTGCATGTGTTTGCTCCCGATGGTGCGGACAAGCTGCGCACGGCGGGTACCATCGACGTCGCGCGTCACCCGTCCACAATGCTGCTGAGCGCGGACGGCAGTCGTCTGTTCGCGACGTCTGCGTCAAGTGATGCGATCAGTGTCATCGATACGCGTACGCGTCAGGTCGTCAGCACATTGCGCGATCCGACACCGGCCAATCTTGGCGAAGGTAGCTCGCCCATAGGTTTGCAGCTGTCACGCGACGGTACGAAGCTGTTTGTGAGTGAGGGCGACAACAATGCCGTCGCACTGTTCAATCTCAGCGCGAGCACGGCTGGAGTTGGTACAGGCACACGCGACACGCTAGTCGGCCGCGTACCTGTTGGTTGGTATCCGACGGCACTGCTGCTCGTCTCAGATACGCTGCACGTGATAGACGGCAAGGGTCGGGGTACGTATCCTAATCCGCGCTTGCCGCAGCCTAGCGGACCGGCAAATGCGACGGCGCGCGCCGCGAGCTACACGTTGGCCCGTATTGACGGAACGCTCACCAAGCTTCCGCTGGCACTGTTCGACGCCGCGTCGCTGCCAGCGATGTCGTCACGCGTCGCACGCGCGAACAACTGGGATACACCGTCCAATCGCGCGGGGCTTCCGCCGATCAAGCACGTCATCTACGTAATCAAGGAGAATCGTACGTACGATCAGATATTCGGCGACATGAAGCAGGGCGACGGTGACCCGTCGTTGCTCTTCTTTCCGCGCGACGTCTCGCCCAATCATCACGCGCTGGCCGAACGCTTCGGACTGTTCGATCGCTTTTTTGTGAACGCGGAAGTAAGCGCGGATGGCCACAACTGGAGCACGGCCGCATACACGACGGATTACACACAAAAGACCGTACCGTCCAACTACGGTGCACGCGGCCGCACATACGACTACGAGGGCGCGAATCGGGGCCGCTTGCCGCTTGATGATGGCGACGACGATGCCGCGGAGCCTGCGACGGGCTACCTGTGGGATCTCGCGCAACGCAAAGGCATCACCTTTCGCAACTTTGGCGAGTTTGTCGCACCCGAACGGGCGAGTGCGACCGAAGCCGCTGGCTACATTGGCGTGAAACCATTTCTGCGCACGCATTCAAGCCGAGAGTATCCGGGCTTCGATCTCGACATCACCGATCAGCACCGGATGGATGTCTACCTCCAGGAGCTGGGTCAGTTCGTGGCAACGGGTGAAATGCCGCAATTGCAGATCGTTCGTTTACCCAATGACCACACATCGGGTGCGACCGCCGGCAAGCCAACCCCGCTTGCCTTCATGGCTGATAACGATCTCGCGCTCGGCCGGATGATCGAAGGATTATCGAAGACGAAATTCTGGGAAAACACGGCCGTGTTCGTCCTCGAGGACGATGCGCAAGCGGGCCCTGATCATGTTGACTCGCACCGGTCGGTTTTGATGGTGCTGTCACCGTGGAGCAAAGGTGGCGTGCATCATCGTTTCGTGAATACGACTGACGCGATCGCGACGATGGAAGCGCTACTCGGTCTCGACGCGCTCTCGCCGTACGATCACTACGGGCGGATTCTACGTGACATCTGGCGCACGACACCGGACATGCGTCCGTACACATCACTGGTGTCGAGCACACCGCTCACCGACCGCAACCCGCCGCGCGGCACCGGCGCCATGAACTCACGCAAGCTCGATTTTAGTGGCGAAGATCGGGCCGACGACGATCTGTTCAATCGCGTGTTGTGGGCGGCGATCAAAGGCGAGAAGACTCCGTACCCAGGTCCGACGCGTATGTCGGCGGCGGAGCTCGCGCGCAGCTGGTAACGACGCGAGCATCCGAGTGACAAACTGCGCGGGATTCTACAACAACGTCCCGCGCAGAATGGCCATCGCGACCGTGAAATAAATGATCAACCCCGTCACGTCTACGAGCGTGGCGACGAATGGCGCCGAAGCGCTGGCCGGGTCGAAACCCAATCGCTTGAGCAGAAACGGCAACATCGAACCCGCCATCGAACCGAACGTCACAACGCCGATGAGCGAGAAGCCGACGGTAAGGGCGACGAGTCTGTAGTTAACGCCGTAGTTGTACCAGCCGAAGCCTTGCCACAGCAGGATGCGAACCACGCCGACGCTGCCCAGAATGACGCCAAGCGTAAGACCGGACGGAAGCTCACGCAGCGCGACGCGCCACCAGTCTTTGAGCGTCAGTTCACGCAGGGCGAGTGCGCGAATGATGAGCGAGGTGGCCTGTGACCCCGAATTCCCGCCCGAGCTGATGATCAGCGGCACGAAGAGCGCGAGCACGACCGCCTTCTCGATTTCGCCCTCGAACTTGCCCATCGCGGTGGCCGTCAGCATCTCGCCAAGGAACAGTGCGGTTAACCATCCCGCGCGTTTCTTGATCATTCCCCAAAAGCCGATTTGCGTGTATGGAATGTCGAGCGCTTCCATACCGCCGAATTTTTGCACGTCTTCCGTCTGTTCGCGCACGATGGCGTCGATGACGTCGTCGACCGTCACGATCCCAATGACGTGACCGCCTTCGTCCACCACCGGCACCGCCAGCAGATTGTACTTGGAAATGAGTCGTGCCACATCTTCGCGGTCGGTTCGCGACGTGACGGACAGTGGAGTGCGCCGTTCACCCACATCCCCGACCAGCGACGTTTGATCGGCGAGCATGAGTTGACGCAACGATACTACGTGCACGAGCCGCTGCGACGTTGGGTCGAGGAGATAGATGGCGTAGACGGTTTCCTTGGCCCGACCGACTTCGCGAATGTTGGCCAGCGCTTGCGCGACAGTCCATGTCGTCGGCATCGACATGAATTCTGTCGTCATAAGGCCCGCGGCCGTGTCGGGCGGGAATTTGAGAAGCAGCGCCAGCGACTGCTGCGTCCCATGATCGAGCTGCTTAAGCAGCCGAGGCCGTTCTTTATCGGGGAGTTCACGAAAGAGATCGGCCTGTCGATCGGCGGACATCGCATCGACGAGTGGTCCGATCGCCGCATCCGGCATATGCGTGATGATGTCGCAACGGTAGTCGGAGAGCTCCGGCTCGTCGAACGTCTCCACCGCGAGATCGAACGGCAGTACCGCCATGATCTTCGCACCGGCCTCGGGAGGGAGGCGCCGCAGCGCGTCGGCGATATCGGCGGCACGCATGCCTGCCAGCGCCTCAGCGAGCTCGCCAGGATCTCCGTGCAGGAGGTACAGCAACTCGGGCGTGTGCGGCGCGGAGGTAGACGACTGGGCCATGGTAGTTTTTGTGGCAGCGCTGTACGTCGAATTTCGGAGGCGGATGTGTCTGTATGTTATTGACGTACCGATCCGCCGCCTACAGTCGACGTTGATGCGCAGGAGGTGCTAGTTTGGCGCAGACTCCCTTTCCCGAGGCTCAGATGCTGCAGCGCATACGCGCGTTGGTGATTCCGATTGCCGTGGCTACGACGCTCATGCCGGCACCGGCGGCAGATCCGCCAGAGATCCGCGGCTTCACTGCCGCGTCGGCTAAGATTCAGCGCGAGTGGGAGACGAAGTTTCGCGCGATCCCCGAGCCGACACGTATGCGCGAGTCGATGCGTCGCCTCTCCGCACGACCGCATCACGTTGGCTCGCCATATGGCAAGATGAACGCCGAGTGGTTGCGCGATCAATTCACGTCGTACGGATGGCAGGCGAGCATCGAGGAGTATTCGGTACTCTTCCCGACGCCCAAAGAGCGACTGCTGGAAATGGTATCGCCCACCAAGTTCGTCGCGCGCCTCGACGAGCCTGTGCTCAAGGACGATCCGACATCGAATCAAAAGTCTGAGCAGTTGCCGACCTACGTTGCCTACTCGGCGGACGGCGATGTCACCGGCCCACTAGTCTACGTGAACTACGGTGTGCCTGCCGACTACGACGAGCTCGAGAAGCGCGGCATTTCGGTAAAGGGCGCGATCGTCATTGCACGCTATGGCGGCTCGTGGCGTGGCATCAAGCCCAAGGTCGCGCAAGAGCACGGCGCGATTGGGTGCCTGATCTACTCCGACCCTCGCGACGACGGCTACTCGCAGGGCGAGGTGTATCCCAATGGTCCGTGGCGTCCGAAAGACGGCGCGCAGCGCGGCAGCATCATGGACATGCCCGTCGCACCGGGTGACCCCCTAACCGTCGGTGTCGGCGCCACGAAGGACGCGAAGCGTATTGACCGCAAGGATGCAGCAACCGTGATGAAAATTCCGGTGCTGCCGCTGTCCTACGCCGATGCACAACCGCTCCTCGCCGCAATGACCGGCCCGGTCGCGCCGGAGTCGTGGCGCGGCGCATTGCCGATCACGTATCACTTGGGGTCTGGTCCGGCCAAGGTGCACCTCAAAGTCAATTTCGACTGGACGCTCAAACCGTTGTACGATGTGATCGCCAAACTGCCGGGCGCCGTGTACCCAGACGAATGGGTGATTCGTGGCAACCATCACGATGCTTGGGTGAATGGCGCCGAAGATCCAATCTCGGGCGCCGTGCCAGAGCTTGAAGAGGCGCGCGCTCTCGGCGAATTGGTCAAGCAAGGCTGGCGCCCCAAGCGCACGTTGGTCTACACGATGTGGGACGGCGAAGAGCCCGCGCTGTTGGGCAGCACCGAGTGGGCCGAGACGCACGGCGAGGAGTTGCAACGCAAAGCCGTCGCGTACTTCAACACCGATGGCAACGGTCGCGGATACTTGGGCGTCGGCGGGTCGCACACCCTCGAGCGCTTCACGAATCAGGTCGCGAAAGACATCATCGACCCGGAAACGAAACTTACCGTGTGGGCGCGTCAACAAGCGGGAGTCATTCGCAATGGAAACGCGAAGGAACGCGCCGAAGCGCGCACGCGTGCCGACTTACGCATCGAAGCGCTTGGCTCGGGTTCGGACTTCACGCCGTTCCTGCAACACTTGGGTATTCCGACGCTCAACGCCGGCTACGGTGGCGAAGACGGTGGCGGCATTTACCACTCCGTCTACGACAGCTTCAAGTGGTACACAACGTACAGCGACACGTCGTTCGTGTACGGACGCGCGCTGGCGCAAACGATCGGTACGATGGTCATGCGCATGGCAAACGCTGACGTATTACCCTTCGAGTTTGGTGGACTCGCCGAGACGGTGAAGACGTATGTCAGCGAATTGAAGGAGCTGCGTACCGATCTCGCGAGCAAGATCGCCGAAACGAACCAACAAATCACCGACGGCGTCTTCACCGCGACCATCGACCCACGTACGCCGCTCAAGTCGCCAACACTTGAAGCGGATGCACCGGCGCTCAACTTCGCGGCGATGGACAACGCCAGCGATTCTCTTTCGCGAGCTGCGGTGCGATACGAGAAGGCCTACAGTACGGCAATCAGTGGCGGGGCGAGCGCGGCGACCATGGCGCAGGCAAACGCCATTCTCCGTGGCTCCGATCAGGCGTTGCTGGCCAAAGACGGTCTGCCCAAGCGGCCGTGGTACCAGCATCTCTTGTACGCACCGGGACTGTACACCGGGTACGGCGTGAAGACGATGCCCGCTGCGCGTGAAGCGATCGAGCAAAAAGCATGGAAGGATGCGGACGTCGAAATCGCGCGTGTGGCTGCAGCGCTCGCGCGCGAGGCGGCGCTGGTGCATCATGCCGCGAGTGTGCTGGAAGGCAAGCCCATCGCGCCGATACCTTGATCGGCGCAACGCGTGTTTAACGCTCCGCGCGCTTTGGGACGCGAATGGTTCCCTTCGACGAGGTGACGAGCAGGGCGTCGCGTGTGAAGGTCAATCGGCTGGACGTACTGCTGCGCGCGTCAAAGATACGGAACTCCTCCGCTCCGGCTGCGAGGAGTTCCGTTGGCGCATATGGCCGGGCGCCTAAGTCCATGATTCGCCCGTCGCGATCCCACGTGTAGAGATTGGTGACCGCGCCCTGCGCAAAATTGAGCCGTACGGTCGTCCGCATTCCGCCTTCCGCGCTCATCGTCGTTCCGAGCACTTCGGTGGACTGATAGTCGCCAAATCGTTGACGTCGACTGGCCATGAGTTCTCGCTCCTGTTTCGCGACTTCGGTCGAGTCCATGCCACCAGCGCCGATCGCACGTCGGAGCGGGGCGATATCACCGAGGACCAGCGCTTGGACAATCGCGCCAGAGCGCGTGTTGAGGGTGGACGCATTCGGCGGCGAACTCGTGTCACCGGTCGCGACAAGCTGAAATGCTTGCTGACCGACCGCGTCCGCCATCAGCTTGCCGTCAACGCCGCGCAATGTCAGCCGACTTCCGTCGGCGAAGGTGTAGACACCGAGCGCGTTCATGATCGCGGTATCGCTCGCCGCCACACGCGCCGGCGGTATGGCGTACGGTTGACCAAAGACAATCTTCGACAGCGTTTGGAGCGTGGTAGTCGCCGTCATCTCCGACACGGTAGAGGTGACAAAGATCGTCACATGATCATCAACGAAGCGCAGGAGCTCGGCGACGTACACGCCGTTCCCGCCGTTGTGCGCAATCACGCGCGTCCCACGTTGTGTCTTCATCACAGACCAACCGTAGGCGTACTGCGAAAGTCCGGCGGGTCCTTCGTTCACGTATCCGGTCATGAACTTCCGACGACTGGAATCGGTGAGCAGACGATTGTCATTTAACGCTGCGTCCCAGCGCATCATATCGACGAGTGTCGTTTGCAGACCGCCGTTGCCACGCAGCTCCCAATACGGCGCACCAACCATCGCGATGCGTTCAGTGATCGTGCCCCAGTCGGTACCATCTCGGTAGCCGTGCGCGATGCGATTCGGCGCCCACGCCGGCAGCTTGTACCCGGTCTGTGTCATGCCGGCGCGCGCCAGTACGAGCGTTCGAAGCGCGGCGTCGTAGTCCTGGCCCGAGACAATTTCCACGATGGCCGCCAGCAGGGAGTAGCCCGAGTTGGCGTAGAAAAATGTCGTACCGGGCTTCGTGCGTAGTGGCGCGGCGAACATGCGCTGCACGTACTCGGTGCGTGTCGTGGCTTCGTAATCCGTTGGCGAGTAGTCCGACTGAAAACCGGCTGTGTGCGTGAGTAGCTGATGCAGTGTGATGCCACGCTTGTCGGCGGGCGCGTCGGGAAAGAAACGTCCGACCGTATCAGTGGTGTGCAGCTTGCTGAGTTCTTCGAGCCGGAGGATCGCAGCCGCGGTGAACTGTTTGGTGATCGAACCCAGACTGTAGACGGTGTTCGTGTCGGCCTTGATGTCACGCGCCTTGTTGGCGAATCCGTAGCTGCGCGCGAGCAGCGGTTTTCCGTCACGCACGACGAGCACACCGCCCGTGTATCCCAGCGATTCGAGCCGCCGCATGTATTCATCGACACGCGTTGCGACCTGCGCATCCGCAGGAAGCTGCGCGCGTGCGGCGGCGACGGGCGCGAGCAGAAAACCGAGCACCGCAACAACGCGTTGTATCGCGATGAGCGGCTCGTGGCTTCGGGGCGAGCTGGCGTGCATGCGTGCACGAGCGGCGGTGGCGCTTGAACGCATTCGGATCGACATCGGCAGGATGGTGTAGGTTGTATATACTCAGTACGTCATTTGGGTCGCGGAAAAGGTTGCCGCGCCGTTCGACGCCGACTCCCCTGCCTCCTTCCTGCTTCCGGAGCCCCAATGAAGATCGTCCGACTGGTCGTCGCCGTATTTGCGTTGCCCGCCGCGATGGCCGCGCAACAGCCGTCCGCGGCCGCGCAGGCGAACCCGATCACCGCTGCGTTTAAGGGTCGCATTATTTCCTCGCATCGCAACATCGCCCAAGCGTTCGACTCGATTCCGGCCTCGAAGTTCGACTACAAGCCGACCCCGGCGCAGTTAACTATCGGCTACATCGCTCAGCACATCGCAAGCGACAGCTATCTGTTCTGCAACAACTTCGGCGCGATGAAAGCGACGATTCCAGCCAAAGATGTCGAGACGGCCGATTCGGTGAAAGCGAAGTGGCCGAAAGATGAACTCGTGTCCAAGCTCAAGGCGTCGTTCGCGTTCTGCGCACAGGCGTTCGACCAGCTTGAGGATAGCAAGTTACCGGATGAAGTGTCGATCACCTACGGCGGACGGACGCAGAAGACGACGCGCATCAGCATGGTGCTGGGCCACGCGCTCGATCTCGCCGATCACTACAGCCAGCTGGCGAACTACATGCGCCTTAATGGCATGGTCCCACCGTCGGCGTTGCCGCGCCCGGGGCGTGGCGGCGGCAGCGGCGGCAGCGGCGCGCAGTAACCGCGATCCTCGCGACGATAGGTCACAAGGGCGCTCCGTAACGGGGCGCTCTTGTGCGTCATGGCCACCCTCTGGTCGCGAGACTACTTTCCCGATTGGCATCGTCTGGCGAGTGCATGCGCCGCACGCACTGCCGCCACGTTTGGCATTCACTTTTGGCGTTTTCTTTCGGAGGATCGATGGGACTTCTTGATGGCGCGCTCGGTGGCGCTCTGGGCTCGGTGCTCGGCGGCGGTAATAGCGGCAATTTGCAAGGTATGCTCGGCAGCCTGCTCGGGCAGCTCGGTGGCGCCCAAGGCGGCACACAGGGCAGCAACGCGCAGGTCATGCTTACGTCCGCAATGGCGATGTTGCAGCAACACGGTGGACTCGAAGGGATCGTGGAGAAGTTTCGCGCGAACGGTCTTGGGAGCGTGGTGGACTCGTGGGTGGGCACCGGTGCGAACGCGCCCGTGACTGGCGCGCAGGTGACGCAGGTGCTCGGTGATTCGGCCGTGCAGGATGTGGCCACCAAGCTTGGGATCGATCCGGCCCAGGCGAGCGGTGGCCTCGCGTCGATGCTCCCCGAGTTGGTGAATCAGCTGACACCCAACGGTCACATTCCAGCGAACAGCAGTGATCTGCTGACACAGGGACTCGCGATGCTCAAGGCACATCTCGGCAGCTGATTGCATCGTGTTGCACCAACGCGCAACGCTGATTGTCAACGTGCGTTGACCCTATCGTCACTTTGATCATTCCTCTCGGAGTCGCTCGTGGCAGAACTCGGAAGCGCGAAAACGCTATTGCTCGCGGCGCTGGGCGTCGTTGGATTTTTCTACTGCATTATGCTGTGGCAAGGAATTCAGCGACGTCGCCGAGAAGATCCGAACACGCCGAGTGCGCCGTCAGTCGGTGGTGTCGCGACCGGATTCGTTACCAATTTCTTTGATGCGCTCGGCATTGGTTCCTACGCACCGACGACGTCGATTTTTCGCGCGTGGAAGATGCTCCCGGATAAAGAAATTCCCGGCACGCTCAACGTCGGACATACGCTGCCGACCATTGCGGAAGCAATCATCTTCACGCAACTGGTGCAGGTCGATGCCACCACGCTCATCGTGCTGATTGTCGCAGCTTCGCTAGGTGGATGGCTTGGTGCGGGCTTCGTGGTGAAGTTGCCCAAGCGCGCGATTCAGATCGGCATGGGTTCTGCGCTAGTGTGCGCAGCGTTTCTCATGTTGCTCAGCCTCCTGGGGATCGCGCCGGCGCCAGGACAAGCGCTTGGTCTAACGGGCGGCACGTTGGTCTTTGCAGCGGTGCTCAACTTCATGCTCGGCGCGCTCATGACGCTGGGGATCGGACTGTACGGGCCATGCCTGATCATGATCAGCATGCTCGGCATGAATCCGATCACCGCCTTTCCGATCATGATGGGTTCCTGTGCCTTTCTCATGCCCGTCGCGAGCGCCCGCTTCGTGCGCGAAAACGGATTCAACGTGCGAGCGACGCTCGGCTTGCTCATCGGCGGCGTGCCTGCGGTGCTGATCGCCGCGTTTATTGTGAAGTCGCTTCCGCTCACGTACGTGAAGTGGCTGGTCGTTGTTGTTGTGGTGTATACCGCGTACGGGCTGCTCAGGACCGCGATTCAGGAGCGTTCGACCGGGAAACTCGCCGCCGCATAACCGTTTTTGCTGAGACAGTAGATCGCACTAAAGTTTGACGCTACGGTTTGAACGATTCGTTGTATCCGGGGCCACGCACCGCTTGACCGGGCTTGGCCCCGGTGTGCATTCCGTCGCGTACCACCGCGACACCATTGACGAAGACATCACGTACCCCCACCGAGAGTTGGTGCGGTTTGTCGAACGTTGCCTTGTCTGCGATGATGTCGGGATCGAAGATGACGATGTCGGCGCGCATCCCCGCCTTGAGTTCGCCACGATCGTTGATGGAGAGACGTGTCGCGACGGCGCTCGACGCTTTGCGCACGGCATCCTCGAGGGTGAGGACGTTCTCCTCGCGCACATACTTGCCGAAGAGGCGTGGGAAATTGCCGTAGGCACGTGGATGCGTCATGCCTTTCGCCGTCGCGGGGTCTTGCGAGTCGGCGTCAGTGCCGAATTTCATCCACGGCTGCTGTAGCTGCAGCTTGATGTTCGCTTCACTCATCAGGAACAGGATTTCGCCGAGCTCCGCGTGTTCCGCGACGTTGAGGTCGATGATGACGTCAGCCCAGTCTTTCTTCATTGCCGTGGCGATTTCCGACAGGCGTTTGCCTTCGTACTGCGCGTTCTCCGGTCGCTTGAAGCCCATCACCATCACGTTTTCCGGGCCGGCGATGAGGCACAGGTTTTCGTAGCCGGCTTTCTCGTCGTGCAGCTCGGTCTTGATGCGTGGTCGCAGCGTCGCGTCGGCAAGATTCGCGAGCAGCTTCCCGTCGGCGGCATACTTGGGTGGAATGCACGCCGAAAAACTGTTTCCACCAGCGGGATAGAGATACATGTCCGCTTGCACATCCTGCCCAGCGCGGCGCGCCGAATCAATCTTCGCAATCGCCTGCGCCATCTTGGGCCAGTTTCGCGGCCCGCTCGCTTTGAGGTGATACACCTCGACTGGCACTCCGCCGTCATGACCAATGCGGATTGCTTCGTCGAGCGCCTCAAGAAACTGGTTCCCTTCCGATCGCATATGCGAGATGTACACGCCGCCATACGGTGCGCTGGCCTTTGCGATCTGAATGAGCTCGTCGGTACTCGCGTAGCTGTTCGGCGGATAGATGAGCGCACTCGCCACGCCGAACGCTCCGTCCTGCATCGCACGTCCGACCATCGCCTGCATGGTGTCACGTTCGGCGGGTGTTGCATCGCCCATCGCGCCGCCCTTGGCAAACACACGCACAGTGCCCGCCCCCACGAACGATCCCACGTTTTGCGACACACCGCGCGAGATCATGAAGTCGATCCACTGCGCGAACCCGTGCGCGCCTGTGAACTGCGCGGAGAGTCGCTTCATCGCCGTATCAGTCACCAGCGCGAGCGTCTTGTCGTTGACCGGCGCGGGTGTGTCGCCCTCGCCAAGAATCGATGTCGTGATCCCCTGCGTCACCATCGACAGCGCCTTTCCGTCGCCGAGCATGTAGTTGGTGTACGACTGGGCTTGGATGTCGATGAAGCCAGGCGCGATCACGAGGCCTCGCGCGTCGACATGCATCATCGCGGGCGCCATCGCCAGCACGCCTCGTGGGGCGACCCGCGCGATGCGTCCGTCGCTAACCGCCACATCGCCCCAGAACCAGGCGCTCCCTGTTCCATCGACCACGCGACCGTTCGAGATCACCACGTCGTATGGCCGCTTGGCAACTGCTTCGGCCGAGGGCTCGTCGTTGGCGCACGAGGCACTCCCCGCGAGGGTGGATACGACCATCGCGAGGCGAAGTCGAGAGCGAATCGATCGGTGCATGGCAACGCTCCACACGGCGTTGAGGAAGAACACAGGGCCTGACAGCAGGCAGTCCCTCGGCCAGTTTGCAGGTTCGTGCACGTGCGCGCCAGAGCACCCCGACTGTCAGAGCTAATGCCGGACTTGATACAGAACGCGATGCGGGATGTCGTCACGCAATCCACCGACGGCTTCTCGCGGATCACGGTGATGGTGATTATCGGAGGCGCGGTCTACGTACTGCCGACGCTCCTCGCGTGGGCGCGCGGCAGCAGTCGTCGCTGGCGCATCACGTTGATCAACCTGCTGCTCGGCTGGACGCTGATTGGCTGGATCGTCGCGATGGTGCTGACCTTTGCGTACGAGCCGCCGGCGGGTGACGCCCCGCCGGACGAACCGCATTTGCGGTAGGCGCTGAGGCGGCCCTTACTTCCCGCCCGGCGGGGGCAGCGTCGCCGCGTACTTCCACTGCGCCTGATAGTCGCGAGTCAGCGGTTGCTTGAGCATGATGTTGCGCACCATCTCCACCGGCATCGTACCATGCGTGTAGATGAAGTCATGGAACGCGCGGTTCTTCATCTTGCCGCCGTCCACCACTTCATGATGCAACGCACGGAACTGCAGACCACCCATCATGTACGCCACTTGGTACAGCGGCCCGTAGCTGCCGTTAAATGAGCGACGCACTTCGGCCGAGGCATTGGCACGCTCGTGTCCCACCTTGTCGATCAGGAATTCGACGCACTGCTGCGGCGTCCAGTTACCAAGATGGAAATTGAGTGAGAATATGATTCGCGCCGCGCGATGCATACGCCAGAACAGCGCACCGATGCGATCTTCCGGCTTTGCGTGATAGCCCAAGTCCCAGAAAATCGTCTCCCAGTAAAATGCGCCTCCTTCGGTCCAAAATGGCGTACGAAATTCGTTGCGATACTCGTCGTAGCGCGCGTTCATAAAGCCCTGCAGATGATGTCCGGGAATCATCTCATGAAAGACCGTGGCGTGCGAGAAGTGCGGGTTGTTGCCGCGCATCGCCATCAGCTTGTCATCATCTGCCATCGAATCGGTGGGATAGGCCACCAGCAACACTTCGCCGCCAAGAAAGAACGGACTCGTTTTCTGACGTTCGGGTGAGAGCATCTCGATACGCCAGATATCCTGCGCCAACGGCGGCACGGTGATCAGGTCATTCTTTTTGAGGAATTCGAGCCCGTCGAACTCGAGATCGCGGACGAGATTGATCTGCTCTCCGGGCGGCACTGCCGATTGCTTCACCTTCTCCATGGCAGCTTTCCAATTGTCGCCGAAGCCCATCTCGCGCGCCGCCTTCTTCATCTCCGATTCGCCCCACTCGAGCTCTTTCTGCGCGATCGCCATCAGCTCTTCGGGCGAGTACGCAATCATCTCGTGACGCAGGTCGGCGAGAATCGCTTCACGCCCAATCGGTAATCCAACAATCGGATCGTCCTCGCCAGGCTTGATACCAACGATGCGTGTGCGCAGCGTCCGCGTCAGCGCAACGATCGCCGTGTCGGCCGACCGAAATGGCATGCGCGTCCACCAGGTGAACAGCGGATCATAGCCATCGTAGAACTTGTACCAACCGGTCATCGTCGCGCGCACCTGCACCAACACTTCTGCCGCACGATACGCCGCGACCTTGCTTGGTCTGGGCTTCGTGCTGTCGCGCCCGGTGAGGCTATCGAGCTTGGCCCGCACCGCGTTCGCCATCGCGGCAACATGTTCCAACGTATGCGCAGAGACCTGCGGGTCCATCGTGCGCATTTCGCGGCGATGCTCTTCAAGCGCGAAGACCGTATCAGCGAATGGCATCAGCGGCGCGATGTCCTTCCAAACTTTTGCGTCGAGGACCATCTGCGCCTGCTCACTCTCGATCTTACCGCGCAACAGTATGTAGTCCGCCTTACCCTCGGTGCTCAAGGCGGCGAAATCCAGCGCGGTAAGTTTCGTCAGCCACGCCGCGTAAAACTTGTCCATCACCTGTCGCTGCGCGGGCGAGTACGACTGCCGATATCGCCGCGAAAGGCCACCCTTATCCGCTGTATAGCGCGCCACCACGGCCCGTAATTCGCTCGGCTTCTCTGCGATGATCGCCGAGAGATCCGGTGTAAACACCGTCGGTTCGACCTGCACATTTTTCTGTGCGGCAGCGGGTGACGCGATCCCGACGCTGAGCAGCGCGAACGCGAAGCCGGAAACAGCGCGGCGGAATGAAAACGGCAGACGACGTAAACGCGTGCGTAGTGTCATGGCGCGGGCAAAGAGCGTGAAGGAGTCGCGGACTCGACCTACTCTACCAGCGGTTAGCCGATCCGCAATGTCGTGAGCGCGTGCCGAACAGGTTCAGGGATGGGTACCGGGCGACGCGAGACACGATCGACGTATACATGTACGAAGTACCCGGCGGCCGCAGCGGGTGCATTTGCTGCGTCGCGAAAGAGTGCAATTTCGTAACGCACGCTGCTCGTCCCGATGTGCGCCACGCGCAGCCCCGCCAATACGCGATCAGGAAATGCGAGCGATCCGAAGTACTCGCACTTGGTCTCGACCACGAGCCCGATCGCCGCGCTGGTGTCAACGGAGAGCAGGTCGCGCTCGATCAACCACCGATTGACGATGGTGTCGAAGAAGCTGTAGTAGACGACATTGTTCACGTGGCCGTACGCATCGTTGTCCATCCACCGCGTGTCGAGCGACGTGCGGTACGCGAAGTCGGCCAGCGTGGCATCGCGCATGGTCACAGCACCTGCGCATAGATGGCGCGCGCGTCGTCGAACGATACGTCGCGCGGGTTGTTGATGAGCAATCGCTGCACGTCCATCGCATCGCTGGCGAGCAGCGCCAAGTCCGACTCCTGCACGCCAACGTCGCGCAGCCGACGTTCAAGCCCAATGTCCGCGAGGATCGTCGCGATGGCGTCGACGAAGTGGCGACCGGTCGCTCGCCCACTCGTGCCCTGCACGCCGATCGCAGACGCAAGCTCCGCATACAGCGTCTCGGCCACCGGCAAGTTGAACTCGAGGACGGGTAATAACACCAGCGCGTTACTCAAGCCGTGCGGCACATGAAAGCGTCCACCAAGCGGATACGCCAACGCATGCACAGCGGCGACCGGCGCATTGGCGAACGCCATACCGGCGAGCATGGCACCAGTCAGCATCGCACGCCGAGCATTGAGATTGCGGCCGTCGGTGACAACGTCCTGCAGATTCGCCGATAGCAGTTGCAAGGCGCGGATCGCCAGTGCATCCGACATCGCATTCTTCTTGTGCCGACTGGTGTAGGCCTCAATCGCGTGCACCATCGCGTCGATACCAGTCATCGCCGTCACACGCGTGGGCAATCCTAACGTCAGCGAGGCATCGAGTATCGCGAGATCGGCATAGAGCAGCCGCGAGACGATGCCCTGCTTCACGCCAGCGTGCGTGGTCACGATCGCAATCGGCGTAACTTCAGACCCTGTGCCCGCAGTAGTCGGCACTTGCACCAAGGGCCACCGTACGCCGGTTGCCTTCTCTATGCCGTAGGTCGATTCGAGCGCAACATAGCTGCGCGCCAACAGCGCGACGAGCTTGGCCACATCGAGCGAGCTACCGCCGCCGAATCCAATCACGCCGTTGATACCGACATCGCGCGCAAGCTGTACGGCGTCGCGCACACACGATTCTGGCGGGTCGCCCAATACATCGGTATAGACGGTGCACGCAACACCCGCCGCTGCGAGCGACGCCACGGCCAATGCGACTACGCCCGCCGCCACCAGTCCACGATCGGTGACCAGCAGCGCGTGCGTGACACGCAAGTCGCGCACGAATGCGCCCAATCGACCGGTCGCCCCGTCCTCGCACACCACGCGTGGCACTGTCTCGAACACGAAGCTCCCCGACGTCATGCGCGCCGCATCATTGACGGTTGACTCGTATTTGACGGTGAAGATTTGTGCGGGTTACGGCGTGTCGCCGGACAGCGACCGTCCCACGACCAATGTTACGTTGTCCGACCCACCGCGCTGCAGCACCAGCTCAACCAGCGTACGACAGAGCTGTTCCGACGACGTCATGACTCGCAAATATTCGGCAAGCTCGTCGTCGGAGACATGCTTGGTGAGTCCATCACTGCACACGAGGATCACTGTGCCCGGTTGCTGGACATCGACGCGCGTGACCTCGGGTGAAGCCTCGGAGCCACCGATCGCGCTCGACAGCACGTGACTGAGCGGCGATGCCTGCGCACGCGCCGGTGTAAGTACGCCCTTGTCGACCAGATCCTGCGCTATCGTCTGGTCACGCGTAATCTGTCGCAACGCTCCGTCGCTGTAGCAGTAGCATCGACTGTCGCCGACCTGCACCACATACAACCACGGCCAAACGACAATGCCGAGCGACAGTGTCGTCGCCATGTCGCCGCTGTACTGTCGCTCAGTCGCTTCAGCGCGCACGGTCGCATGCGCATCGAGTGCGGCATGGCGCAATGCATCCATAAAGTGGTGATCGTTCGTCGTCCCTACGGTGTGATAGCAGCGCAGCGTCGACGTCAGATAGCGCATGGTTTCTTCAGTGGCGAGTCTACTCGCCTCACTCCCGTCAACACTGCCGCCCACACCGTCGGCCACCAGCAACACGGTCGCCAAGCGTTGCCCCGGCACTGACAGTGCGCTCGTGTCGGGCAAGCTCGAACCGTGCACCACCAATTGCGGATGCACCGTGGCCAACAGAAAGTGATCCTGATTCTGCTCGCGCACCAAGCCGATGTGCGTCATCCCGAATAGATCGAGCGCGCTGTCGAGCGGGCGTGTGCCGCGAACGTCGTCAGGCGGAACTGCTATAAACTCAGCGGTGTGCATCGGCTGACAATCTCAGGGAGTTCGTGGCACGACGTAGTGACTGATCACCGGGTAGTGATCACTCGTCGTGCGCTTGTAATTCGGAATGAGACGATCCATCGTCTCCACTTCAACCGCGTTGGGAATTTCCGTGTTCGCCAGCGCACGTGTCGCGAGGTGATGGTCGATCATTTCTCGATAGCTTGCCGTACTCGACACACCTCGTGCCGACAACGCCGCCGTGACGAAGCGATAGTGCGCCACATCCTGTACGAAGTTGTCATACGGGCTGGGACGACCACGCGTCAGCGATTGATCGACGTCGTCATTCCAATCGCCCACGACCAACACCCGCTGCTGCGACCAAGTCGCATCAAGATACTGCTTCAACGCATCAGCCGCGTTCGCGCGCTTTCGCCAACTGGCATCGTCCAACGTTGCTTTCATGTGTAGCACAATCAATACCAACTCTTCGCTTCGTCCGTTGAGCGTCACACGCATGCGCACCTGCAGTGGGGGACGCCCAGCGAAATCGTTGTTGTTCTGGGTGAGGATGAGCTTCGCATCGAGTACGCGCACGACGTCGCGCTTGTACAGCACGCCGACCTTTTGCTCCGACTCGGCGTAAAACCGTCGTCCACCAACGACTGGCGACTCGTTGGCGAGAAAGCCGTCGTACGCTGGCAGCGAGCCTTTCAGACGTTGCCAGGCGGCCACGTCCACCACCTCTTCCAGTCCCCAGATGTCCGCGTCGGTACCCGCAATCACGTCGCGCACATTGTCGCCCTGCCGCACATCGTCCGACGGATCCTTGGTCGGGTCGCCAAACCATTCGATGTTCCAGCTCGCGATGTCGAGCGTCGTGTCGTTCCCGTGCGACGGGATACGTCGCTCGCCGCTGGTCCTGGCGTCCGCCGAACCGGTGGTGGTCGAGCGCGTGTCTCCCGTGCGCCCGCCACGGTCGGACTGGACATTGGGGCGCCTGGAGGCCTCTGGGGCGGCGTCCGATGCATTCGGCCGGTCTCCGGCACTATTGCACCCGCCAAGGACGAGCCCCACAGCGAGCGTGGCGGCATACAGAGCGGGGACCAGCACGCGCGGGCGGAACGGCATTCAAACCTGGGAGACGGGTGAAGTCACGGATCCTAGGGAATCTGCCCCGGATCGCTGGACTGCGCGCCGTCTCGGCCCAAGATTTCCTTTGCTCTGCTCCGGCAGCTCCGTGCGGTCGCTCTCTCCTGACCACGCGCCGAACCAACACAAGGATTCGCGATGAAACTTCGCCTCAAAGTGAACGGGCAGGTCAAGACTGCCGACGTTCCCGCCGATACGCCCCTGCTCTGGACGCTGCGAGACGCGCTCGACATGAAGGGGACGAAGTACGGCTGCGGCGCAGCGCAATGCGGTGCGTGCACGGTGCACCTCAACGGCAAGCCGACACGCTCGTGCCAAGTGTCTGCGGTGTCCGCGCAGGGCGCCGAGATCACGACGATTGAAGGGCTCTCCGCCGACGGCACTCACGCGCTGCAGAAGGCTTGGGAAGAGCTCGACGTGCCGCAGTGCGGCTACTGTCAGGCCGGACAGCTCATGTCGGCCGCCGCATTATTGCAAAAGCATCCCAAGCCGACCGACGCCGAAATCGATACGGCCATGGCCGGGAACCTGTGTCGCTGCGCGACGTATCTGCGCATTCGCGCGGGCATTCATCGCGCCGCTGAAATCATGGCTGACGGTGGCAAGTCGCGCGCCGGCGGCACCAGTGGCGCGCCGGGAGGGCTTCGCTGATGACTACGAAGGCAAGCACCAAGTCGAACATCGCAACGTCGCCCGTCTCGCGTCGCGATTTCCTGCGCGTTTCGGCCATCGCCGGCGGTGGCGTGTTGTTAGCCAGCTACTTCGAACCGCTGAACGCCTCAGAGCCGACGGGACTCGCGGCGCTCGACCACAATGGCATTGCGGGTTTGGGTGCGGCCGATCCGTCGCTGAATGCGTTCATTCGCATTACGCCTGACGGCATCGTGACGATCGTTGGTAAAAATCCGGAAGTTGGACAAGGCATCAAGACGATGCTGCCGATGCTGATTGCCGAAGA
>JBBQDB010000054.1:0-24098 GCA_038319245.1 Gemmatimonadales bacterium
TACCGCACGCTCGTTGCAGCAGACAGCGCAATTATGCTGCTCGACAATCGACGCGGCGTCGAAGAGCGCACGCGCCAGCTGTTTGACGTGTGCAAGCGCCGACGGACGCCGATCTTCACACTCGTCAATAAGTGCGATCGCCACGGCGAAGATCCGCTCAAGCTCATCCAGGACGTCGAAGCGGACCTCGGCATCGATTGCTTCGCGGCGACGTGGCCTATCTTCGACAACGATATCTTCGTCGGCGTGTACGATCGACTGAAGCGTGAAGTCCATCTGTTCGAGCGCAGTGGCGACCGTGGTGCGTCGCGAGCCGATGACACCATTCTCAGCATCGACGATCCTGCGCTCATCGAAAAGATGGGTGAAAGCGCATTCGATCGATTGATGGGCGATATCGAACTCCTCGACGCGGCGGGCCATGAGTACGAACACGCCCGCGTCTTCGATGGTACGTTGACGCCAGTGTTCTTCGGCTCGGCGCTGACGAACTTCGGCATCGAGCCATTTCTGCGTGAGTTTCTTGAGCTCGCACCATCGCCAGGGCCACGCGAATCGAGCATCGGTCCGATTGATGCGTTCGGACAGGACTTCACCGGGTTCGTCTTCAAGATTCAGGCGAACATGGATCCGAAGCATCGCGATCGCGTGGCGTTCGTGCGCATCGTCTCGGGGTACTTCGAGGCGAATATGCAGGTGCTGCATCAGCGCAGTGGCAAGCCGATTCGACTCGCGGCGCCACAGCAGTTCATGGCGCGTGAGCGCGTCGGAATTGAAGAGGCGTGGCCGGGTGATGTGATCGGTATCATGGACCGCGGTAACCTGCGCATCGGCGACACACTCGGCGGTAGCGGCGGCATGGAATTTCAGGGCATTCCGCGATTCCCGCCCGAGCATTTCGCACGCGCAATCCCAGCCGATCCACTCAAGCGCAAACAGTTTGACAGTGGTCTGCGTCAGCTCACAGAAGAAGGCGCCGCGCAGGTGTTTTTCGCCGAAACGTCAACAGGTTCGCAACCAATCGTTGGTGCGGTCGGTCAACTGCAGTTCGACGTGATGGCGTTTCGTCTCGAGCACGAGTACGCCGCGCCGTGCAAGTTCGAGAAGATGACGTATCGGTTTCCGCGCTGGCTCACCGGCCCGAAGGACGAAGTCGAGCGCGTCGCGAGCGGTCAGTCACGTATGCGACTCTTCGATCACAAGGGTAACACGGTGGTGCTGTTCTCCGACAATTGGGCGCTGCGTCGCGCGCTACAGCACGAAGACAAAGTCGTCTTCCACGAGAATCAGCCGTAGCGCGCACCGAGCGATAAACGCAAAAAGAAAGCCGCGAATGATGCGAAAAACTCGAATCGGCTTCGTACCGATTCGAGTTTAGCGCGTCATTCGCGGCCTGCAGTTTGGTATTCTTTTTAAACCGCGCGTGCCGCCAAGGTGTCGATCTGGCGTCCAACGTGTCCGATCACAAAGCCACCGTCATCGGATGACGTGAAGTAGATGCGTAGGCACGTGTTGGGATTGCTGCCCTTGCGCAGCTGATCCGCACATTCGATTTCGCGATCACCGTCCGCAAAGACATAGGGCGTCTTGCGTGAGCCGTCGCTTGGTCCGGGCGAGAAGTCCACACCGAGGTCGGTGAACACTTCGGCCAGCGGCCGTCCGAGCGCGCGATCCTGACGACGACGACCGACTTCGCCGAGGGCCTTGAGATACTTCCAGGCCGTATCCGGATCGGGGAAGATCGATTCCTGCGCCGAGCTGAATGCCGACGGCAGAAAGCGCAACGCGTCGGAGTACATCGCCTGAGCGCGCTCCACCGACTCGAGCACCGACTCCGGTGCATCGCTGGCCGGCTTGCTGATCGGCTGCCGTTCCTTGAGCGCGGCCAACGTCGTGCGGAGCGCACGCGTCATCGCACGCTCGGCCTCGAGCGACTGACGTGACTCGAGCAGACGCTCCCGGGTGCGCGCGAGCTCACCTTCAGCTTGACGCACCGACTCTTCGTAGTTGCGCACCATCGCGAGCAATTGCGCGCGATCGAGCTCCGAGCCGGATTCGGTGGCGAGCAACGCTTCCGCTGCATCCGGGCGCGTGCCGTAGGCCGCGGCGCGCGCGTCGCGGAGCGTGTCGACGATCGCCGGTTCGGTGAGCGGGCGTTGTACCGAGACTTCGGCCAGACGCTGGACCAGTCGGCGACGTTCGCCAGGGAGCGCCAACGCCCGAGCCAACACCAGCGGATGCTGGAACGGATCCGCCTCGAGCGAGAAGCCTGGCAGGTACGCTCGCGCGGAGCCAAGGAATACGCTGCGCGCGTGGCCGCCGACCGCGTCGGAGAGCGCGAACGTGTCCGAGTGACGGAGCATGAAGCACAGGCCAAGTCCGAAGAGCTCACCGGCGAATTGCTCGGGGGGCAACACGTATCCGCCCTCGGGCAACTCGGTCAGCAGCAATACGGGCATTGTTCGCGCCGGATCGCAGAGTACGAAGCGGACGAACGCATCGAGCGTCCCCGCCTCGAGCTGTGTCGGCACATGCTGCAACGGGCCGTCGTTGGACACGAGCGTGAAGTGTGCGTCGAGTTCCGGCAGCAGTCGTGGCGCGCGCACTGGTGGCGTGGCTCCAGACGCCGAGCCGCCGTCGGTTCCAACGCGAATGTTCAACTGGCGCAACGAGGTGCCGTTGGCCGCCGGTGTTGCGACGTAGGTCACATGCGTGGACCACTGCAGCGACCGATCGAGCGGGTCTGGAGCGTGGACCACGATATCGGCCAGCGATTGACCGTCCTTGCGATACGGCGCCCAGCGGAGAATGCGGCCGCCGTCGAGCGTATGATTAGACGGCGTTTCCCAGGTCAGCGTCTGGCCGGAGTCGAGCCCAAGCCACGCGACGCATGCGTCGAGGAACGCGGTATCTGCATCGGTCGCACTGTTACGCGACACGAGGTTGAACTGCAAAGCAAGTCGTTGTTGCACGGAAGTCCAGATTGGCATTGGTGCCGCACTTCCGTCAGCGACGGATTGCGGCGAAACTATCGCGCCATGCGCATTCTCCTCCAGCGGGTCTCTCGTGCTGAAGTTCGAATTCGTCCGGAGGTCGCTGGCGAGCCAGCGTTGATCTCCGGCCGCATAGGCCCGGGCTACGTGGTGCTAGTTGGCTTTACGCACACGGACACGAATACCGAGGTGCGTTGGATGGCAGACAAATTGATCGGCCTTCGCCTCTTCCCGGATGATGACGGGCGGCTGAACTGCGACCTGATCGAGCGCGCCGGGACGTTGCTCGTCGTGTCACAGTTCACTCTGTACGCAGATGTTCGCAAGGGCAGACGGCCGAGTTTTGTGACCGCCGCCGCATCCGAACTTGCTTTACCACTATATAACCAGTTTGTCATGCAGCTGCGGACGCTTGGGGTCACCGTCGAAACGGGCCAGTTTGGAGCACACATGGACGTCGAACTGGTCAACGACGGTCCAGTGACAATTTGGCTCGAACGGGACGCAGACCTTCCCGTCCCGTTGTCGCCTAACACGTAGTCTAGCAAGTTTGACACCGTCTGCACGGTGATCTGGTCCGAAAACCCCACGATTTTAGTTCGCGGCGAACTTTTTTGAACGATTTCGTCCCGTTCGCGCTGCGAACTACGTCGTTCGCAAAGAGATGACCATCCGTCATTATCCTACACGCGAGAATGGACGCACCCCAGTCAAGCGGTTATACGTCGCCGCTACATTTATGTTGAGGCCGCGAGCGCTTGCTCGACATCGGCAATGACGTCGTCGACATGTTCGAGACCGACGCTTACGCGCACCAGGCCGTCACTGATGCCAACGGCGGAACGCTCTGCAGCCGTCAGTTTGCTGTGCGTGGTCGAGGCCGGATGGGTCACGATCGTACGGGTATCGCCGAGATTGGCGGAATGTGAACACAGCTTGATCGCGTCCAGAAAGCGCCGTCCCCGCTCCAAGCCGCCTTTCACCACCAGTACGACGATGCCGCCTCCCTGCGCCATCTGGCGCTGGGCCAAGACGAACTGCGGATGCGACGGTAGGAACGGGTAGCGCACCGACTCCAGTGCGCCGTGTCCCTCGAAATGCCGCGCCACCGTTAACGCATTCGCGCAATGCCGATCCATCCGCACCGCCAGCGTCTCGAGCGACTTTGACAAGATCCACGCGTTGAACGCGCTCATGGCCGGTCCGGTGTGACGAGCGAAGAAACGATCGTCGGCGATGAGCGACCTGTCCCCCACAATCGCGCCGCCGAGCACCCGTCCCTGTCCGTCCATGTACTTTGTGGCGGAATGAATCACGATCGACGCCCCGAGGGCGAGTGGTCGCTGCAGGTACGGCGTTGCGAAGCAGTTGTCGACCATCAGCGGAATGCCGCGTGCACGAGCCAGCGCACCGAGTTGCTCGAGATCAATCAGCTCAAGCCCGGGATTGGACGGCGTTTCGCAAAAGAGCAGCTTGGTGGCCGGTGTGATGGCACGTTCCCACGACGTCGGATCGATCGCGTCGACATACGTGGTTGTCACGCCCCACTTCGGTAGAATCCGTGTGAAGATTTGGTGGGTGGAGCCGAACAGGGCACGCGACGACACAATGTGGTCACCGCTGCTGACGCGCGAGGCAAGCGCCGTGAACACCGCTCCCATGCCGGTCGACGTCGCGATGCCGTCTTCCGCGCCTTCGAGCAGGCACAGCTTCTTCACGAATTCGTCGGTATTCGGATTCGAATAGCGACTGTAGATGTTGCCCGGCACTTCCTCTGCGAATAGCGCTCGCGCATGCTCCGCGTCGTCGAAGCGAAAACTCGACGTCAAGTACAGCGGTACGGAATGCTCGTGTTCAGGCGAGACCGTGGCCTGCGTGCGAATAGCCAGTGTTTCGAAGTGCGGCGTGTCGGACATGATCGAGGGGTCGTGCGGACGACAGAACAATTCCGCATCGGAAGCGCGCTGGCTGCGATGCGGTGACGATTGCATGTAATTTATCGTGCATGCACTCCGATCATCTGACCCCAGCCACGACTATGCGCGTCATTCTGGCCTCGCAGTCACCGCGTCGCCGCGATCTGCTGACACTCATCGGCATTCCGCACGACGTACGGCCCGCCGATGTGGATGAGTCGGTACACCCTGACGAAGCGCCGGTCCCGCACTGCGAGCGTTTAGCGAGAGCGAAGGCCGAAACCGTAGCCGTGACGAATCCAACGGCCGTGACCATCGGCTCCGACACCATCGTCGTGATCGATGGCGATATCCTCGGCAAGCCGCGCGACCGCGCGCACGCGATCGAAATGTTGACGCGCTTGAGTGGCCGCACCCATACGGTGTTCACTGCGGTCGCCGTGACGCACGCGGGACGCACGCTGTCGGGCGTTGAATCGGTGTCTGTCACCTTTCGCGCGATGGACGCTGCGCGCATCGCCGCCTACGTCGACACCGGCGAGCCGATGGACAAGGCGGGATCGTACGGCATTCAAGGATTTGGCGCGACGAATGTGGAACGCATCGACGGGGATTACTTCGCCGTCATGGGACTGCCGCTTGGCCGTATGGTGGAGCTGTTGCGCGAGCACGGATTGCACTACTCGTACGGACCGCTGATCGCAGACTGACGATGTGACGCGAGATGTGGCGTCGCGATACGACCGCCGTGCGGTCAGGCGTCGCGTCGCGCGGAAAGCGCCAGCAGTCGAGCTGGCGCATACCGATCGCGCCACCGAAGCAACATCGCGTGCACGTCATCCACGGTGATTCTCGGCAAGCGATTCTGGCGATACGTCATGTCGAGCGGGTAGTCTTCACCGGGCTCTCCATACGCGTCGATCATCAGATCGTGCGCAAAATCGTACGGCCCGACGCGCTTCGGATTGGTGTAGCCGAGCAGCGAGATGACCGGCGTGCGGAGCGCGATGGCGAGGTGCAGCGGGCCAGTGTCCGGAGAGAGGGCAACTGCGGCGCCATCGAGAATCCCCGCGAGTTTGCGAAGGCCGCTGCCCAACGCAGAATGCGCCATCGGCGCCTCACGGAGGATGATCGCTTCGGCGGCGAGTTCGCGCTCGGAACGTCCGCCTACCAACACGGGCTGCAGGCCGAACTCGTGCCACAGCAGCTGGCACACCCGCGCCCACCGCTCGGGCATCCAGTCTTTCGCGGCCTTGCTGGTCGCGACGACAATCGGCGCAATCGGTCGGTCAAATTGCTGCAGAAACGTGCGCTGCCACTGACGCTCCTCGTCGTTCCACGGACCGAGCGTCCACTGTGGCGCAGCGTGCGGCACCTGCAACGCGTCAAGAAATTCGAAATACTGGGCCTGAACATGTTGCCCGGCGTGCGGCGGAATCCGATGCGTCGTGAAGAGCCAATTCGCGTCACGCGCGCGCGCACGATCGAACCCCAGCTTGATCGGCGAATGCGTAAAACTGGTGACGATGCCGGCCTTGAAATACACCTGCAGTGCGAGCACCACATCAAACTCGCGCGAGGCCAGCGCTGCGCGCGTGTCCAGATAAGCGCGCCACCCGCGTGCGCGATCGAAGAGTACGATATCGTCGACGAGCGGATGGCCGCGGACGAGCGTCGCCGGGCCGGGTTGCAGTACCCAGGAGATGCGTGCCCGTGGTGCGTGTGCCTTGAGCGCGTGCACCAGCGGCATCACGTGTACGGCATCGCCGACGGCGCTCATCATCACGATACCGATGCGCGTCGCGGCGGACGACAGCGGAGGGACGTTCGTCATGACGACGTGGTTCGATTGGTGCCAGACGCCAACGCACGCACTGGTGTCGCCGCCATCGCGTCACTCGCGAACGCGGCCAGCCGCGTATCCGCCACGTCACAGCCAAACTGCGACCGCCATTTACGCATCGATCGTACGAGTCGCGCCACGTTCGCTTGCATGATGTCGTTCGGCTCACGCGCGTCATCAATCACAATGACATCGACGTCGATCACAAGCGCTTCGAGCGCGCCGCGTGGGCTCGCTCGCAGCAGCACGTTCTTCACGTTGAGATCGGCGTGTACGACGCCGTGTGCCGCCATCTGCGCGAGCAGTCGAACCGTCGCGGCGAGCGCGTCGTCGCAATCGATTTGCGGTGCCAGTCCGGCGGCGATCATGCCGAGGTCGTAGGCATCTGGAATGAATCGCGTGACGACGTCGACGCGCCGAAATCCGGGCCACGCGGCGTAGCGCGCGAAGCCGAGTACTTCAGAGGTCGGAATGCCGAGTGCGCGAAGCGTGGCGGAGTGACGCAGCTCGATGGGCGCGCGAGTCGGCTTGAGGAATTGATCGCCGGTAAGTGGCGCGAGCAGTCCTCCGTGCCACGCATGTCGCACCACTACGGTGTCGTCGCGCTCCGGCAGCGTCGCCACGAACACCGGCGCGCGTCCACGAAGCGCGCGCGGTTGAGGGCGCTCTGCCGCCCAGTCGTACAGCGTACCGAACTCCTGCACGATCGCGACGAGCGACTCGACGACGCCGTGGTAGGCCGTGACATCCGCGTTGATACCGGCGGAGGCGACTGCCCGGGTCTCGAGGTCCGCGATCGCGGCCGTCGCGGTCACTGCGGCAGATCCACCGACCAGACCGTGACCGGTGCGCCAAGTCGTCGTTCGGGGACGACATCGGGGCGCGCCGTGGTTGGCATCGGGCGCGTGAGTGTCGAGCGCACGTCGTCGCTGATCAGCACGACGCCGCGGTCCGCATTGGCGCAGAGCCGGTTGGCTATGTTGACGGTGTCGCCGATGAGTGTGTATTCGAGGCGGCGTGGAGATCCGATGTTGCCGACGAACGCTTCGCCGCGGTGCACACCGATGCCGATATCGAGTACTGCGCGACCGTCACGCCGCCACCGTGCATTCAGTCGACCGAGCTCACGTTGCATCTCCACGGCCGCCGCGAGTGCGCGATCGGAGTCGTCGGCGAAGGCATCCGGCGCTCCCCAATACGCCATCAAGGCATCGCCGATGAACTTGTCGAGCGCACCGTGATGGCGGAATACGCAGTCCACCATCGCTTCGAAATACTCGTTGAGTTGCGCGGCCATCTCCATCGCGGGCAACGACTCCGCGAGCGCTGTGAAGCCGCGAATGTCGCTGAAGAGCACGACGACTAACCGGCGATCTCCGCCTTGCGCGACTTGTCCTTTCTCGAGCGCAATGCGTTCGGCGAGCTGCGGTGTGAAGTAGCGCTCGAAGTTCTGACGAATCTTCGATGCTTCGAGCAATCGTGCCGCAACCACTTCGCGTTCCGCGGCGACCGCGGCCAGACCCGCGTACGCAACGAGATAGTCCAGATCGACGTCGGCAAACGCGTGCGTATCATGCAAGTTGTCGACGTACAACACGCCGAGCGTAACGCCGCCCTGGCCGAGCAGTGGCGCGGCCATCGCCGAACGCACTGCCTGTCGAATGACGGTCTCGCCAGTCGTCCGCGCGTCGTCGCGCGCATCGTGCGTGAGCAGTGCGACCTTTCGTTCGGCAACACCGATAACGATGCCGCGTGGCACGGCGCGCTCGACGTTGCCGCCGCGACGGTCCCGGGCGATTCGCGGTACCAACGCACCCGACGCGTCAGGCAGCATCACCGCGACGCGATCGGCAGCAAACGTATGCAGGAGATCATCGACCACGGTGCGCAGCATCGCTTCAACGCTGGTGACGGCGCCGAGTCGCTGGGCACTGGAGACCAACTGCGCGAGCCGTTGACCGGCCACGTCGGCGACCGGACTGTTCGGCGCCGGCATCGGACGTTCGCGCACCACCGTTGGTGATGCATCGGTGACGGCGACATTCAACGGCGATGGCATCGGTTCGACGCCGACCTCCATCACGCGGAAAATTACCCCACCGAATCCGACCTCGTCACCGACGCGCGCGTGTCCTTTCGCAATGCGCTTGCCGTTGATCCAAGTGCCGTTACGTGAGCCCAAGTCGCGGATCTCGATGCCGGTCGCAATCGAGCGCACCTCCGCGTGCCGACGCGAGACGCGCGGATCGAGAATCGGTAGTGCGCAGGCCAGTTCGCGGCCAGCAACGAGCACCGCATCCTCAACGACCGTGAACAGGCGATCACCTTCCGGTGACACGAGAACCAGACCCATGATCAGTCGCGCGCGCGCGTCGTACGTGCTCGGCGCTGGGCATCAGCCGCGCGCACGCGCCCGATCGCCGTGAGTACCGCACGCGCTTTGTTTTCGGTCTCGATCCATTCCATGTCAGGGATGGAGTCGTGCACAATACCGCCGCCGCTTTGCACGGTCGCGACACCATTGGCGATGACACACGTGCGAATCGTGATCGCGAGGTCCATGCGCGTATCACCGGCGCCGATGTAGCCGACGGCGCCGGAGTACGCGCCGCGTCGCTCTGGTTCGAGCTCGTCGATAATCTCCATCGCGCGGACTTTCGGAGCGCCGGACATCGTACCCGCTGGAAACACCGCACGAAATGCGTCGAGTGCGCTGCTCCCGTCGGGCAGATCACCTTCCACCTGGCTGACGATGTGAAACACATGCGAGTACCGTTCGACCGTCATCAAATCGGTTACGCGCACGGTGCCATACGTTGCCAGTCGCCCAACATCGTTGCGGCCCAAGTCGACGAGCATCACGTGCTCTGCACGCTCCTTTTCGTCGGCGAGTAACTCGGCGGCGAGCGCCGTATCCTCTTCGGCGGTTTTACCGCGCGGTCGGGTGCCAGCGATCGGCCGAACCGTCAGCGTGCCGTCGGCGACGCGCACCAAGAGCTCCGGCGAACTGCCGACCAATTCGAGACCGTCGAGGACGAGGTGATACATGTACGGCGACGGATTGAGCGCACGTAACGCGCGATAGAGCGCCGTCGGCTCGAAGTCGAGCGGCGTGTGCATGCGCCGTGCAAGGAGCACCTGAAATGCGTCGCCCGCGAGGATGTACTCCTTGATGCGCAGCACCGCGTGCACGAACGCTTCACGCGAGAAGTTTGACTCCGCGACCGCCGGCGGAGCATGCGCATCCAACTCAAGCGGTACGAGTACTTCGGGACCGTACAGACGCGACATCGTATCGGCGAGCGTCACGCTGGCATCAGCATACAGCGCCTCGAGCTGCGCGTCGCTGGCGCCGGCGGGCACTGGTACAGAGACAATGATGCGCGCTTGACCCCGCCAGTTGTCGATGACCACCAACGCCTTCGTGAAGACGTAGCACGCATCGGGATAGTCCATCGTGCGTGGCGGCGCGTGCGGCAGCTTCTCGATGTGGCGCACGACGTCGTAGCCGAAGAACCCAACCGCGCCGCTCCAAAACGGACCGAGCTCGCGTGCATCGACGGGGCGCATGTCGCGCACGAGGTCGCGCAGGTCCGCAATCGGATCGCTCGGCATGCGTGCGCCGTGCCATCCACGATCCGCCGACCAATCTTCAACGACGCCGTCGCGCAACCGCCACGCGCCGCGCGGCTCCGTGCCCAGGTACGTGTAGCGCGCCCAGGTTTCGCCGCCCGCCGGTGCGGATTCGAGCAAAAACGCGAACGGTCCGCGACGCAGCTTGGCGAATGCCGCGACCGGCGTACACTGATCGAGCAGGCAGTCACGCCAAACCGGAACCAATCCTCCGTTCTGAAGGCAGTGGGCTGCCTGAGCGCGAAATTCGGCGAGGGATGTCACGGGCGGGATTGCGAAGGAATGCGAGAGGTCGAGCCCGGGTCCGATTCATGGTGCCCAGACGACGTGCAAGTTCGCCGCTGCGCTCGCTGTGAGGCAAGCGATTCGGTAGCATTCGTGGATGCTTTCATATGACGGGCGCGCGACTCGGCTTGATATCGGAGTGGTGGACGTTGTGGTGCTGGCTCCCGCGCCGATGGGACGACGGGACCGCTGGCGGGTACTAACACTGCGTCGTGCAGCGAACACCCGGTGCACCGGCGCATGGGAAATTGTGCACGGGCGCATTGAAGGGGCTGAACGTCCCGCCGATGCAGCGATCCGCGAAGTGCACGAAGAGACCGGTCTCGCGGTGCAGCGCCTCTACAGCGTACGTGTGCATCCGTTTTACCTCCCGACGTTGGACACAGTGCAGATGGCGGTGGTGTTCGCCGCCGTCGTGGCGCCTGCATCGGTGACGCTCGGCGTGGAGCACGATGCAAGCGTGTGGCGCACGCCGGTCACGTCGATGAAGTATCTCGCCTGGCCGACGGAGCGAGAGTCGGTGCAACACGCCGTGACGCTGCTCGCGAGCGGCGATGCGGGACCAGTCGAGGATGTTTTGCGCGTTCGTTGAGCGCGCGCGGTGATCGTGTCGGCCGTTCTTTTCTTCCTACCTCGGATCAATCTCATGTCACGTCGCACTCTGCTCGCGCTCGCGGCCCTGACCCTCAGTACGTCTGCTGCGCCTTCGGTGCTGCTCGCCCAACAGCCGACCGGCAATCCCAAAGACACCGAAGTCTGGACACCGGTGCCGAAAATCATCACGCCCGGTGCAACGACGGCCGCGGCGCCAAGCGATGCCATCGTGCTCTTTGGCGGTGCGTCGCTCGATGAGTGGGTCAGCGCAAAAGACAAGTCGCCGGCTGGTTGGACGATCGCCAATGGCATCGTCACGGTGAAGAAGTCCGCGGGTGACATCATGACCAAGCGTGCATTTCGCGACTATCAAATTCACATCGAGTGGAGCGTGCCGGCGGCAACGAAGTTTGTCGGGCAGGAACGCGGCAACAGCGGCTTGTACTTGGGCTACACCGGCGAAGATGGCTACGAGTTGCAGATTCTCGATTCATACGAGAACACGACGTATGTGAACGGGCAAGCCGCGAGTCTCTACAAGCAGACGCCGCCACTCGTCAACGCGATGAAGCAACCGGGTGCGTGGCAGGTGTATGACGTCGTGTGGACGTCCCCGCGCTTCAAGGCGGACGGCTCGCTCGAGTCTCCGGCCTACGTGACGGCAATGCACAACGGCGTGCTCGTGCAAAATCATACGGCGCTCAAAGGCTTTACGCGCTACATCGGCGCGCCGTCGTACGTCGCACACGGCGCATTGCCGATTCTCCTGCAGGCGCACGGCGATCCGAGCCCGTCGATCAATTTTCGTAATATCTGGATTCGCGAACTGAGCAAATAGTACCACACGCAATCACGGCGTAGCGGACTCGGACGACTCACTCGCCTACTTGTTCGATCCCTTACGCCGGCGGTTTCTGTTTGGCCGCTGCGCGTGAGCGAACGAGTGCACGTTCCCGATCGACCTTCTCGAGCACCTGCGTCCAGTCCGTAGCACTCTGCGTGCCTTCCATCGCGCCCGTGAGCGGTTGGTTCAAGTCGATCTGTCCATCAAACACGTATAGCGCCGACTGGACTTCGCGCTGTTTCAATCGATATTCGCCAAAGCCTGGCGACAGCGGCACGACGTCGATCGGACGGAAATCACGACCAACGTTGTTGATGACGAACTCCTGCGGCGAGAAGCGTGTCTCGCCTTGCTCGAGCGCGTAGAAGCTGACGTACCACAGCGAGTACGATGGTAAACGCGTCCGATCCTTCACCGCGTTGACTTCACGATCCTTGCTGCGTGCGAGGTCGCGCAGAGAGCGATACGAATCAGGGCTGAGCAGTCGCAAAATGCGTTCGTCCAGCGGAATCGCGCGCACCTGCAAGCCGCTCGTCGGTGCCACCTTGATGGCGATATCGTCTTGCCGCAGCGACCCGAATCCAGCCGGCACAAAATTCGGATCGAGCGTGTCTGCAGCGGAGCCCGAGACTTGTTGACGCGGTACCTGTGCAGACGCACGGCTCGATACGAGCGCAAGATTGGTGAACACGCTCAGCACCAGCAAAATCGGCATGCCAGTCGCGTTCCAACGCGTTGGCGCACTCTCGGTACCAGCATCCATGCGCCGCTCCCTGTGAACCCGGTGCACTACCCCTCGACGCTCCGCCAATCCGGCATCGCCAACAACTCCACCAACGCGGACGCCAATTCGTCGCGCCCGGCTCCAGTACGAGCACTGAAGGGCACGATCTGTTCCGCGTCGAGGCCGACGAGCTTTGCCAACGCATGAATCCGCTCGATCGCTGCCATCGGCTTGATCTTGTCCACCTTCGTCGCAGCGACGATCGTCGGTGCGCCAACCTCGGCCAGGAAGTCGAGCATCACGCGGTCATCGTCGGTCGGATCATGTCGCACGTCCAGCAAGAGTACGACACCGGCAAGGACAGGACTCTCCGCGAGATACCCTTCGATCAGCGGACGCCACTCGGCTTTGCGCGCCTTCGAGATCTTCGCGTAGCCGTAGCCCGGCAAGTCAGCGAGCACGAAGGTGTTGTTGACCGTGAAGAAGTTGATCTCGCGCGTGCGCCCGGGCGTGTTGCTCACGCGCGCGAACGACTTGCGCCGCATCAGGCGATTGAGGAGCGACGACTTGCCCACGTTTGATCGTCCGGCGAACGCGATCTCCGGCAGGTCGACCGGTGGACGCCAGCCACCTGCGGTGGCCATCGGACCAAGAAACTCGATGGACTTGATCACGAGCGGATCGACCGCGCGTACTGCGTCCTCACCCGTCGCATCCGTCGCACCCGTCGCATCAGTGGGCTCGATCGAATCGGCGGCCGTCACGTTGGACGCTCCGCAGTCCCTGTGAGCGTCATGGCCTCGACGAACGGTTCGGGCAACGGATCACGCAGCGCGAGCGCGAGCACTTCGTCCATGGTGCGAACGGCGTGCCACGTCACCTGATTCCGCACATCTTCTGGCAGCTCCGCCAAATCTTTTGCGTTGCCCTGCGGCACGATGACGTGGGCCACGCGATGCCGATGCGCCGCGACGCCTTTCTCGCGAATACCGCCGATCGGCAGCACGCGCCCGCGCAGCGTGACTTCACCCGTCATCGCGAAATCGCCGCGCACCGGAATGCCGGTCAGCGCGCTCGCCAGCGCCGTCGCCAAGGCAATACCGGCTGATGGACCATCTTTGGGCGTGGCACCCGCAGGCAGATGCACATGGATGTCACGCGTACGATAAAAATCGGTGCTGAGCCCGAGCGCATTGGCGCGTGAGCGCACGTAGCTGAGTGCGGCCGCTGCCGACTCCTTGATCACGTCACCCAGCGTACCGGTGAGCTGTAGACGCCCGCGACCCGGCACGATGCTCACTTCGATTTCGAGCAGTTCGCCACCAACGCTGGTGTACGCCAATCCCGACGCGACGCCCACCTGATCGTGCAGGCCGTGCTCCTCGTGATCGTGCGGCGCAGGGCCGAGCATGGTTGGCAAATCTTCGATAGTCACAGACATCGGAGCGTCGGCCGCAACGTCGCGACGCGCGAGTTTGCGCGACAGACGCGCAATGCGTCGATCGAGATCGCGTACGCCCGCTTCACGCGTCCAACCACGCACCACCGCCTGCATCACATCCGGCTCGATCGTGACGCGCGAGGGCGTAATACCATGCGCTTCGAGCTGACGCGGCACCAAAAAGCGACGCGCAATGGCCAGCTTCTCGGGCTCGAGATAACCCGGCAGCCGAATGATTTCCATCCGATCGCGCAACGCTTCAGGAATGGATTGCAACGAGTTTGCCGTCGTCAGAAAGAGCACCTGCGACAGATCGTAGTCCACTTCGAGATAGTGATCGTTGAACGCGTGATGTTGCTCGGGGTCAAGCACTTCGAGCAATGCCGCCGCGGGATCACCGCGCCAGTCACTGCCAAGTTTGTCGACCTCGTCGAGCAGGATGACGGGATTCACCGTCTCCGCGCGCCGCATCGCTTGCAGAATGCGCCCAGGCAAAGCGCCGATGTAGGTGCGACGATGTCCGCGAATCTCCGCTTCATCACGCACACCGCCCAAAGCCATGCGCACGAATTTGCGGCCGAGTGCGTGGGCGATCGAGCGTCCGAGCGACGTCTTGCCCACACCCGGTGGACCAACGAGACAGAGCAGGGGTCCCGGCAACTTGCCGACACGCCCAAGCACTGCGATATGATCGAGGATACGCTCTTTGACTTCCTCGAGACCGTAGTGATCGCCGTCGAGGATCTCACGGGCGTGCGCGAGGTCAATCGTGTCATCGCTGCGCGCGGTCCAGGGCAACGCCGTCACCCAATCCAGCCACCCACGCGCAACGGCGGCATCGGGCGACATCGGCGCGCTGCGGCGAAGCTTGCGCAATTCCCGCTGTGCGCGCGCCGCCACAGGTTCCGGCAATCCCTTGTCGGCGATCAGCTTGGTGAACTCTTCGCTTTCGTCGCCGTCTTCCTGACCCAGCTCTTTGTGAATCGCGCGGAGCTGCTCCTGCAAAAAGAATTCGCGCTGATTCTGGAAGAGCGAGCCACGTACCTGCTCGTCGATCTTCTTCTCAAGCTTGAGCAGCTCGAGTTCACTGCCAAGCTGCTGCACGAGGAGGTCAGCGAGCTCCAGCAGCGTTGGCGCTTCCAGCAGGCGCTGACGTTGCTCGATGCCGATCTGCATATGCGCAGCGATGCCGAAAACAATCCGTGTTTCGTCGTCGAGCCCCTGGAGCAAGGCCACGACTTCGGGCGGTAGACGACGCTGCAACCCGGCGTAGTCTTCAAAGAGCGTCAGCGCGTGGCGAACCGCGGCCTGCGTCTGCGTGCGCGCCTTGGTGGTTGCCGTGCGCCCCCACTCGAGCGGAAAGGGCACGACGCGCGCTTCGAGCAGCGGCCCACCCTTGACCGCGCTGTAGCGTTGCACCCGCACACGGGTGAGCCCTTCGACGAGAATCTTGGTCGTGCCACCAGTCAGCCGCGTGACCTGCTGCAGGCGAGCGACTACGCCGACGCGATACAGATCTGTGCTGCCTGGCGTGTGCACGTCGCCGCTACGCTGACTGACCAGCAGTAGCTCTTTGGTGCCGTCGGTGGCATCCGCGACTGCCGCGATAGAGCCCGCGCGGCCGACCAGCAGCGGCATCGCGACGTGGGGAAACAACACCACATCGCGAAGCGGGAGGACCGGTAGCCGTTCGGCGACGGTCTTCAGGGCAGCGCGCGCGCTCAGGCTTCCTTCTTTTGACGCTTCGGGGCGATTTCGAGCAGCGGCGGCTTGCCAGCGTTGACGGAGGCCTCGGTCACCTTCACCTCGACCACATCATCGCGCGCGGGGAGATCGAACATCGTGTCGAGCAAGGTCTCTTCGAGAATCGCTCGCAGGCCGCGCGCACCCGTACCACGCTTGAGCGCTTTGCTCGCGACTGCACGCAACGCCGACTCTTCGAACGTGATCTTCACGTCTTCCAGGTCGAACAGACGCGCGTACTGCTTCGTGAGCGCGTTCTTGGGCTCTTTGAGGATCTGGACCAGCGAATCCTCATCGAGCGCTTCGAGGGGCACGCAGACGGGCAGACGGCCCACGAGTTCGGGGATGATGCCGTAGCGCAGCAAGTCATCCGGCTCGACCTCGGCGAACGGCGTCTTGGGCGTAGTCTTGCCGATAGACGTCACCTTGCTCGGATCACCCTTCTCGCCCACGTACCCGATCTGGCGACGACCCGTGCGCGCCTCGATGATCTTTTCCAATCCATCAAACGCGCCGCCGCAGATGAACAGAATGTCCTTCGTGTTGATCTGGATGTACTCCTGCTGCGGATGCTTGCGGCCACCCTGCGGCGGGACGGACGCCACGGTGCCTTCGAGAATCTTGAGCAGCGCCTGCTGCACACCTTCCCCCGACACGTCGCGCGTGATGCTCGGGTTTTCCGACTTGCGCGCGATCTTGTCGATTTCGTCGATGTACACGATGCCGCGCTCGCACTCGGCGACGTTGAAGTCGCCCGCCTGCAGCAACCGCACCAGAATGTTCTCGACGTCTTCGCCCACGTAACCTGCTTCGGTCAGCGTGGTGGCATCGGCGATCGTGAACGGCACATCGAGGATGCGCGCCAACGTCTGTGCGAGCAGTGTCTTGCCCGTACCCGTCGGTCCGATCAGCAGGATGTTCGACTTGTCGAGCTCCACGTCGTCTTCGCGGGCGTTGCTCGAGGCGTTGATACGCTTGTAGTGGTTATAGACCGCAACCGCAAGCGCTTTCTTGGCCTGTTCCTGCCCGATCACGTACTGATCGAGAATTCCCTTGATCTCGCGTGGGGTTGGAACCTGCGTGATCGCTTCGGCAACCTCGCGCTCTTCATCTTCGGCCAGGATCTCATTGCAGAGCGCAATGCACTCGTTGCAGATGTAGACCGATGGACCCGAAATGAACTTACGTACGGCGTCCTTGGACTTTCCGCAGAAGGAGCAGCGAAGGTGCTTGTCGTGGGACATGTCGATCCGGAGCGGAAGGCGACGCGCGGGAAGGGTGCAGCGCAACGGCCAACCCGCACCGTCTGCTACAGTTAAGCCGTTTTCCCGCGCAGAATCAAGCGAATGCGACCCCAGCGCGACCAAGGATTCGCAGCGTGGCTTGGAGTATCGGCAGCTGCTGTGTGACACCAAAGCGGCGGATCCCCGTGGAGACCCGCCGCCGTGTGACAATTTGGCCGCTACTGAAACAGCGACTACTTGGCGGCGACGAGCTCCGCCTGATGCGAAATCACCGTGTCAACAAGCCCATAGACCTTTGCGTCTTCGGCCGACATGAAGCGATCGCGATCGGTGTCGCGCTCCACCTGCTCCACGGGACGACCGGTGTGCTTGGCCATGAGTTCGTTCATCTTCGAGCGGAGATACAGAATCTCGCGCGCTTGGATTTCGATGTCCGATGCTGAACCACCGCCGCCATTCTGCGACGGCTGGTGAATCATGATGCGCGAGTGCGGCAACGCGCTTCGCTTGCCCGCCTCACCAGCGCAAAGCAAGAACGCACCCATGCTGGCCGCCATGCCCATGCACGTGGTGTGCACCGGTGCTTTGATGAACTGCATCGTGTCGTACATCGCTAAGCCGGCGGACACGCTGCCGCCCGGCGAGTTGATGTACAGATGGATCGGCTTTTCGGGATTGTCCGCATCGAGGAACAGCATCTGCGCGATGATGACGTTGGCCACGTCATCATTGATCGGCGTGCCGAGGAAAACGATGCGATCCATGAGCAAGCGCGAGAAGATGTCATACGTCCGCTCGCCGCGGCTCGATCGTTCGATGATGTACGGCATGTACAGCGCCATGGTACTCCTCGCTCTTTCGGTGGACTCGTGAAGGACCGGTCGGCTCAAGACGAGCTAACGGGATTGCGTTCCAGCAGCCACGCGAACACCCGCGTCTCCGTGAGCTCGCGCTCGATTTCCTGAAGACGACCGGCCTTCTGTAGCTGCGCGTACACCTGCCCAGGGTCGACGTTCCGAGCCTTGGCCATCTCTTCGATGCGCGCATCCACATCAGACGCGCTCGCGGTCAACGACTCACGTTCAGCGAGCGTGTCCACGATGAGATCGCGACGCACCTGACCTTCCGCCATCGGGCGGAATTCCTGCGCAAAGCGCTCCTTCTCCGTCTCAGGGACGCCGTACATCTGCATGTAGCTGTCGACAAGCTGCGCGACCCAACTGGCCGGCACGTCGAACGGATTCGCTTCGACGATCTTCTCAATGATTTGACCGCGCACGTTCGCATCGGCATCGCGCGTCATGTGCTCGCCCATATCCTTGCGCACGGCCGCACGAAGCGCATCGATCGTATCGAAATCACCGATCTCACGCGCGAACGCGTCATCGAGCACGGGCATCGACTTCCGCTTCACATCCGTGAGCGTCACGCGCGCGAGCTTGGTGGTACCGCGCTGCGATTCGTCCGGAAAGTCATCGGGCCAACGCACCGGGCGCTCGACCGTCTCGCCTTCGCTCGCTTCCATGATCAGCTCTTCGATCCCCGGCACGGCCTGACCGCCGCCGAGCACGAGTCGGTATTCCTTGGCCGGCGGCAAGGTGCCTGTCGCGTCGGCCGTCGAGAGCATGACGGTCACCATGTCACCAGGGGCCGGCTTGTCCGTGATCGGCGTCCAGTCGGCCTTCTGCTCGCGCAGACGCTCCAACTGTTCCTCGATCGCTTCGTCGGTGACCTGCGATTCCACACGCGAAATGGAGAAGCCTTCAACGGTGTTGAGCGCGAGTTCTGGACGCAACTCGCAATGCAATTCGAACTCGAGCGACTGCCCCGGCTCGAACTTGAGATCGTGCACATGCGGCTGCGATGCGAGCTTGAGGCTCTCGCGTTCGATCGCCTCTTTGAACGCTTCGTTGACGACGAGCTCGATGGCTTCTTGGCGGATCTGCTCGGCGAAGCGCTTGCGCACCATCGATGGCGGCGCCTTGCCCACGCGAAAGCCCGGGAGACGAACCTGCGTCGCGTACTTCCGCGCCGCCTGGTCTTCGTAGACGGCGACCGTTTCGGGCGGCACCGAGATTTGCAGGCGGCGCGAGATGCCGGTCTGCTCAGAAGGAGTGATGGTGATGTTCATGTCGGAAAACTAATTGGGGCCACCAGCCGGGAATATGGGCATCCCCGAACGGGCTCGGGCGCCGAGTCGTTGCCCGCAACGTTCTCGGCGCGAATGCACAGCGACTACACCAGCGCGGGTTCCCTCGCGACGACGCGGCGACCACCAACTCCCGCTTCCCCAATCAAGTCGGCGACGATCTTTCCGCTCGCGATCACGCCCGGCAGGCCGGCGCCCGGATGTGAACCGGCGCCACAGAAATACAGGTTACTGATGTCCGGCGCACGGTTGTGCGGACGCAGATATGCCGACTGTGTGAGTCGTGGCTCGATACCGAATGCGCTGCCGAGGTAGCTGTTGAGCGTCTGCTCGAAATAGCGCGGATCGATGCGACGCTCAGTCACGATGTGCTTGGACAGGTCGGGCATGTACCGCGCTTCGAGATACGCGATGATCTTGTCGCGGTACTTCTGTGCGGTTGTCTCCCAATCCACGTTGCCGCCGAGGTGCGGCACTGGTGACAGCACGTACCAGCAATCGTGGCCCGGCGGCGCGAGCGACGGATCGGTGGCGGTGGGGCGATGCAGATAGAGCGAGAAATCGTCGGCGAGAATCTTTCGCTCAAAAATATCTTCGAGCAGCTCCTGATAGCGCGGGCCCATCAGAATTTCGTGATGCGCAATGTCTTCGTACTTCCGATCGGTGCCGAAGTAAATGACGAACAGCGACATCGAGTGGTTGTAGCGCGCGATTTTGTTGTCGCTCATCGACGGCCGAGCAGCGGCGGGAAGCAGCTTGCGGTAGGACTGCGCCACGTCACCGTTGCAGACGACGGAATCGGCTGCGAGATATTCGCCGTCGACCAGTCGCACGCCCGTCGTACGCTTGGCACCCGGCTGCATCGTGATTTCGCTGACTTCGCACTCGTAGCGAATGGTGCCGCCCAAATCTTCGAACAATCGCACCAAGCCGCGCACCAGCGCACCAGTGCCGCCCATCGCGAACCACACGCCCCACTGCTGTTCGAGCGTGTGAATGAGCGCGTAGATCGACGAGGCGCGGTAGGGATTCCCACCAACGAGCAGCGGATGAAACGAAAAGACCTGACGCAGCCGCTCATCTTTCATGAACATGCCGGCATACTTGGCCACCGAGCGATCGGCGCGCAGTCGCATCAGGTCGGGCGCCGCCTTTAACATCGACAGCGGGTTGTGAAACGGCTTGTCGATCAGCGCCATACCGGCTTTGAAGATCTCTTGGCCGCTCGCGACGAAGCGCAGATACCCATCGACGTCGCCGGGTGAGAACTCACCGACTTGACGGACGAGTTCTTCCTTGTTCGCGTTGTAGTGAAACACCGAGCCGTCTTCGAACCGAATGTTGTAGAACGGATCGAGCAGCACGAGCTTGACGTAGTCTTCGGTGCGCTTCCCGGCGAGTTCAAACAGTTCGTGAATCAGCCACGGCGCGGTGACGATGGTCGGTCCCGCATCGAACGTGAAGCCGTCCTGCTCGAAGACATAGGCGCGACCGCCCGGCTTATCGAGCTTCTCGACGATCGTCACGTCGTGTCCTTGCGCCTGCAAGCGAATGGCTGCGGCGATCCCACCAAATCCACTGCCGATCACGACAATGCGCATGTACGCCTCTTTAAAGTCTGCTGAGCGATCGCGTTAACACTCGCGATGCGAGGTGCGCAACGCCGTCAGGGCACTCCCGACATTGAACGCAAACGCGCGCGCAGAAGTTGCGCGCGCGGCGCGGTCGGATGTGTCAGTCGCCGATGACGGCGACGTCGCTCAAGCTGTGTGTCCGCGCGGCGATCGCGGTCGACGACTGCTCGGCGCGCAACGCGGCAACGAGCGGAATGGCCATCGCGATCGTGCCCAACACACCAGCGAGCACCATGTCTTGCGCGAGACAGATGGCGATCGGCAACAGGCCGTTGACGCCGTACAGGACCAGCGGCAGTCGTGAGGGCGACACTTGGCGCGCCCAAACCGACGGCGGGACGAGGGCAAGCATCGCGCGGGCGACCACGATGCCAGTCAGCAACCAACCGAGCCAGTTGGTGAGCGGCATACCGAAGAAGAACGGCGTGCCGATGAAACGAGAAAACGTCGACGCGCCCGACAGATCGGGCACGTGCCACGACCAATGGTTCGTCTTGACCATCGCCGGGTCCATCGATACGTCCCACGCCGTTAGGACAATGCCACCGACGAGTGCCCACCACCACTTGGTCTTGTTGTCGTCGGTCGACGGCAGCAGCCGTCCGCAGATGGCGAGCGACGCCACGAGCATGTAGAACCACGACGTCGGGATGTTGAACGGCACCAGCCCAGCAATCTTGAAGCCCAACTGATCGCTGTATCCGTACGCGCCGAACGGCAGACCGGTGCTCGTGCCCGTCAGCTCAGAGACGAGCGACAGCACGAAGCTGACGGCAAAGACCAGCGCGGCGCGCCGCATGCCGATGCAGTATGCCAGAAACGCGAGTCCCGCGATGGCGCCCAGCACGACGGTGGTCTGCCCACCATACGAAATACCGATGGCGTAGACCTTAAGATTTACTGGCGTGTTGAGCCACGCGGGCGTCGGAGGCGCAAGAAACGTCGCAAAGGCGAACGCGGAAAACGCGCTCAACCCGGCGTGCAGAAGCAATGCCAGCGACGAAACGCGGAGCAAGGTCGCCCGCGTCGACTCGGAGTCCATCGTGTGCGACGCCGAGCTGTTCAGATCAGTCATGGAGTGGGACATGGACATGGACCTCCTCAGGCGAGGCGGACAAGGGTCTCAGGATTCGCGGGCTGGGTCGGTTCCCAGATAATGCGCGGACCATCGCCAATGGTTTCCAGGTCGAGCGGCGCAGCGCGGTACCGCCACGCGTCCCAGAGAATGCCGACGCGCGCCAGTCGACCGAGTCGCGCCCGCGTCGAGATCGTGTCGTATTGCTGCGCTTCGATGGCCGAGAGAATGCCGGCATAGCCAGTAGCGCACGCGGCGGCACAGCGCTGCGCATCCGGCGCAAGCATCGCGATGCCAGGCATCGCCGCATCGTAGAGCGCCCGTGCCCGGCTCACCTCGTAGGCCATCATTGGCGCCCAGCGAGGATCACGCGCCAGCTGCGGATTGGTCAGCACTTCGCGCGCGGTCAGGCCGAACTTGGCCAGATCTTCGGCCGGCAAATAGCAACGTCCGCGCTTGGCATCTTCACCGACGTCGCGGAGAATGTTCGTCAACTGCATGGCGACGCCCAAGGTACGCGCGTACTTGACGGCGCGTTCGCGCATTGGCGGCCCACCGAGTACACCAAACACATGGGTGCACATCTCGCCGACCGAGCTCGCCACGCCTTCGCAATATCCTTCGAGCGATGTCCAGGTGTCGTATTCCGCAGCTTCAAGGTCGCGCGCGACGCCACCGAGAAGCTCAAACAATGGGGCTGGCGGCACGTTGTATGCGCGTGCCACCCACGCCACTTCGCGGAAGATCGGTCCACTCGGCTGCCCAGCGATCGCTGCCTGGAGCTGCTGCTCGTATTCCTTGAGCTGCGCCGCGAGCGCCGCCACGTTGTCATGGTCCGCTTGATCGACGAGATCGTCAGCGATACGACAAAAGGCATACAACGCGAACGCCGCGCGGCGCTTCTGCGTGGGAAGCAGGCGGCTGGCTAGCGAAAACGTACGCGCGTGCGCTCTGGTGATCTGCTCGCACTCAAGTGCGTCGTTGCCATGGTCGCGTTGCATCATGCGGCGAACAGCATCCGCGTCAACGGAAAGATCATGCAGGGCACTCGATCAGGACAGAGGGTTGCTCAGCGAGCTACCGCGGTAAGTGTCGAAGCAGAAAGCGGTTGGATCCAACGGATGAGGACACGGCGCATGTTCTCTCCCGGCTCGAACGCCTCGTGCACCGTAGAGTTCCCGGCCACGCAGCAGCATAGTTGGTCTGCACCCGCTTGCCGTGTGGGAAGGTGCCCCTGCTGCAGCGAACTGTCAATTAGTCTTTACACCGCGCTGTAGCCGTTTCGGACAATGTTCGCCCGCTGTCGATCGACCTCCTTCCCTCTGCCCACACGTCACCGGTGCGTTTTCTCCTGCTGCGCCAGGGCGAGCGGTTCTCTGCCCGCGCGACGAGGTACTTGGGTGTCAGCCTCGCAGTGCATCTGCTGGCTGGGTGGATCAGTCTTGGCTATCACCATCACGACGAACACTTCCAGGTGGTGGAATTCGCGGGCGTGCTGCTGGGCACCACCCCGGCAAGCGGGTTGCCCTGGGAGTATTCGGCGCAGGTTCGCCCGTGGATGCAGCCCGCGCTATTTGCGCTGATCGGGAAGCCGTTCTTCGCATTGGGGATCAGTAATCCGTTCGTCGTGGCCGCGGTCTTTCGCTTGGTCAGCGCCGTACTCGGCTGGCTCTGCGGACTCTATCTGGCGCGCGCGTGCCTGATCTGGTTCAAGGACGCGCGCGAGCAGGACTTCGCGATTGCGGCGGCCACACTAGCCGGGTTCCTCCCGTACCTGCACGCCAGGACCTCGTCAGAGAATTGGTCCGCGTCGGTATTCTGGATTGGCCTCGTCTTGCTCGTCGCCATCTCGGCCGACCACCGGCGCCGAGTGCCCTCCCCGGAACCAACTACGTCTCGCTGGGGCGTCTTAGCGATTGTTGGCTTTCTCTGGGGTGTTGCGTTCGAGTTCCGTTTTCAGGCTGCGATCCTGGCGTTCGG
>JBBQDB010000055.1:0-24057 GCA_038319245.1 Gemmatimonadales bacterium
CTCGGACTTACCGGCGAAGCGGGAGAGACGGCCGAAATCATCAAGAAGCACCTCTTTCACGACACGCCGCTCGATCAGGACGCGCTCATCAAAGAACTCGGCGACTGCCTCTGGTACATTGGCGCGTTCGCGACGGTGCTCGGTGTTTCGCTCGACGATGTGGCGCAACGCAACATCGACAAGCTGCGCAAACGCTACCCGGACGGCTTCGATTCCGAGCGGAGCCGTAACCGCACCGAGTAACGCACGGCGAGCGTCCGCGCGCCCCTAAAGAAACGAGTGTCCGTCCAAACCGGGTGGAATCGGGAGTCCGAGTGCGTCCAGCACGCTCGGCATGACGTCGGCCGTACGCTGTGGGAGTCGCGTTGTCGGCGTATCGACCAGCAGCGGAACCAGCATCTGCTCGCGGAGCAGAGCGCCATGCGTCGATGCGTGCGGCAGCGGCTCATGGCGCACGCGCAAATCCCAGTCGCGCGCGGCAGATAGCACGATGTCACCAGACCGCGATGACGTCACAAGCCCCTGCACCTGCACCAACGCGTCGGGATACGGCGACGCGTCGCACAGCGTCCACGCATCATCGTCATTGAGATTGGCATGCGAACCGCCGAGCGAAAGCGGATCACCATCACGGGTCGTGTACGCCCATCGTTCGTCAGCGCCACGCACCGTGCGACGTACCGTCGCCGCACCGCGCGACGCATTGGAAACCTGTACTGTCTCGGCATCCAGTGCGACGAATGCCAAATCGATCGCCGTGCGTGTCAGCAACGCGTCGTGCAAACGTCCCCATCGTGTTTGCAGTGCCGGCCACCACGTACGAGATGTTTGTGACGGGTCGAGATAGAGATGCGCCATGGCGTTGCCGCCAACCATCAACGCGAGATCCGCGTTCCGTCGGCGCAGCGACGGATGCGCCATCACGCGCCACCCGTCCATCTCCAACCAGTCGTGCAGATCGTCGTGCTGGCTAACATCGGCGTGTCCGTGATCGCTGACGACCCACACGTGCAACGTCTCGCCCCATCCTCCCTCGGACGCAATGCGTTGCGCGCGCGCGATCGCCACATCAACATCGCCGATCGCGCGACGTACCAATGCGGCGCCAGCACCAAGTTTGTGCGCGAACTTGTCCGGACTCGTAATCGCGAGTGTCGAGAAGCGTGGTGCTGATCGCGCAAAATGCGCGAAGAATTCGTTCGCGCCTTTTTGTTCGATGCGACGCCAGCCCGTGAGATCACCACGGAAGTGCTGGAGCGCGGCGCGCACACTCCACGCGAAGGAGCGGCCGACGTTCGCAATGCTCGCGCCGCGACCCAACATGCTCATACCCGACAACGAGGGTTGCGCGAGGTCGAACAGCGTAGGCGCAGTTGGTGCGACGTCATGATCGAGCTGCCAAATATCGACGCCAGCGTAGCTGCGCGAACTCTGTCGTGCGCGTCGAATCGTCCGGCTTCGGTCATACCACCGGAGCCCCGGCAATCCGACGTTGGCCGCGTGTCGCCCCATCAGAAACGGCACGTACGCCGGGCCGGTTACGGAGGGAAACGACGAAGTGACGGTGTGAAAGCCACCGCGCTCGCACAGCCGCGCCATGGCCGGTGCATGCCCTGCATCGATCTCCTCGCGCAGTACGTCTGGGCGTACGCCATCAGCAACAACGAGCAGGAGTCGAGGCAGCGCTCCTGCGCGCGGTGCGTCAGTCACGCGCAGCGCTCGATCGCGGGGCTGCGGCCAGATGGTGGCACTTTACCTTGGCGTTTGCGTACACTTCACTGCACACGTCGAACTCCTTCCTCTGACGGAACTGCTGCAGATACCATGGCAAAAACGCCTCGTTCGTCGAAGGCGGATGCGTCCAAGTCGACCAAGGCCGACCGCACGCAACCGCGCACTGTCACCGGTAAGAAAGCCTCGCCGAGCGCCCGCACCAACGCCGAACGGAAATCGTTGGAAGGATTGATCGAGCGCACGACCGAAGGCCATCGTGCCGCAGGACGCGAGCCCGATGCCGAAGCGCTTGTCTCCAGCGGAGCGCGCGCCGTGCGTCGCAAGTTCCCGCGCATCGTCGACCAAGCCATTCGCGATCTCCCGACGCTCACCGAAGACGAAAAGCTGTTGCAATCGCCACAGAGCGACCTCGGTGCTTTCACGCGCAGCGATCCGTGGCGTGTCATGCGCATCACGTCTGAGTTTGTCGAAGGCTTCGACGCGTTGGCTGACATTACCAAAGGGGTGACGATATTCGGCTCCGCGCGCACGGGGCCCGACGATCCGCAATACGCCGCCGCCTGTGAGACAGCGCGATTGCTTGCCGTCGCCGGCTTCTCGATTATCACCGGTGCGGGTCCTGGCATCATGGAGGCGGCAAACAAGGGCGCGAAGATGGGTGGTGGGCATTCGGTCGGGTGCAACATCGAACTGCCCTTCGAACAAGGCGCCAACCCGTACGTCGATACGTTGGTCAACTTCCGCTACTTCTTCGTGCGGAAAACGATGTTCATCAAGTACTCGAACGCATTCATCATCTTCCCCGGTGGCTTTGGTACACTCGACGAACTATTTGAAGCACTGACGCTGATTCAGACGGGGAAGATCTTTCAATTTCCGGTCGTTCTGTTCGGTCGACACTATTGGGCTGGACTGGTCAGATGGATGACGTCGCGCTTGGCGGGTGAAGGAAAGATCTCACCAGGCGATCTCGATCTGTTACTGCTCACCGACGATCCGGCCGAAGCGGCGCAAGTGGTCATCGATGCGCATGCGGCCCAGACGGCGCAAGCCGCAACACCGCGCGAATGAGGTTGCGCGACGAATAGTCGCCTTGCGAGATGAAATCGGTGCGTGTTCGCTTGCCGAGCTCGCACGCGCGAATCATCTCGACGCTCTGCCAGGAACGCCCCGACATCTTCAGCCGCGCCCGGAAAGCCGCTGTCGATCAGCACGCCGCGCACCACAAACGCATAGACCTGATATCCGGCCACGCGACTGCGCCACCAGTCCATTCGCAACGCGGTCACATCGTCGTGCTCGGTTCGTTCAATCACGTTCAAACACCGTCCTTCCTCCACCTTCGTTCCTCGCGAAACGGCGAACTGCTTGCATCGGGCCCAGTGTCTGGCATATTTCACATACAGAGCGCGCCCGGCCGGACCACGGTCGGGCGCTTGCATTTATTTCCGGGCTGGACGTCGCGATCGCGACGCCGAGTCCGTTTCTTTCAGCAGGACCGACGATGTTCGAAGAACTGATCGCCAAGATGGCACGCGAAGTCGAAACGCTCAGTTTCGAGCTCAACGTGACCTTACCCAACGAAATCCGGAAGGCCGTCGAACTTGGCGACCTGAAAGAAAACAGCGAGTACAAGGCGGCGCTCGAACGGCAGCAGTTCGTGCAAGCGCGACTCAGTGATCTCACCAAGCGCGTGACCAAGCTCGCGAACATCGATATCGCGCAGATCTCTGCTGACAAAGCAGGGCTGGGTTCGCGCGTCGTCGTGCAGGATCAGGCCACCGAACAGCGTGAAACGTACGAACTGGTCTTTGGCGATGCCGGTGAATTGCATGACGGTCATGTCACGATGGCGTCGCCCATCGGCCTCGCGCTCCAAGGCAAGGGCGTCGGTGAGACGGCAATTCTGAAGCTCCCCAAGAGTGTGCGTCGATTCACAGTCGTTGAGCTGCTCACGATCCACGACCGCAACGCCAACGACGTGTCCTGATCTGCGAGCGCCTGCAGTCGCGATTTTGGTTGCGACTGCCCCTTCTTTGCTGCAACGGAGCGAACGATGAAACGAGCCGAGTACGTCGAGCGTGGACCTGTGCCACAGGATGTAATCTCGTGTGTCGAACGCGAGACGCCGCTACCAACGTCGGGTGAGGTGCTGATTGAGGTGCTCGCCGCACCAATCAATCCGTCGGATGTGCTGACGCTGACCGGACAGTATGGCATGTTGCCCCCGCTGCCGGCCGTTGGCGGCAACGAAGGGATCGGGCGCGTCGCGGCACTCGGTGCCGATGTCACGACGCTCGTGGTTGGTCAGCGCGTGCTGTTGCCCGTCGGGGCAGGCACCTGGTCGTCGCATCTGGTCGCGCCGGCCGCGACGCTCATTCCGCTTCCCGATGTTGGCGATCCGGTGCAGCTGTCGATGCTGGTCGTCAATCCACCGACGGCGTCGCTCCTCCTGTCGGACATCGTGCCGCTCGATGCCGGCGAATGGGTCATCCAGAACGCGGCCAATTCGGCGGTTGGTGGCTATCTCGTGCAACTCGCCAAGCGTCGCGGCCTAAAGACCGTGAACGTGGTGCGTCGCGAGAGTGCAATTGCCGATGTCGAAGCCGCAGGTGGCGATGTCGTGTTGGTCGATGGCCCTGACCTCGCCAACCGAATTGCGCTCGCCACCGCCAAGGCAAAAATCCGCCTCGCCATCGATGCAGTCGGTGGTAAATCGACAGAGCATCTCGCGCAGAGCGTCGCGCTTGGCGGAACAGTGGTCAACTACGGGGGCATGAGCGGCATCCCGTGTGCGATCACCCCGGGCTCACTCATTTTTCGCGATGTGACGCTGCGCGGATTCTGGTTAGCCAAATGGTTCCGGAACTCCACCGTTAAACAACAGCAGGCGCTCTTCGGCGAGCTTGCCATGCTCATCGCCAGTGGCCATCTGTCAGCCCGCGTACACGCCACCTATCCGTTGGAACAGATCAAGGACGCCATCGCCGCAGCGGCATCCGGTGAACGCGATGGCAAAATTGTGCTCGTGCCCACGCGCTGACCAACACCTAACCCGCAGTCAGGCCGCCGTCGACGGCGAGCGCGTGGCCAATCATGAACGACGACGCGCTCGAACACAGGTAGACGGCGCTGGCGGCGACTTCGTCGGCGGTGCCCAATCGTCCGAGCGGCACACGAGACGCCAGCGCGTCAGCCGGTAGTCCGGCATCGAGCATCTGCTGCACCATCGGCGTCAGCGTGAAGCCTGGACAGAGCGCGTTGATCCGAATCCCGCGCTTCGCATATTCGAGGCCGGCGGTGCGTGTCAGTCCCACCACCCCATGCTTGCTGGCCGCATACGCCGGATGCCGCGGAAAGCCGCTCAGCCCCGCGACCGACGCCACATTGACGATCGCACCTGCGCCTCTCACGAGCATCGCGGAGATCTGGTGCCGCATGCATCGCCACACGCCGTTCAAGTTGATGTCGATGACGGTTTCCCAGTCGCTCGGCGCATACTCGGCGGTACGCAACTCCGGGCCACCGATACCCGCCGCGTTGATCGCAAAATCGAGTCCACCGAACTGCGTGAGGGTGCGCGCTACGGCATTCTCGATCTCTGCATCGGTCCGTACGTTGACGGCAAATGCCGCGGCCGTTCCGCCAGCAGCCCGAATTGACTGGACGACCTCCTCAGCGACGGTGATCTGTACGTCCGCGATGGCGATGCGTGCTCCGAGCGCCGCGAGTTGTTGCGCCGTCGCGCGTCCAATACCGGAGGCGCCGCCAGTGATGAAGGCGACCTTCCCCTCAAACTCGGATGTCATGCTCACCCCTATGCGAAGGTAGTGCTGGATACTGACGCCATTTCGATACTGAAGATTCGCTGCACATCGCGATCGTAGGCTGCCAGTTGCGTAGCAACTTCAACGTCGCTCCAAGACAGCGGTGTTGCCATGATCGACACCATACGACGCGCAGCGCCCCGCCCGTGATCGCGAGTCTCAAAGGCAATGTGTGTGCGTCGAATGAACACGTCCGATATCGTACACGCCATTTCATGGTCAACGGCATACGCGACTTCGGCGGCGATGTACGGAAGATCGGACACGATGCGTTCGGCGAGCTGCGCATGCTCAGTCGCGTATCGCCAGACAACACGCCATCGGCTACCGTACGCCTGCGCTAAGCGCTGTGCCACTGGTGCATCCGACACGACGCTGCGAACCTCGCGTATCAAGAGTGCGAGAGAGTCAACATCGCCGCCAGGTAACGCGGATACGGCGCTGTCACCCCGCGAGAATCGTGGTGCGCTCAGCGCGCCTTCTTTGACCGCGTGGACCAGAACATCGGCGGCCATTGCACGATAAGTCGTCAGCTTGCCCCCAGTGACACTTACCAAGCCGTCAGCACGATGCGCCACCGTGTGTTCGCGCGATGCGGAGTTGGCACCATGCGTGCCCGCACGCACAGCCGCGAGGGGACGAATGCCCGCCCACGCGGATACGACATCGTCCATCGACAGCGATGCATGCGGAAAGCAACCGTTCACCGACCGCAGCAGGTACTGCACCTCCGATTCGGTCGCCCGAATGTTGTCCGGACCGACGGTCGCAGGACGCTCGGTCGTACCGATGATGGCGTGCGCGCCGGCGGGGAGTACAAACATCACGCGACCATCCAGCGGCGATACCAGTGTCACCGCATCGTTGTTGCCGAGTCGTTGACGGGGTACCGCGATGTGCGCGCCCGCCGAGCCGAGAATTTGCGAGGGAGCGCGCGCGCCAGATTCGGTCTCCGTGAGCGCGGCAGTCGCGTCGCTCCACGGACCCGTCGCATTCACCACAACGCGCGCGGTCACGTCGAACGCAGCGCCGGTCAATGCATCGCGCACCTGCACGCCTGAGAGTCGCGTCGCCCCGCCGCGGATACCGCCCGTGACACTCACGTGATTCACAATCACGGCGCCTGCATCGCGCGCGGACATGGCGCTCGCCAGCGTGAGTCTTGTGTCGTCGGTTGCAGCATCCCAGTAACGTGCGCCGCCCATCAGGTCATCCGCCCGCAATGCCGGCTCACGCGTAAGCACAGCGGCGGCAGACAGCGACTCATGCGCATGCACATTGCGAAAGAGCGACAGCGCGTCATACAGCGTCAGTCCAGCGCGCACCTTCCAGAGCGGAACGCGTGCGCCGCTCCACACAGGCCACGTAAACGCGAGCGGGCGGACGAGATGCGGGGCGGTGTCGAGCAGGATGCGACGTTCGTGACTTGACTCGAACACCAGCGCCAGATGTCCATGCTCGAGGTAACGCACACCGCCGTGCACAAGACGCGATGATCGACTCGAAGTGCCGCTCGCGAAATCGTCGCGCTCGATGAGCGCCGTTGCGAACCCGGCCATCGCCGCCTCACGTGCGACGCCGGCGCCGGTAATGCCGCCACCAATCACCACCACGTCGAACGATGTTGTGGCCAGGGCCTCTAGTGTCGCGCGACGTACGCTGACGGAGGTCGCGCGTGTATTCGTTGCGTCGTGGGCCTGTGTGCGGCCAGAGATCGCGCTAGGCGGGAGAGGTCGATCGGACATACGGCAGAATTGCTCGCGGGGCGACAGGAGCGCCAGAGGGCCCGACGTCGAGAGTGTACATCGGACGCTCGTTCGTGACGCACCGTGGCCGCCGCGTTACCTTGCGCCATGCCCACCTTCGGAGCCGCGCGTCGCGTGGCCATTATCGCTGGCGTCCGCACGCCCTTCGCGCGCACCGGCACGGTCCTCAAGCACCTTACCGCGGTGGAACTCGGGCGCCTTGCCGTCGCTGAGCTCATGCAGCGTACTAATCTTGACGGTGCTGCCGTAGAACTGTTGGTGTACGGTACGGTCGTGCAATCGGTCGTTACGCCAAACATCGCTCGAGAAGTCGCGCTGTTGCCGCACTTCTCCAAGACGCTGCAGGCATACACCGTCAGTCGCGCGTGCGCCTCCGCGAATCAGGCCATCACCGATGCGGCCGACCAGATCATGCTCGGTCACGCCGACATCGCGATTGCCGGAGGTGCCGAATCGCTGACGCACGTTCCCATTCTGCATTCGCGAGGCATGACGGATGTGCTCGTCGCGGCGTCGAAGGCAAAGACCATGTCGCAGCGCCTCGCGACGTTCGCCCGGCTTCGGCCGCGTGATTTGATCCCGATTACCCCCGCGATTGCCGAGCCGAGTACCGGCGAATCGATGGGGCAGTCGGCCGACAAAATGGCAAAACTCAACGGGATCTCGCGCGATGCTCAGGACCAGTTCGCGCTCGGCTCTCATGTGAAGGCGGCCGCGGGCACCGCTGACGGTCGGCTTGTCGCCGAAATTGTGCCGGTACCAATTGCACCTGCGTATGAGCACATGCAGTCGACAGACAACGGCATTCGCGCTGACTCTACCCTCGCGCAGCTTGGCTCCCTCAAGCCAGTGTTTGACAAGCAGTACGGCACCGTCACGGCCGGTAACGCGTCGCCTCTGTCCGATGGCGCGTCGGCCGTGCTCCTGATGTCGGAGGAACGTGCACGCGCGCTGGGCTACACCCCGCTCGGTTTTATTCGCTCGTATGCGTACGCGGCGGTCGACCCGGGTGAACAGCTGCTGCAAGCGCCCGTTATCGCGGCGCCGGTTGCGTTGCAACGCGCCGGGTTGACGCTCGACGATATCGACCTGGTCGAGATGCACGAAGCATTTGCCGCACAGGTGCTGAGCAACATTCAGGGACTCGCGTCGAATGCATGGGCGGCGCGCGCAGGCTTTGCACGCGCCACCGGTGAGATCGATCCGGCGCGTCTCAACGTCATGGGTGGTTCGCTTTCGATTGGGCATCCATTTGGGGCGACGGGCGGACGCGTGCTCATCACGTTGTGCAACGAACTCGCACGGCGACAGCAACAGTTCGGCATGCTGACCGTGTGCGCAGCGGGCGGCATGGGGCACGCGATGATCGTGGAGCGCGCATGAGTGCGCCGAATACGGTTTCGCCGACGTGGTTTCGCGATGATGCCGTCGGACTCGTCGCTGAGCTGTACGACGGTGTCGCGATCGTCATGTACGATCAACCCAATTCCCCCGTCAATACGCTCAACACGCGCGTGGGTCCGGCATTCGAGCGACTGTTCGCCCAGCTTGAGCAGGATGACGCAGTGCTCGCCGCCGTGCTGTGCAGCGCCAAACCCGATTCGTGGATTGCGGGCGCGGATATCGACGAACTTTCACGCGTCACCACGGCCGCACAGGGCGAAGCACTCTCGCGCGACGGACAGCGATTACTCGCGCAACTCGCGACACTGCGGAAGCCGGTCGTTGCGGCGATTCATGGCGCCGCGCTAGGTGGCGGACTCGAAGTCGCATTGGCCTGTCGTCATCGGATTGCGACCGAACATCCGAAAACGATTCTCGCGCTGCCCGAAGTGCAACTCGGCCTCATTCCCGGTGCCGGTGGTACGCAACGTTTGCCGCGCACGGTTGGGTTGCAGAATGCGCTCGACATGATGTTGACGGGCAAGAACATTCGCGCAAAAAAAGCGCTGCAAATCGGCCTGGTGCACGAAATTGTACATCCGTCCATTTTGCGTACGATCGCGGTCACACGCGCGCGTCAACTCGGGTCGGGTACGCCGATCAACTTGCGTGCTCGAAAACAAGCGACCAGCGCCTTTCTGCTCGAAGAGAATGCGCTCGGCCGCAAGCTCGTCTTCAAGCAGGCACGCGACACGGTGCTCAAGAAGACGAAGGGACGCTATCCCGCACCGCTCGCTGCCCTCGACGCTGTGCAGCGCGGGTACACCGACGGTGTCGCCGCGGGCTTTGACGAGGAGGCGCGGCAGTTTGGTGCACTCACCGTCAGCGCAGTCTCACGCCAGCTCGTATATCTGTTCTTTGCCACGACGGCGCTCAAGCGCGATAGCGGACTGCCGGAAGGTGTGATCGGAACGCCGGCGCGAGTACACAAGCTTGGGCTGCTGGGTGCGGGCTTTATGGGCGCGGGCATCGCATCGGTCGCGGTGCAACATGGCTCACTCGTGCGTATGCGCGATGCGTCGCTCGATCGCATTGCGTCGGGATATCGTGCGGTGCGAGACGTGCTGCGCGAGCGGTGTAAGCGAAAGCAGATCACGCGCGGGCAAATGGACGACATGCTCTCGCTGCTCGGCGGCACAACCGACTACAGCGGATTCGCCAGCGCCGATCTTGTTATCGAAGCGGTGTTCGAGGATCTGCAGGTGAAGCACCAAGTCGTGCGCCAAGTCGAGGCGGTCGCGCACAACGCGATCTTCGCTTCGAACACCAGCACGATTCCTATTCGTGAAATCGCCACGGCGTCGGCACATCCCGATCGTGTCATCGGTATGCATTTCTTTTCGCCGGTGCACAAGATGCCGCTGCTCGAGGTCATCGTAACGCCAGAGACGAGCGCTGAGACGACGGCCACCGTCGTGGCGTACGGACGTTCGATCGGCAAGACGGTCATCGTCGTACGCGACGGGCCCGGGTTCTATGTCAATCGGATTCTGGCGCCCTACATCAACGAAAGCGGCAAGTTGTTGGACGACGGTGCGTCGATTGAAGCGATCGACGACGCGCTATCGGAATTTGGATTTCCCGTTGGTCCGATCACGCTGCTCGACGAAGTCGGCTTAGACATCGCCGGAAAGTCGGGGCCGATCATGGCCGCGGCGTTTGGTGCGCGAATGCAACCGTCGGTGACCCTGCAGCGCGTCATCGAAAGCGGACGCGTGGGGCGAAAGAGTAAGCGTGGCTTTTATCGGTACGACGATGCGGGTACGCGGGAGGGTGTCGACGAAGCCATTTACGCGTTGACACCAGCCGGCAATACGCGTCGCACTGTCGACGCGGAGAGCATTCGGCAGCGTACAGTGCTTCCCATGCTCAACGAAGCCGTGCGCTGCCTCGAAGAAGGCATTATCCGCTCGCCTCGCGACGGTGACATCGGCGCGGTATTCGGGATCGGGTTTCCACCGTTCCGTGGTGGCCCGTTTCGCTATCTTGATGCCTTGGGGGCGGCCGTCGTCGTCAGGCAACTTGACGCGCTCGATGCGCAATTTCCCGGACGCTTTGCTGTGTCGCCACTGCTGCGTTCGCTGGCCGCCGCGGGCACGACCTTTCATCCTGACGCCGGTACGCCGGCCTGACCGAGATTGCCATGTCCGCCACGACCGCTGCCCCGCATCCTCGTATTGCCGAACTTCTGCACGAACTGACCGAATCGCGGAAGGAACTGTTCGCCGTGGTGCACGCGCTGCCGTCGAGCGTGCGCGACATGCCGATGCCGGACGGCCAGTGGACCGTCGCGCAGATTCTCGAACATCTGTGCATTGTCGAAGATGGCGGCGGACGTCTCATCTCGAAGCTCATGAAGCAAGCGAAGGAGGCTGGTGCGTTCGAGACGGACTCGAGCTCGGTGCTGCACGCACTCGATAGCTTTGCAATCGACGATACGACCCGGCGCATCGAGGCCCCGCCGCAGGTGCATCCGAAGGGTGACCAGACAGTCGCCGACTCGATGGAACGTCTGCAAGCCATTCGCGAACGTCTCGTCACCGCGTTGATCCAAGGTTCTGGGCTCGCGTTAGGGACGGTCTCGCATCCACATCCGCTCTTCGGTCCGCTCGACGGCTATCAGTGGCTGCTGGTCATGTCCATGCATGAGCGGCGGCACGTGGCGCAGATCCGTCGCCAGTACGCCGAGAACCTCTCGTAAGCGGTCCCCTCCGCCTATATTCATCGAGCAGGACGGTCGGCAAGTCAGAGGCCGTCGCGTCTTCAGGGCATTCGCGAGAGCCGCGCTCGGCACGGACGTCCGTACCATTTCCGCACCTCATGTTTCGTACTTCATTGCTGTATCTGTCACGCCAGCAAGGCGTGTTCAATTTTATTCGGAACGTCGGCTTCGCCCGTAAAATGGCGTCGCGATTCGTTGCCGGTGAAACGATTGCAACGGCGCTCGATGCGGTCGAGTCGCTTAACGCCAAAGGCATCAGTGCGTCGCTCGATTTGCTCGGCGAAAGCGTCGCCAACGAGGCCGAAGCGCGCAGCACCGGTCGCCAGTATCTCGAGATCCTCGATCGGATCAGCCAGCGCAAGCTCAACGCAAACGTGTCGGTCAAGCTCACCGCGCTCGGGCAAGACATCTCCGATACGCTCGGGCTCGACGTCGTGCGACAAGTGCTCGATCGCGCCAAACAATACGACTCGTTCGTGCGACTCGACATGGAGTCGAGTGCCTACACCGATCGCACGCTCGACACCTTCGAACAACAGCTCTACCCTGACTATCGCGACAACGTCGGCATCGTGCTGCAGAGCGCGCTGCGTCGGACGCTGACTGATGTCGATCGCGCCAATCGGTTGCAGTGCCGAGTGCGTATTTGCAAAGGTGCGTATCTCGAAGCGCCTGATGTTGCATTCCCCGAAAAGTCCGACGTCGACAAGAACTACGTCGCTGCGATGCATCGGCTCATGGAGTTCGGTCGCTATCCCGGGATCGCGACGCACGACGAAGTGATCATCGCTGAAGCGAAGCGCTTCGCGAAAGAAAAGAACATCGCGGCCGATCGGTTTGAATTTCAGATGCTCTTTGGTGTACGACGTGACTTGCAGGAACAGCTCGTGCGCGACGGCTATCGCATTCGCGTCTACGTGCCCTTCGGGACGCAGTGGTATCCGTATCTCATGCGTCGACTTGCCGAACGGCCGGCCAACCTCGCGTTCATGACCGGTAACATCGTCAAGGAAATGCTCGGTGGCTCCTCGTCGACGCAGAATGGCGCCTCAAACGGATCGTCGAACGCATCATCCAGCGACGCGCGCGAGAATTCGCGCACTGGGGCGCACTGAGCGAGCACTCGGGGCAGCATCTGCCCGCCGATCCCACCAAGGGCGACGAACGTACGTTGGGGGGCTACATGGCGGTGCATGCTCGGCCTGCCGCATTCGAAGGCGTGGATGGGCTCTCGTATTCCGCCGACATCGTCACCGATACGACTGGCGATCGTTCGGCACCGTGGGGAGCGTATCTGTTTTTCGTGCGCTGGGGACGCGGCGAACCCGAAGTGCAGGGGCATCTCGAGTCACCATTTCTCTTTGCGGGCTCCAGCGAAGCCGTGGTCCGACATCAACTCGGCGCAATGCAGCTCGGTACCGTGAAGGCGACGCTTGATGGACTCATTCGCGCGGCGAACGCAGCAAACTCCCACGTGTCACCAACGCGCAATGATGACGAGAACGACGCGTGAGTGAACGTGAAGGCGTGGTGATGCAGGGCACCGGTGGCGTCTATCAAGTGCGTACCGACAATGGCGATCTCTTTGACGTGTCGCTGCGCGGACGTCTCAAGCACGACGCCGGGCGCGAAGGGAAGAAGGACAGCGAACGCGAAACGATGCGGAAAGTGGGCCGACTCGATGGCACGGAACGCCCACTCAAACTCGCTGTCGGTGATCGTGTCACGATCAATAGCGATGCGAGCGACACGTCGTGGGCGATTGATGCGATTCATCCGCGACGCAGCAAACTCGCGCGCCGCGCACCCGGTGGTGCGCGTGGCGAACGTGTTGTCGTGTCCAATCTCGATCAAGTGCTCGTGGTGTTTGCTGCGGCCAAGCCGGAGCCGCATCCGCGCATGCTCGATCGCTTTCTCGTCATTGCCGAAGCGAATGGGCTCGCGGCGCGCATTGTCATCAACAAGTGCGAACTCGCGAGCGACGCAGAGATTCGCGCTCGCTTCAAGGAGTTCACGAACGCTGGCTATCCGCTGCACCTCACGAGTGTGCGCACCGGTGTTGGCCTCGACGCGCTCCGTGATGAAGTCGGTGGACGAAACTCGGCACTCACCGGACCGTCGGGCGTGGGCAAATCGTCACTGATGAACACGCTCTTTCCCGGGCTCGATCTGCGCACGGCGGAAATCAGCGAAAGCGTGAACAAGGGACGCCACACGACGGTGGGCGCGGTGTTGCACGCGCTGCCCGGAGGCGGATTCGTTGCCGATACCCCGGGGCTTCGCGAAGTCGGCCTCTGGGGCATCGGGCTCGACGAACTGGGGAATTGCTTCCCCGAACTCCGGCCGTTGCTCAACACCTGTCGCTTCGCCGACTGCACCCATCTGGTCGAACCCGGCTGCTCGGTGCGGGACGCCGTTGCCAGCGGCGTTGTGAGCCGCGGTCGCTACGACAGCTTCATCAAATTGCGTGAAGAGCTGGCCGAGTCGAAGGCTGATTCCTGGTGATGTCGAACAACGTACTAAAAGCGGCAGACTCAGCTGTGTAGATCTGCTGGACGGTCGGCGGCGTAGACCTTCCAGACTTCATGCAGATCTCCTCCGCCTCCGTCGCAGTACAGCCCGTCTCCGACCTGTTCCACGGAGCGCGCGCGCAGTACGTTGCGCAGCTCGTACGCAGGCCGGTTGGCTTGCGTCTGGATCGGTCCCTGTCTGCATACGTGAATCTTCTTCCGAACGCCTCCGGCGAGGATCTGGAGCTGGTAGCCGCGATGGCGCGCGGCGACGAGCGTGCCGCATCTCGTCTGTACGACCGGCACAGCGCGGTGATGTACGGCCTCGCGTTGCGCATGGTCGGCGAGAGCGCCGATGCCGAAGAAGTCGTACTCGAAGCATTCGCGCAGGCGTGGCGTGATGCCGTCCGATATGACACGTCGCGTGGCTCGGTCGTCGGTTGGTTGACGACGATCGCGCGGACTCGCGCCCTCGATCTCATCCGGGCGCGCGGTCGTCGGGCAAAAATGACGGAGACCGCAGCGACGCAACTCGATGCACCCGCGGCGATGGGTGAAGGCTTCCGCAGTGCGGACCTTATGGTCGACGATGCGGATCGTGCATCGGCGGTTGCGACGGCGTTGAACGAGCTGCCGGACGCGCAGCGCCGCGCGATCGAACTTGCCTTTTTTGAAGGACTGACCCATCCCGAAGTGGCGGAGCGCCTGCGTGAACCATTGGGGACCGTGAAAACCCGCATACGACTCGGCATGCAGAAGCTGCGGGACATGTTGTCTGGGCTCGCCCCGGAGAGTGTCTCGTGAAGCCGCTGACGTTGGATGACCTGCGTGAACTCGCGCCTGGGTTCGTCATGGGCACGCTCACCGCGGACGAACTGGCACAGTTTCGGGATGCGATGGCCGAGCCGAGTCTCGCGGCAGAACTGACGCCGGAAATCGAAGCGCATCGGGCGGCGGTCGAATTCCTCGCCACCGAACACAGCGTGACGCCGCCGTCGGCACTTAAAGCGCGCGTGATGTCGCGCATCGCGGCCGAACCGAAGTCGCGCGCGGGAAGCACGCCGGTGCTCGAGCTGTTGTCATCGTCATCGGCCGGCAATCGGACGCCGACGCCGCAACGGGTCGTCGTGCATCCTCCGCAGCAGCTGGTGCGCAAGTCGAGTAATGCGGTCTGGTGGGGCTTGGGCATCACCACGCTGGCGATGGCGGCGTCCGCAGTCTTTGCCTTCGACCTGAACAATCAGGTGCGCACGCTGACGTCGACGGTGCAGGAGCAAGCAGTGCTCATCAAGCGCAACGATGCGCGACTGGCCTCGCGCGACGAGACATTGCGCATTCTGACGGAAGGCGGCAACGATCTGGTGCTCGTTCGGCTTGCGGCCAACGAATCGACCGGACCCGGCATGCAGGTTTTCTGGAACGTGAAGGACGGCACGGCGGTGGTGCATGCGTCAGGCCTCAAGCAGGTCGCGTCGAACCGCACCTACTGCCTCTGGCTCATTCGCGACGGTAAGCCGGTGCCGGTCAAGCTTTTCAACCCGGATCCGGACGGGCATCGCCTGCTCAACGACGTACAAGTGCCGAAGGACGTGAAGGGCATCGCCGCCTTCGCGGTCACCGAAGAGCCGGCTGAGGGCTCGCCGCAGCCGACCATGACACCGTTCCTCGTCGGCGCGGTCGCACCGAAGTAAGTCGCGTCAGAGTACATCGCGCCCACGACGAGCGCGATGTGCTTCGATGCCGTTACTTGCTCCGCACGGTACCGAGACCGCCGTCGATCCCGTAGCACTGGCCGGTCACCCAACTCGACTCTGGCCCGAGCAACCACGCCATCAGGCGAGCCACGTCTTCGGGTTCGCCTAACCGTCCAAGTGCGTGCATGCTGCGTGAGGCCTCGGATGCTGGCGCGGACTGTGTGATGCGCGCGGTGAGCGGCGTACGAACCAAGCCGGGCGCGACGGCGTTCACACGCAAGCCGCGTGACGCATACGTCGCCGCCGCGGACAACACGAGCCCGAGCACGCCACCCTTGGCCGCCGCGATTGCCTCGTGATTGGCGAGTCCGATACGTGCGGCCGCCGAGCTGCAGAGCACGACGCTACCGCCATCCGTCATCACGCGCGCAGCCGATCGCACCGTACCGAACGCGGTCGTCAGATTGGCAGCGATGGTTGCTTGAAATTCTTCAGCCTTCGTGAGATGCGCCGGCTTGAGCATCAACGAGCCGACGCAGTTGGCCACGCCGTGCAATCGTCCGAATTGTGCCACCGCCAAATCGGCGACGCGATCGACCTCGGCGAAATCGGTCACATCGGCAACGGCATATCCGGCGGATAATTCAGCAGCCAGCGCCGCTAACGGTTCCTCGCGACGCCCCACGAGAAATAGCTGTGCGCCCGACACCGAAAGTGTACGCGCAAGCGCCGATCCGATGCCGCCGGCGGCGCCGAGAATGAGATACGAAGGAGTCGCTGTGTCTGAGCTCATGTCATCGAAATGAGCGGAGGAAGAGTGCGGTTCCCTCGGGCGTGTTACCGAATGCTCGGTCGCGACTTCGACACGATCAGAGCGAGCGGCGACTACCGCGACAGGCGACTACGGCGACAGTCGCGAACGCACCCACGCGCCAGCGCTCTTTCGGAACGCGATGCGATCGTGCAACCGGCTCCGACGGCCTTGCCAGAACTCGATTTCCTCCGGGATCACGCGAAACCCGCCCCAATGCTCGGGGAGCGGCACGTCGCCGTCGGCAAAGCGCACCTCATTGGCAGACATCGCCTCCTCGAGCGACTCGCGCGACGGAAGCACGCTGCTCTGATGCGACGTCCACGCACCCACTCGACTGAGTAGCGGACGCGAGCGAAAGTATTCGTCGGAATCGGCGCGTGACACACGCTGCACGGCGCCAGCGATGCGCACCTGTCGTTCGAGCTCGCCCCAGAAAAAGCACAGCGAGGCGTGCGGGTTGTCCGACAACTCCATCCCCTTTCGGCTCCGGTAGTCCGTGAAGAACACGAAGCCACGCGCATCGACCGCTTTAAGCAGGACGATGCGTGCAGACGGATACGCGTCCGGCGTCGCCGTTGCCAGGCACATCGCGTTCGGTTCTACGACTTCAGCCTTCACCGCCTCGTCAAACCAGCGCGAAAACTGCACGATCGGATCGGCGTCGACATCCGACTCGTTGAGCGAGGCGAGCTTGTAGTCTTTGCGAATATCGGCGATGGACATCGGATACGTTTTGAACGTGGAAACGGAAGGACCGGAAGCCTGACCATATCGAACGAATCGTGCACTGCACCGCAGCGAACAACAACAGCAAGCCGCCGATGACGCGATGTCGAGCCAAGAACACCAAAAGCTCGCCGCAAGTATCGCGAATCAACCCGTAGCCGTGTCAGACATATTCGCCCGATTTACGTCAATAGCGGCCAGCAGTTCGTTGTTTGTGGTTGTTTACTGTTGTGTGTAATTCAGACGGATATCAGTGGCAACGCTGCGCGCGGATAACTCTCCGGCACGCCGTCAAACGGATCGCCGACGAGTGGCTCGCCATCCGGCGTCTCGAGTACGAAGCCCGCGTCTTCGATCATCCGCAGGTCATCGCGCGCGGTCTGCCCCTGCGTTGTGAGATAGTCGCCCACGAAGATCGAGTTTGCCGGATACAGCCCCATCACCTGCATGCTGCGTAGATGCACTTCGCGGCCACCACTGACGCGAATCTCCTGCGTCGGCAGCAACAGGCGATACAACACCAGGATGCGCAGGCAGCGTCGTGGATCGAGCTCGCGAATGTGCGCGAACGTCGTCCCCGGCACGGGAATCAGAAAGTTTACCGGGACGCTCTTTACATCGAGTTCCCGCAACGACAACGCCAAGTCGATCACGTCGTCATCACTCTCCCCCATGCCCAAGATGCCGCCGCTGCACGTCTTCATGCCGGCATCTTTTACGGCTTGCACGGTGTTCACGCGATCGTCAAACGTGTGCGTACTGACGATCTCCGGCGTGAAGTTCGACGACGTGTTCAGGTTGTGATTGATCGTTTCGACGCCTGCTTCCTTGAGCTGTCGCACCTGATCGGCATTCAACAACCCTAAGCACGCGCAGATCTTGAGATCATGCTTGGCACGCACCGACCGCACGGCGTCGAGCACCTTTCCAAATACCGTGTCGCCAGGCGAACGCCCGGAGATCACCATGCACAACGTGCCCGCCTTGAGCAGTGCCGCGCGATCGGCGGCTTCCATGATCTTGTCCTGCGCGAGCATCGGATACTTCTCGATCTCGGCGGCAGAAATCTTGGACTGCGAGCAGTAGTGACAGTCTTCTGGACAGAGCCCGCTCTGCGCGTTGAGCAGGAAGTGCAGTCGCACGCGATTACCCCAGGTTGCGCGCCGCACGCGATATGCGGCCGCCAACTGATCGAGCAGGGCTTCGTCAGGGGCGTTGAGCACTGCATGCGCTTCATCGCGCGAGAGCAGTTCGCCGGCGAGTGATCGGTCGGCCATGCGCTGCCAATCTGGTGTCATGTCCATCGTCATCGTCATCGTGTGCATCGGAGTGGTCACAGTCTGGTCATTCGGAAGAAGAGGGAACAGTCGACGCAGTAGACGGCGTATCGCGTAGCACCGCATCAAGTCCGCAGCGCTCGGCGGCAACGGCCAACGCGTTAACGTCATCGATGCGATCAACCCAAGGGAATCGCAAAATCGTGTGCTGTGGGAGCAGCCTGACGAGCGCGTCGTAGTTGGTCGCTTCGGCGAGTGTGGGGTCCGCCGACGACATGGATGACAGCACGATGGCGCGCACCGGAACGCCGGCCGCGACGGCAGCGCGCACCGTCAAGAGTACGTGATTGAGCACGCCCAATCGATTGCCGGCCACGACGATCAATGCGCACTGCCAGCGCGCGAACAGCGCGAGATAGTCGAGTGACGTGGAGATGGGGACGAGCAGGCCGCCGGCGCCCTCCACGAGTACGACGTCTTGATCCGTGCAGACTCGCGCGAAGGCGGTGTCAAGCACCGAAAGCTCGAAGACTACGCCCGCGCGTTGTGCCGCCACCAACGGCGCCAACGGTTCGGTCAACACATATGGACGAATCGTCTCGAGTGGCAAATCACTGCCTGCTGCAACTCGCAACCGTTCGGCGTCCGAGGGTAGGTCCAGCACCGATGCACCGCCATGGACGGCCGCGTCCACATCGTGCAGACGCACGCGCGCCGCGATACCGCTTTCGATCGGCTTCATCGCGCCCACGCGAAGCCCACGTTGCACGGCACGCGCGGCCATCGCACACGCCACAACCGTCTTGCCGATACCCGTGTCGGTACCCGTGATCCCGAGTCGTTGTACGGTCGCTCTAGTCATCGACTGGCCCTCCGCTCACCAGCGCGCTGGCGCGCTCTCCGTCGAGGAATCGTCGCATCACGTCGTAGACACGTTCCAATTCTTCCGTCGTCGTGCAGTACGGCGGCAAGCAGTAGGCGACGTTGCCGAGTGGTCGGAGCAAGACGCCTTCGTGCACCGCGAATGCGGAAAGTTCTCGCCCGATTTCACTCAGGTAACCGGCCGGTGCTGCGAGCTCGACGGCAGCCACCGTGCCGATTTGTCGAAGAGCGCGAACTCCGCGGAGACCACGCAACGTCTCGAGTTCGCGCGCGTGCGCTACTTCGATGCGCACACGGTTGTCTTCGCTCTCCTCGTCAAACAAGGACAGTGATGCGAGCGCCGCCGCACACGCGATCGGATTGGCCGTAAACGAGTGGCCGTGAAAAAATGTCTTGTTGCGATCGGTGTCGAGAAACGCATCGAAGATCGCCTCCGTGGCGGCCGTGACGCCAAGCGGCAGCGTCCCACCGGTGAGCCCTTTCGATAGGCACATCAGGTCCGGCGTGATCGCCGCGCGCTCGCAGGCGAACAACGGTCCCGTCCGACCGAAACCCGTCAGGACTTCGTCGGCGATCAGATGCACGCCCACGGCGGTGGTGCGCGCACGAATTCCTACCAGCACGCGCTCATCCCACACGCGCATACCGCCTGCGCCGAGCAGCAACGGCTCGACAATCACGGCGGCAAGTTCATGACCACGCGCATCGATTAACGCGTCCAGCGCCTTGAGGGTGTCGCCCTCGGACGGATCGGGCAGTCGCGCAACCTCGAACAACAGCGGATCGAACATCTGCGTGAAGACACCGCGTGCGCCCGCCGACATCGCGCCGAACGTGTCGCCGTGATACGCGTGATCGAGCGCGGCGACCAAGCGCCGTGGTTGTCCACGATTCGCGAACGATTGCAGCGAAAGCTTGATCGCCACTTCGACGGCCGTCGAGCCATTGTCCGAGTAGAAAATGCGCGAGAGACCAAGTGGCAACTTGGACACCAGGGCCGCGGCCAACAGCGACGCGGGTTCGTGCGTGAAGCCCGCGAAGATCACCTGATCCAACGTCTTCGCTTGCTCGGTGATGGCGTCGATGATTTCCGGCTGGCAGTGCCCGTGCGTCGTCACCCACCACGACGAAATCGCATCGAGAATCGGGCGACCACTCGCGTCGTACAGCCACGCACCCGCCGCCCGCGCGATCGGGACTGGCATGGGCGCCTGATGATGTTGCGTGTACGGATGCCACACATGCGCCGCATCGTGCATCAACACGCGCTGCTCCAGCGAGACCTCCCACGTTGCCGCACGGTCGTCCGTCGTTTCGTCGTGGTCCGTCTCCAGTTCAGCGAATTGCGGATCGAGCGTCGGGTCGAATTGCGGGTTGAACTGCTCGTCGTCGCCGAAGTCTTCCAGATCGAATTCGTCATCGCGGCTCATGTCGGCATTCCTCGCATCGCATCGAGCAAGTTGGCCGCCAACGAATCGACTAACTCCGGCGGGTGTAAGGCCGATACCGAGACGCGCAGGCGAGAGGTCCCGGGGGCCACCGTCGGCGGCCGCACGCCACCCACGAGAAAGCCGCGGCGTCGCATGTCTGCGACCAACGACATCGTCAGATTGGCGTCGCCCACGTGAATGGGGAGGATGTGACCGTCCGCGATACCCGAGATCGGCCGACCGCCACGCTCGAGACGCTCGCGGAGACGACGCGCGCGATCATGTACGGCATCGCGTCGCCATCCTTCGGCCTGCGCGATACGAACGGCTTCGAGTGTCGCAGCAGCGATCGCGGGAGGGGTACCGGTCGTGAATACGAACGATCGTGCTCGTGTCGTGAGGTACGCGATCAACACTTGCGAGCCGGCTACAAATGCCCCCGCCGTACCGTACGCCTTGCCGAGTGTGCCTACGACCACGTCGATCTGCCCCGACACACCAAATCGTTCGACGGTGCCCGCGCCGGTGGCGCCGAGCACGCCCGTGCCGTGCGCATCATCCACGTACGTCCACGCGCCGAACTCGCGTGCCAACGGCACCAACGCATCCAGCGGAAACAGATCGCCGTCCATCGAGAAAATTCCTTCGACGACGATCAATGCGCGACGGAACTGGCCGCGATCGGCTTCGAGCTGTTGCCGCAATGCGTCTACATCCACGTGCGGCACAATACGCAGCGTCGCCTTGGACAATCGACAGCCATCCACCAGCGACGCGTGATTCAAAGCATCAGAGTAGATCACGTCGCCGGCTCCGACGAGCGCAGGAATCACGCCCACGTTGACCATGTACCCCGACGGGAAGAGCAACGCCGAATCGCACTGCTTGAGTCGCGCCAACTCACGTTCGAGCGTGTCGTGAATGGGATGGTTACCCGAGATCAGACGCGCCGCGCCCGCACCAGTGCCCTCCGCTTGCAACACCGCGCTCGCGGCGCGTGCAACGCGATGGTCCGCCGCCAAGCCCAAATAGTCGTTCGATGCGAAATCCGCGATCCGCTCGCCATGCAGCAGTACGGTACCGGCTCGACGCTGTTGCACCGCGCGCAACGTACGACGCAATCCGGCGTTCTGCAGCGCCACCAGCTCCTCTTCCAGCACTTCGCCCATCGAACGCGGCAATGCGTGAAGCATCGCCGCGTTGTGCAACGACGCATGCTGCGCCGACTCGCCATCAAACTCCGTCATCGTACCACCACGGTGAGTTGCGTGCGACGCGACATCAGAGCAACCGCCGTAGGTCGGCGAGCAACGCGTCCCAACCCGACCCGAACGGATACATCGTCACCAAGCGGCCTAGTGGATCGACCAGAAACACCGGCGACGAATGACTGACCATGGAGATCGAATCCGCCATCGGCGCTTCGTGAATCGACGCGACGCCGAATGCGGCTTGCATGCGCGTGGTGGTCGACGAGTCGCCCGAGAGCCCGATGAACGTCGAGTCGAACCGCTGCGCGTATTTTTCGGTCACCGCGCGTGAGTCGCGTTCCGGATCGACGGTAACGAACAGCCATCGCACGCGTATCGCATCGTCGCCAAGCGCACGCTTGACGCGGTGCAGGTCGGAGAGCGTCGTCGGACAGACGTCAGGACAGTGTGTATAGCCGAAGAAGAGCACCGTGAAGTGATCACCTTCAGGCGCGGTGCTGAACGCGGCTCCGGACGCACGCGTGAACGAAAAGGTCGGTACCACCCGCGGCGGATCGATCGTCACACCACGCAATGGGGCGCCCTTGCCGCAGCCGGCACTTGCCAGCAGAAGCGAGAGCGCTACGGTCTGATACCATGCGCACAACCCGAGTCGCTGTCTCATCTGGCGTTCCATGCGACCAATATGTCATCGCTCGACGGTGGCGTGCAGGGCCGCGTGGTCATTGATTTCCGTGTGATGTCCATGTTCACACCCCAGCGTTCCGACCACACGTCGACACCGAGCGAGTCGACGCCGCACGCACTGCGGTCGTCGCGCAAGGCAGCGCCGTACCGGCGACTGGCGCTCCCGATCATCATCGCCGTGACCGCGATCGGTCTCGCGCATGTGCTCGATCGATCCGCGTGGACCAGTGTACGCGACCCGCAGGTCTACGAACGCGATCTCGGCCGGCTGCTGCGCTCGATGGGCTACCTGCCGACATGGCTAATCGTCGCCATCGGCTGTTGGACGCACGACCGGCCCGCTCGAGGTTGGGGATGGCGCGGCGGACTCGTCATACTCGCCCCGCTTACTGGTGGCGCGGTCGCCGAGGGGCTCAAGCTCGCGGTGCGACGGTTACGTCCAGACGCCCAGACGTTCGGCTATGTGTTTCGTCCCTTCGCTGACCATCCGTTCTCGACCGGCGGACTCGGCATGCCGAGCAGTCACACACTCGTCGCCTTCGCGGGCGCGACCGCGCTGGCTCGTGTCTTTCCGCGCGCGTGGTGGCTGTGGTATTTCCTGGCGACCGGCTGTGCGATCACGCGTGTGATGGCCAACGCGCATTTTCTGTCCGACACGGTCGCCGCCGCGGCACTCGGTTGGTTTGTCGGCGAGCTGCTCTCTCGGTGGATGCTCGCGCACCGCGAGAACTTGAGCGACATCCGGGACCCGAGCACGAGCGTGCGATCACGCGCGTAACGTCACGCGCGTGATCAACGGTTCGCTTACGGGTACGCTTTCTTCAGCTCGGCGACGGTCCACTGCGTCTTGCGTGCTTTGGTCGCGGCGCGAACCGCGGCCACTTGTGCCGGCGTCGCTGCGGGCGACTTGTTGCCCCATTGCGAGCGGACGTAGGTGACGACGCTGGCAATTTCCGCATCGCTGAACGTTGCGCCCCACGGCATCATCATCCCGTTGAACTTCGCGCCCTTGACCGTGATTTCGCCTTGCATGCCGTGCATGACGATGGCGATCGGTACTTCGACCTTGCCGTTCACCCACTCCGAGCCGGCGAGCGGCGGGAAGGCGCCGGGCAGGCCGAGTCCCGTGGCTTGATGACACGCGGTGCAGGTCGCGTAGACTTCAGCGCCAGTCTTGGGCTTTTGAGCCGATGCGACTGACGGCAGCAAGAACGGCAGAGCGAACAGGGTCGCGGCTGCGACGCCGACGAAAGACTTGCGCATGTCGAACCACTCCGGAGGGAAGTGAAGGAGGTACGCGGCGGAGAGAAGCACGCAGCGTGGGGTAGAATATA
>JBBQDB010000056.1:0-23534 GCA_038319245.1 Gemmatimonadales bacterium
CGTGTAGCTGTACACGACGACGCGATCCACGAGCGACGCGATCGTCGCCAACGAGTCGAGCTCCGCCGAATTCGCGTGCGTCGAGAGACGAATGCTACGCACTTTTCGATTCTGAACGCGCATCTCTGCGGCGAGGGGCACGCCGGCGGCGACTTCGGCGTCCGGCGCGTACGTCAGCAACAACACGCTGGCGGACTTTGCGATCGGCACGAGCGAGGCACTGTCTCTGATCAGCGTGACGGCGCGCTGCGCAATGCTGTTGGCCACCGCCAAGTGGGCCGGCGTGGCGACGGAATCCCGCAGTGCATCCAGCGATACAATCGGATTGGCAATCGCGCCTGTGCGGAGCTTGAGCGAGAGAATGCGCCGTACGCTCTCCTCGATGCGCGAAGCCTTGATCCGCCCCGACTCGACTGCGTGGACGACGGCATCGATGGCCTGCGTGACGTCGATTGGCATCAACAACACGTCATTGCCCGCCTCCACCGCGCGCACCACACTTTCCTCCACGCCGTAGGTCTTTCTCAGCCCTTCCATCGTCATGGCGTCGGTGAACGTCGTACCGCGAAAGCCAAGCGTGTCGCGCAAGAGCCCTTGGAGAATGCGAGAGGACAGAGTCGCTGGTGTGCTGTCGCCGTAGGCACGAGGAAGCGCGATGTGCGCCGTCATCACCGCGGCGGCGCCAGCGCGAATCGCTGCGCTAAACGGCACGAGTTCGACGGAATCCATACGCGAGCGCGCAACTTGAATCACCGGCAGGCCCAGATGCGAATCGGTGTCGGTATCGCCGTGCCCTGGGAAATGCTTCGCGGTGGCGGCGGCGCCGGCGCGTTGGACACCTGTGACGAACGCAGCGGCCATTCGCGACACGGCCTGCGGATCCTCACCAAACGAGCGAACGTTGATGACGGGATTGGAGGGGTTGTTGTTGACGTCGACGTCCGGCGAGAAGGCGACGTGAATCCCGACCGCGCGCGCTTCAATGCCGGTGATGCGACCAGCCTCGAACGCGTCCTCGACGCGACCGGTGGCGCCAATGGCCATGTTGCTCGGCAACACGGTCGCCGACCCGGCGCTCGGATACGTCTGGGAAAAAAACCCGCCTTCGAGCCGTCCAAGCCCTGGTTCGACATCGCTGCCGACCAACAGCGGGACCTTGGCGCGACCTTGCAGGTAGTTGACCTTGGCCGCGACTTCAATGGGGGAGCCGAGGGACATGACGAGGCCGCCGACGCCATCGCGCTGCACCTGCTCGACGATCTTGAGAAAACCCGGTTCGCGTGCGTTCGTAAAATCGCCGAGCACCCAGATCATCACCATCTGGCCCACCCGTTCGCGCAAGGTTAGCGTCGCGAGAGTACTATCGAGCCAATGTTGGTGCGCGACCGGTAACGGGACAGCCGGGTCGACGGATAGCGCACCAGGCAATACCGACTCGGCGCGAGTCGTGGCAGGACGCGGACTCGAACTTGCGCACGCACCAATGCACAGGGCGGCCGTCAGCATCGAGATCACGCGCAGGAACGGGCGCGCGTGTGACGTCACGTAGGGCGAACACAGCGTGATGTGTTCGCCGACATGCAGGTCTGGTGCGCCGCCACGGCGTGCTGGCATCATCGGGAGGAGTGCGTGAAGCATTGCGAGGGAAGGCAGGAAGAGACGACGCATTCGGTGCGGACGCGTCGATCGGAACGTCATTGGGGAATTCGTCGCGCGTTGTTCCTGTCGCTCGGCGTGGCGTTGGTCGCGCTCGCGGGAGCGTGCGCGGGGAACAACCAGCCGAATAATCGCCCGTCGCCGGACGAAGGGCCGGATGGCATGCCGCTGCGCATCAATCGGCGCGTGCGACCCGGCATCTCGGTCCTGATGGACGATAGCATCCGGCTGATCAGCGGCAAGCGCGTGGGATTGGTGACCAACCAGACGGGCGTCGACGAACGTGGTCGGCGGACGGTGGACCTGCTGTTTAGCGATGCGCGGGCGACACGCGCTGGCGTCAAGCTCGTGAAGCTGTTCGCACCCGAGCACGGAGCCTTGGGGACGGCGGATAAGACCAATCTGGGCGACGAGCGAGACGACAAGACGGGCCTCACGGTGCATTCGCTGTACCAGCGCACCACGATCGCCCCGCCAGACAGTTTGCTGAACGACGTAGACGTGTTAGTCGTGGACTTGCAGGACATCGGTACGCGCACCTGGACGTACGTAGGTGTGATGCTCTACACGATGCGGGCCGGGGCACGAAAGGGGATCCCGGTGCTCGTGCTCGACCGTCCCAATCCGATTACGGGCACGCGTACCGAGGGCGCACTGCTGGACTCGCTCCTGGCTAACCCTGAGGAGAGCACACCGACCAAGGCGGCGAACGGTTTCGCGCTTTATCCGGTGCCGCTGCGTCATGGGTTGACGATGGGCGAGCTGGCCAAGCTATTTCAGGCCGAGCTCAAGCTCACGACGCGGTTGACGGTCGTGCCGATGCAGAACTGGCGGCGGAGCATGTGGTTCGACCAGACGGGACTGCCGTGGATCCGGCCGTCGCCCAACATGCCCAATCTCACCAGTGCGCTCCTCTATCCAGCGCTCGTACCGTTTGAGTCGTCAAACCTTTCGGTCGGCCGCGGCACCAGCGATCCGTTTCAGCGAATCGGCGCGCCGTGGCTCCGCGCGGACACGTTGGCCCGCTTGCTGGAAGACCTCTCGTTGCCGGGCGTGCGCTTTCACGCCGAACGATTTACCCCGTCCCAGCCGGGCGACAACAAGTTTGGCGGCATGAGCATTCCGGGGCTCCGGATCGAGGTGACGAATCGCGATCTCGTGCAGCCTGCGCGCGTTGGCGCCGCGATTCTGTGGGGCGTGACGCGACTCAACGCCGACTCGTTGCGAATCACCGAGCGAGGGTTTGACCAGCGGATCGGGTCGGCGCGCGTGCGTGAAGCCATTCGCGTGGGTGCTGATCCGGACGCGGTCATGGATCGCCAATTACCTGCGGTTGTCGCCTTTGAACGCGATTCACGTCGCTTCCATCTCTACCGTTGACCAGCGGGCGGTCCTAGCTTTGTGGGGCTGCAACCTCCCGCGGTTGGACAGTTCGGACCGACCGTCCAGTGCATAGGACGGTTCGGGCCGTTCGCTGACGCGCACTCAGTCCCAATTATCCCGCGTCGGTCTTGATGCAAGAACTCTGGAGCGCGATACAGCGCGGCTACCTGCGGCTCATCGAGCCGGTGGCCGACTGGCTTGTGCGCCGACGTGTTCAGCCAAATACGATCACGACCATCGGCACGATCTGTACGATCATCGCCGGAGTGATTTTTGCGTCCGGACATATCCGCACCGCTGGCATCTTTCTCGGCGTGACCGCGATCTTCGACGTGCTCGACGGGACCGTCGCGCGTCGCACCGGGAGTAGCTCCAAATTCGGCGCGTTCTATGACTCGACGCTCGATCGTGTCTCCGACGGCTTCATACTCGGTGGCCTTGTCGTGTTCTACGCGACGAGTCCGAAGCACGCGAGTACCGCAATGCTCATTGTGGCATTGCTCGGGCTGATCGGTACGTTTCTCACTTCGTACACCCGCGCCCGCGCGGAAGGGCTCGGACTTGACGCGAAAGTCGGCCTGTTGCAGCGGCCCGAACGCGTCACCCTTCTTGCCGCGCCCCAGGGCCTGTTCGGCCTGGCCCTCAACGGCTGGGTCCTCGCATTTATCGTGGCGCTGCTGTCCGTGACCGCTTGGATCACGGCTGTGCAGCGCATGCTCTACGTCTATCGCACGACCTCTCAGGGAGAGTCCACGCAGTGACCGATACGAACCGCAGCAGTGTCGCCCCCGCCACCGGTAAGCTCGCCATCTTCACACCAGGACTTGGCGCCGTCGCGACCACGTTCATCGCGGGTGTTGAGCGGGTGCGGCGCGGTATGTCCGTGCCCATCGGGTCGCTGACGCAGATGGCGACGATTCGGCTCGGCAAGCGTACCGACGCGCGCAGCCCGTACATCCGCGACTTCGTACCGCTCGCGCTGCTCAACGACATCGTTTTTGCCGCGTGGGATCCGTTCGCGGACGACGCGTACACCGCCGCTCAAAAGGCCGGCGTGCTCACAAAGGACGATCTCGAGCCGATCGCCGAGTTTCTGAAGACGATCCAACCGATGCCCGCAGTGTTCGACAATCACTACGTCACGCGCATTCACGGCACCAACGTGAAAACAGGGGCGACCAAGCGTGACCTCGCCGAACAACTGCGTGCCGATATTCGGCGCGTCATGAGCGAGACTGGCGCGACGCGCGGCGCGATGGTGTGGTGTGGTTCGACAGAGATCTACATCACCGCTGGTCCGCAGCATCAGACGGTTGCCACGTTCGAAGCGGCGATGGAAGCGAACGATCCGGCGATCGCCCCGAGCATGCTCTACGCGTATGCGGCGATCATGGAAGGCATTCCGTACTGCAACGGTGCGCCGAATCTCTCGGCCGATATTCCCGCCCTGATTCAGCTCGCCAATGAAAAGGGCGTGCCCATCTCCGGCAAGGATTTCAAGACCGGTCAGACGTGGATGAAGACGATCATCGCACCCGGGCTCAAGGCGCGCATGCTTGGCCTCGAAGGGTGGTATTCGACGAACATTCTCGGCAATCGCGACGGCGAGGTGCTTGATGATCCGGCGTCGTTTAAGACGAAGGAAGAGTCGAAGCTGTCCGTGCTGCACACGATTCTGCAGCCGGAACTGTATCCCGAGTTGTACAAGGATTTTTCGCACGTGGTGCGCATCAACTACTACCCACCACGCGGCGACAATAAAGAGGGCTGGGACAACATCGACATCAAGGGATGGCTCGGCTATCCGATGCAGATCAAGGTGAATTTCCTGTGTAGGGATTCCATCCTCGCGGCGCCAATCGTGCTGGATCTTGCGCTGTTCAGCGACTTCGCGAAGCGCGCCGGCATGAAGGGGATTCAGGAATGGTTAAGCTTCTATTACAAGTCGCCACAGACCGCGGCTGGCCTGCAGCCGGAGCATGATCTTTTCATCCAGCAGACGAAGCTGAAGAACACGCTCCGCCACCTGATGGGGGAAGAGCAAATCACTCATCTCGGCCTGGAATACTACCAATGATTCGATCGCGTCTCCGCAGCGTCGGTGTCTCGGTTCGTGCGCGCGCGATGGTCGTCGCCGCGTTCGCAGTGGCGGCCTTCGTCCTCGCTGCGTGTGACGCGGGAACACCGCCGAAAAACGAACTCAAGTTCACGACCGATGATTTCGTTATTCGCGTCGAGCCAGAAGAACGCCCGACGCGCGCACTCGAGCCCACGCACTGGCGCGTGGTCGTGCACGATCTCAAGACCGGCACACCGATTCAGGGCGGGCAGGGTCGCATCTTCGCGACCAATGCTGACCACAAAACGGTGGCCAATGGCTTCGCAGAGACGGGCGAGCTCGGGACCTATCGCACGAACCTGATGTTCGTGACCGCTGGCATCTGGGCGATGGCCATCCAGTTCCGGAAAGATTCCACCAAAGCGCTGCAGAAGACGCAGGATTGGACACAGACCATCTTTCAGGCCGACGAGCCGGGCGATTTCACGACGCCGACTTCGACTCGTGCCACCGACCAGCCAACCACGCCGGTCGTGAAACCACCTGCGACCGCACCTGCGTCCGCACCCGCGGCTCCGGCCAAACCCAAAGCGCCGTAAGCCATGCGCCATTTCTTTCGTGCGTCGTTGACGCCTGATGTGATTCTCGCCAACGCCGATCAGTTTTTCGCGCCGCTTGGTCTCGCACGTCAGTCAGGTGATGCACGCTCGCGCAGCTTCGTCGGCGTACTCGGCGCGATGCGCTTGAGTGTGCGCATGGACGGCGGTCACTACACCGTAGTCGAAGCGCACACCGACCAAGTGGGCGAAAGTCGGCTCGACAAAAACGTCAAGAAGTTTTTCGTCGCGCTGCATCGCTCGGCAGATCCGCGTCATCGCATCGAGGCTGGCTACTGATGGCCAAAGGGAAGGCGCCGCGAGCGGTGTCGGCACGACCAAGCGACGCGTTGTCGCGTGACCAGAAGATCGCGTTGTATTACTGGATGCGGCTGACGCGTCAGCTCGAAGAGCGACTGGTCAATCTGTATCGGCAAACGAAGGTGGTTGGCGGACTCTTTCGCTCGCTTGGGCAAGAGGCGGACGCGGTCGGCAGTTGCTTTGCTCTCGAACAGCGTGACGTCATGTCGCCGCTCATTCGCAACTTGGGCGCAATGCTCGTGAAGGGCGCCACGCCCGTTGAGGTGCTCAAGCAGTATATGGCGAAGGCCGATTCGCCGACGCGTGGTCGTGAGCTCAACATTCATTTCGGCGATATTGGTGCAGCTGGTGTCACCCGCGGATTTCTCGGGCAGATCTCGCCCTTGGGTGACATGATCCCGGTCATGGCTGGCGTGTCACTCTCGTTCAAGTTGCGCGGTGAAGATCGCGTTGGCTTGGTCTACATTGGCGACGGCGCGACGAGCACCGGCGCGTTTCACGAGGGCATCAACTTCGCCGCGGTGCAACGATGCCCGCTTGTCGTGATCGTCGAGAACAACGGCTACGCTTATTCCACACCCACGTCCAAGCAGACGGCGGCCAAGCAGTTCGTTGACAAGGCGATCGGCTACGGCGTGGTTGGCGCGCAGGCTGATGGCAACGACGTGCTTGCCGTGTACGACGTGACCAAGGACGCGGTCGATCGCGCGCGTCGCGGCGACGGTGTCACGCTTATCGAGTTGATGACGTACCGCCGAAAGGGACACGCCGAGCATGACAATCAATCGTACGTGCCGACGGGTGAAATCGAGCGATGGGCCGCCGAGAACGATCCGATTGATCGCTACCTGCGCGTCTTGCGTGACGACCTGCGGGTGAGCGATGCCGACATTGCGGCGATCGATGCGCGCGTGTTGCGCGAAATCGACGAGGCCACAGACATCGCCGACGCGTCATCGACACCGCAGGCGCTTGATGCGCTGCTTGGGGTGTACGCTGATCGCGTGAGTGAGCCACCGCTCTGGTTTCGTCGCGACGCGGAGAGCGACGCGTACGGGTCCGAGCGTGCGGAAGGGTGGGGCACGTGGTCGGCGGATGGAGGCAAGGCGTAATGGCCACTTCGGCGCAGGGCGAGATTACCTATCTCGAAGCGATTCGCGAAGCACTCTTCGAGGAGATGGCGCGCGACGAGAACGTCTTCTGTTTGGGCGAAGACATCGGCGCGTTCGGAGGTGCGTTCAAGGTCACCGAAGGATTGATGGCGCGCTTCGGCGAACAGCGAGTGCTCGACACGCCCATCAGTGAGATCGCGATCGTCGGTGCGGCGGCGGGTGCCGGGCACATGGGACTGCGCCCAGTCGTTGAAATGCAATTCATCGACTTTATCGCTAACGCCTACGACATGCTCACGAACTACGTCGCCACGGCACGCTATCGCGCCTTTCTGTCGTGCCCGATGGTGGTGCGCGGCCCCAGTGGCGGATATGTGCGCGGCGGACCGTTTCATTCGCAAAATCCCGAGGCTGGTTTTCTGCATACGCCGGGGCTCAAGATCGTCTATCCCTCGACCGCGGCTGACGCGAAGGGTTTGCTCAAATCCGCGATCCGCGATGATGACTGCGTGCTCTTTTTCGAGCACAAATATCTGTATCGGCGCGTGAAGGATGTGATGCCCGCAGGCGATCACCTCGTACCGCTTGGCGAGGCCCGCATCGCGCGCGAAGGTTCGGATGTATCGGTCGTGACCTACGCGGCCGCGACTTGGAAGGCACTGGAAGCCGCCGAAATTCTCGCGTCGGAACATGGAATTTCCGTGGAAGTGCTCGACTTGCGCACCCTCGCACCACTCGATGAGGCGGCGATTTACCGCACCGTGAAGAAAACCAACCGGCTGCTCGTGCTGCACGAGGATACGCGCACGGGCGGTATTGCCGGTGAGATTACCGCGCGCGTTTCGGAGACGTGTTTCGAGTGGCTCGATGCGCCGGTACTGCGTGTGACGGCTGCCGATATTCCGCTCCCGTACGCGCCGGCCCTCGAAGACTACGTCCTGCCCCAGACGGCGGATGTGGTACGAGCGGTGCTTCGACTCGCGGCGTACTGAGCATGACCGACAACACCAGCACACCACTGCCCGAAGATCGTATCGGCCGGAATATTGGGGTCGGATGTTTTACCTTCTTCATCGGCGGCGCGAGTGGCGCCATGTCAGGCGTCTTTCTTGGAAAGGGAGTAGGATTCTTTTCAAGATGCGAACCAATCGCTGGGCTCCCCGCCTGCGACTGGCAACTGTTTGCGGGATGGGGTGCGCTGATTGGCGCCCTCTCCCTTCCCACCCTGGCACTTTGGCGCCTGCGACGGGCCGACCGAAAGGCGGATTCCGGCGCGTGAGCCCCTGCAAATCGAGGATGAGCCCGTGGCTCGTGTAGATGTGGTGATGCCGCAGATGGGTGAGTCCATCGCGGAAGGAACGGTTTCCCGGTGGCTCAAGAAGGTCGGCGACGCGGTGAAACGCGACGAGGCAATCTTCGAGATTTCCACCGACAAGGTGGACGCCGAAATTCCGTCGCCGATGGCCGGAGTGCTCGTCGAAATCCTGATCGGCGAGGGACAGACGGTCGCGATTCAAACCGTCGTCGCGCGGCTTGAGACCGATGCAGCGGCAGCGGCTGCAATGCCGGTAGCCACGGCTCCTTCAGCACCTGCCGCCGCCGCGCCGGTGCCTGCGTCAGGCGCTGTGTCCGCGCCTGCGCCAGTCGCGTCGCAGGCGATTGCTCCCGTCGCGCCTGCCGCGTCCTCGTTGGGTCAGCCCGGGTCGTTCGAAGAGCGGATTCGCACCAAGTCGTCACCGCTCGTCCGTAAACTCGCGGCCGAACACGGCGTCGAGATTGCCGCACTCGAAGGCAGCGGCATTGCAGGGCGCGTGACACGCAAGGATCTCGAAGCGTTCCTCGACCAGCGGGCGCTCGTACCGGTAGTCGCCGCTCGACCGGGGGCGTCGATGCACGCACCAGCGGGCGTCGAATCACATGGCCCGATGCCGACACCGTGGGCGGGTGACACCGTCGAGCCGATGTCGAAAATTCGGCGGCTCACCTCGGAGCACATGACGCTCGCGGTGCGCACCGCCGCGCACGTCACGTCGTTCTTCGAGATTGATCTCACCCGCGTAACCCGCATACGCGCCGCTATGCGCAAGGATTTTGAAGCGCAAAGCGGACAGAAGCTGACGTACTTGCCGTTCATCCTGCAGGCCGTCACCCTGTTGCTCAAGCGGCATCCGGTGCTCAACGCCGCCGTCGCCGGCCAAGAAGTGATCTACCGCAAGTCGATCAACCTCGGTATCGCCGTCGCACTCGAGCCATCGGGGCTCATCGTGCCAGTGTGCAAACACGCGGACGAACTGTCACTCGTCGGACTCACGCGTACGGTGAACGACCTCGCGGCCCGCGCGCGCAGCAAGAAGCTCAACCCGGCGGACGTACAGGACGCGACGTTCACCATTACCAATCCGGGTGTCTTCGGCTCGCTCTTCGGAACGCCGATTATTCCCGTTGGCACAACCGCGATCCTCGGACTCGGCGCGATCGAGAAGCGCCCCAAAGTGATCACCGGCACCGACGGCGAAGACACGATTGCCATTCGGACCTGCGCCTATTTCTCGCTCTCGTTCGATCATCGCGTCGTCGACGGTGCGGATGCCGATCGGTTCATGGCCGACTTGAAGAAGACACTCGAGTCGATGCCCGACGGCGGCTTTTGATGCCGCGCGTGCTCACCATGCACGAACGTCGTATCGACGATAGTGAACGCGAGGGATACTTCGCGGCGCTCCAGACTCGGCGCGATACCGCGAAAGCCGCGCACGCGCACTTCTGGGTGTTCGAGCACGGCGTCGAGCATGGGCGTTTTGTTGAGTTTCTCGAGGCCGGTGACACGCAGTCGCTCGTCGCAGCGCACGCCGCGCACACGACCGTCGAGCTGTGGCGCGAAGTGGAGACGAACTGAGATGCCCGCTCGCACAGTGTCGATTGACGGAAACGACTGGCAAGTATTTCCGTCAGGGTTTTTGACGCAGTACGTCGGTGACGAGTACGGCCTGATCTTCGTGCGAGGCGAGGGCGCAGCGCGCGAAGTCCGCGTCACGCGCTATTCGCCCGTGGGCGCGAACGCGCGTGAACAGTCGTTGGCCGAGATGGAAAACGTCGAGCTCACCGAGCTGTTTCGTATGTCGCAGCCGAGTGATCGATCGCCTGAGGCGGGTTACCGGCCGTGATCGCGGAACAGGGCGTCGCCGACGCTGCCGCGCCCACGCCGGCGTTCGTGGATTTGCAAGTGCACACGACTGCCTCGGATGGCGCGCTATCCCCGACACTGGTCGTTGAGGCGGCGCACGCGGCTCAGCTCTACGCCATCGCGATTACCGATCACGACACGGTCGATGGCTTGAACGAGGCGAACGAAGCGGGCGCGCGACTCGGTGTACGTATCGTACCCGGTGTCGAACTCAGTACACATTTTGACGATGAGGAATTGCATCTGCTCGGCTTGCATCTCAGCAAGCGCGACACGATGCGCGAAGCGCTGATTGAGTTGCAGCAAGGGCGCGTTACCCGCGCGGAGCAGATCGTCGCGACGCTGAATGGTGCAGGCATCCCGGTCACGATGGAAGCGGTACTGGCCGAAGCTGCCGAGGGTGCGGTCGGTCGGCCTCACGTGGCGCGCGCGATGGTCGCGGGCGGATGGGTACGCGACTTCCGTGAAGCGTTCGACAAGTGGCTCGGCTGGGGCAGACCGGCGTACGCAGGAAAAGCAAAATTTGACGTTGCCGACGCGATTGCGTTGGTGCACCGCGCTGGTGGCCTTGCGGTATGGGCGCATCCAGGTGAGAGCGCCACGCTGACGCGCGTGCAACGCCTTGCCGACGTCGGCCTCGATTCGGTTGAAGTGTTGCATCCAAGTCATCCGCCGTATCTGGTGCAACGGCTGATGGATACGGTCGAGAAAGTGGGCGTGCTGCCGAGTGGCGGCTCCGACTGGCACGGCACGCAAGAGGGGCCGCGTCGGTTGGGCGGACAGCTCGTACCGAAGATTTGGCTCGACCGACAAGATGCGAAGGTTGCCGCCATGTCCGCCGCAGGCGCGTAGCAGATCCGACGCTGCGATGTCCACCGACATACAGTCTCGTCGCGTCACACTCGTCACCGGCGCCGCGCGCAGAGTCGGCGCGGACATTGCGCGGAGCTTCGCGTCGTCCAACGATGCGATCGTGCTGCATCACGGGAGCTCGGCGCGCGACGCTGAGACGTTGGCGACGGAACTGCGAGCGAAGGGTGCATTGGTGCATGTCGTGCAGGCGGATTTGTCTGACGTGACTGCGCCCGCGTTCGTGGTGTCAGAAGCCATGCGAGCATTCGGCGCGCTCGACGTTGTCGTCAGCTCTGCGTCCGTGATGGAATGGCAGGACTTTGACGCGGTCACGCCGGAGACATGGAATCGCGCATCCGACATCAATTTGCGCGCGCCGTTCTTTCTCATGCAGGCGGCCGCGCGCGTCATGCGCGACGGTGGCTGCATTGTGCAGATGTCCGATCATCTGGCCTTCGAAACGATCTTCCCGAAGCTGATTCCGCATCAGGTCACCAAGGCCGCGTTGACGCAATTAGTCCGCACGGTCGCGTCCGCAGTTGCGCCACGGCTTCGCGTCAACGCAGTTGCGCCGGGACTTGTTCTGGCCCCGGACGACCTCTCGGCCGAGGCATTGGCACGCTTTCTCAAGGACGTGCCGCTCGGGCGCAGCGGGTCGACGGCGGATGTTGTCCAAGCCATTCACTATCTCGTCCATGCGACGTACGTGACCGGCACCGTGCTTTCGGTCGATGGTGGACGCCATCTCTGGCGCTGATCCCGCGTCGGTTGCGCTGACGTCGCTCGAGCGGCGAGCACCGTTGCGATTCGGTCGTATCGTGGTAATCGGCGGTGGATGCTACGGCTCGTGGTACACGCAACAGCTCGCGCGCGCGGCGGCTCGAGGCGCGCTCGAGGTTGACGAGGTAATCGTGGTCGATCGTAATCCCACGTGCACTGTGCGCGCGCGGCTCGCGGAGTCGGCGTACGACACGTTGCCCGTTCGCGTCGTGACGACCACGTGGAATGAGTTCGTCGCAGCGTGGCTCGCCGAGGGCGAGGATGCGGTGGCGCGTGATGCGATGGTTCCGTCGCCGCTCATGCCGCATCTCTGTCTCGATTGGCTGATCGCGCGCGCGGGTGAACGCTGGCCCGACCGCACGATTCGCGTAGAACCCTTGGCGACGCCACCAACCACGCCGTGGCAGCGCGCTGCGCCCGACGGTCGGCACTATGTCAGCTTTGCCACCTGGACGTGTCCGGTAAACTGCATTGAGCCGGCCCGGTGTCCCGCCACACGCGGAGAACGAAGCTGGACCATGCCTTCGGCGATCACTGAGTACGTGCGCGAACAGAACGGTACTCCACCCCTGCGCGGTCCCGTTATCTTCCACTGCACGCATCGGACGTTTGGCGTGGGCATGATCGACGCCATCGACCTTGTGCGCGCGGATGCCCGCGTTGCGTCGTGGGGTGTCGCGGAGCCACTGGCTGTTCTCGTTGGAACGGTCTCGCATTGCCACGGCGCTCTTGGCGTGCTGGCCATCTCGTAGGCACCACGTTGCTCGGCAACGTTCAGTCCTGTTGCTCGTCGTCCGTGTTTCTCCAATCTGATCCTTCGCTACGCGCCCAATGCCTCCTGCGTCCACCGAAAATATCGTCATCATCGGCTCTGGTCCCGCTGCCTGGACGGCGGCGATCTATGCCGCGCGCGCCAACCTGCATCCGCTCGTGTTCGAAGGTGAGCCGGTGGGGACTGAGCTGCCTGGTGGACAACTGATGTTGACGACCGACGTCGAAAACTTCCCTGGCTTCCCTGAAGCGATCAGCGGTCCCGACCTGATGGAGCGGATGAAGGCGCAGGCCGTGCACCATGGCGCGCGCGTGGTCTCGGAGCTCGTGGCGAAGGTGGATCTCGTCAACAAGCCGTTCATCATCACGCCGAACTACAGCGAGCCGGTTGTTGCGCACACCATTATCGTCTCGACCGGCGCGGCGGCAACGTGGCTCGGGTTGCCGAACGAATTGCGCCTCGCGCAGACTGGCGGTGGTGTCTCCGCGTGCGCCGTTTGCGATGGTGCGATCCCGTTTTACCGCAACAAGGTCCTGGCCGTTGTGGGCGGCGGCGACACCGCGATGGAAGAGGCGATGTACCTGACCAAGTTCGCGTCGGAAGTGGTGATCATTCATCGTCGCGACAGCTTCCGCGCGTCGAAGGTCATGGCCAATCGTGTGTTGAATCATCCGAAAATCCGAGTGATCTGGAATACTCAGGTCACGGATGTCGTCGGCGAGGATGTGATCTCGAGCTTGCAACTGACCGACACGCATTCCGGCGCGCAAAGCAGCCTCGAAGTCGGTGGCCTGTTTGTCGCCATCGGTCATCGGCCCAATACAAAGTTTCTTGCCGGTCAGCTCGACCTCACCGACTTCGGGTACGTGAAGGTCACCTCGTGGCGCACCGAGACGAGTGTGCCGGGTGTTTTCGCGGCCGGTGATGTCATCGACGACTACTATCGTCAGGCCATCACCTCGGCGGGCACGGGCTGCATGGCTGCACTCGAGGCCGAACGCTGGCTCGCGCATCTGGGTATCGGTGAGTCGCCAGTGCTCGAGACGGCCGTCGCACCTGTCCCCATTTCGCCAGAATCGAGTTTCGCGTGATCGTGCAGCAGCTCACGGTCGGACCGATCGCCGAGAACTGCTACCTGCTGGCCGATCCGGCCAACGGCGTGGCGGTTCTCGTCGATCCGGGCGATGAAGCCGAACTGTTGCTCGCGGCCGTCGATGCAACGGGGTGCACGCTGTCGGCGATTTGGCTGACGCATGCGCATTTCGACCATGTCGGTGCCGTGGCGGCGATCCTGCGCGCTCGGAAGGTACCGGTCTATTTGCACCCGGCCGATCGCGATTGGTACGACGCCGCGAGCGAGGCCGGGCTGCGCTTCGGGCTGACCGTCGAAACGCCGCCCGCGCCGGATCACGAGCTGGCCGAGGGCGACACGCTGACGCTCGGCGACTACCGCTTCGACGTGTGGCACGTGCCCGGGCACGCGCCCGGCCACGTCGCCTTCATCGGACACGGCCTGTGCGTCTCCGGCGATGTACTCTTCGAAGGGTCCGTAGGACGCACGGACTTGCCACACTGCGACGCTGCGGCGCTTCGTCGTTCACTGCAACGCTTGACCACGCTTCCGCCAGCGACTCGGGTCTTGCCGGGGCATGGGGGTTATACCGATATCGGGGCCGAGATTGCCACGAATCCGTTTCTGTCTCCCCAACACACAGACTGACATGCTTTCCGCAAGTGCGCGTTTTTCTCGATTGGCCATGCCGGCGATCCTTCTCGGCGCGGCCTCGATCGCCGCGTGCAACGGACTCTCGGATTCCCAGGCGACGGTGAACCACTACGGGGCGATCAACATCACCGCACGCAGCGCCGCCGCAACACGCGCGACCGCCAACGCGACCGTGGTGTTCTTCGATGCCTTCACGGTAAACGTGCCTGACAGTTATTCGCAGCGAACCGATCAGTGCACGTTTGCCAACGTCGATACGACGACGTCGGTGACCACTGGCGCGCTCAAAGCGGGCACTAGTGTAGGCTTCGCTTTCGGCAGCAGCACGTTGACGCTGCCGTACGACAGCACTCTGCTGCGCTACGCCAACCCCGCCGCCGCACCATTCGTTTACAGCAACGGCGATATCGCGCGTGTGACCGTCCCCGGCGCGACGCCTGGTTTCCCAGCGTCAACGATCAGCGTGCCGCTCGCAGAGCCGGTCATTCCGGGCGACATACAGGTGCCGCCATTCGGCTCGGCGCTCAACGTCACGTGGACTGCGAGCGCAGATACGACGACGGCGATCATTCTCTCGGTCAAATACGCGAACCCGGTCACCTCATCATACGCGAACGAGCAGATATACTGCACGCTCAAGGATGACGGTGCGTTCGCGCTGCCTGCGACCGCGCTGACATATTTTCTCGCGGCGCCCGGTGCGACGCGTACGTTGCAGCTCACGCGTTGGCGGACTCGCTCGCTGCTCATCGACGACAAAACCTTGCTGCACATCGCGTCTTCTGTCGATACGATCGTCAAATTCCCGTAGGCACAATTCTCGCGGCCATGTGAGCATACCCGCGCTCGCATAGGTTGACCCGCGAGCGCGCGGACCCTGACGTTCGCGACGACTTCCCTCGCCTCGACGAGACAATGCAGACGCGCATCGAAAAGGACCCGCTCGGTGAAGTCGTGGTGCCCGTAGATGCGCTGTACGGCGCACAGACGATGCGGGCGGTGCAGAACTTTCCGATCAGCGGGCTCCGTCCGCTCGAACCGTTCGTCATCGCTCAGGTCTGGATCAAAAAAGCGGCGGCGCTGACGCATAAGGAAACGGCTCGACTGGACGCCCGACGCGCCGACGCGATCGTCGCGGCCGCTGATGAAGTCCTCGCCGGCCAACATCGCGAGCAGTTTATCGTCGATCCGTATCAAGCCGGCGCGGGCACGTCGCACAACATGAACGTGAATGAGGTGTTGGCCAATCGTGCCAACGAGCTGCTCGGCGGCGTGCGTGGCAGCTACACGCCGGTGCATCCGAACGATCACGTGAACATGGCGCAAAGCACGAACGACACGATCCCCACGAATATCCGATTGTCCGCATTGCGACAGTTGCCGGCGCTACTCGCGGCGCTGCAGCAGTTGCAGGAGGCGTTGTTGGCAAAGGGCGTGGAGTTCGACGGCATCGTGAAGGCCGGACGCACGCACCTGCAGGACGCAATGCCGATTCGCCTCGGACAGGAGTTTACTGCGTACGCCGGCACACTCGATCGCTGTCGTCGTCGCTTGGTCGAGGCGGCGGACTATCTCAACGACATGGGGATCGGGGGCTCGGCGGTCGGTACCGGTGTGACCGTCGAACCACAGTTTCCGATGCTGATGCATCGCTACCTGATCGCCATCAGCGGCATCACGACGCTGCGTATCGGCGTCGATCGCATTCAGCTCATGCAAAGCATGGGTGATGCCGCGGCGTTCTCGGCTTCGTTGCGTGGACTCGCACTCGATTTGTCGAAGATTGTCAGCGACTTGCGGCTGATGGTGTCCGGGCCGCGGACGGGGCTGAACGAGATCGCGCTGCCTGCGGTGCAACCGGGATCGTCGATCATGCCGGGGAAGATCAATCCGTCCATTCCGGAGATGGTCAATCAAGTGTGCTTTCAGGTGATTGGCTGCGACACGACGGTGGCCATCTCCGCCGAGCACGGGCAGCTCGAGCTCAACGTGATGATGCCCGTTATTGCACAGAACATCCTGCTGTCGATGCAGATTCTCACCAATGCAATCACGGTGCTCACCGAGAAGTGTGTGCGCGGTATTGAGGCTAACGTCGCCATGTGTGCATACTGGGTCGAACGGTCCGCCGCACTCGCGACCGCGCTTATGCCACAAATCGGATACGCGGCTGCGGCCGAAGTCGCGAAGCGATCGGTAAAGGAAGGCGTGCTGATACGCGACTTAGTCATGCGCGAGCAGGTTATTCCCGCCGATCAAATCGAAGGCGTACTCGACTTGCGCAAGATGACGGAAATTGGCGTCCCGTCGGGTAAACACGCAGCGGTTGCGGTCGGATGATTTGGCGCGCACTGCTTGTCGTGCCGGTCCGGTTCTCGTAGACTCTTCTTCATGCGCATTACGACGTGGGCGGAATACGGGTTGATCTGCGCGCTGCATCTCGCGCGTCGCATCGACGAGGGGCCGGTGACGGGTCGCGACATTGCGGCGCGCGAAAAGTTGCCTGCCGACTATGTCGAGCAGATCCTGCTGCGCATGCGTCGTGCCGGCATCGTCAACAGCACACGCGGTGCGCGCGGCGGATACGCACTCGCTCAGGCACCTGACGCCATTTCGGTGCGCGCCGTTATCCAGGCCTCCGAGCTCACCACATTCGACCTGCACTGCATCTCGCACCCCGTCGACTCGGCACGGTGTGGCGATTCGGAGTCGTGCAGCATTCGACCCGTGTGGCAGATGCTGCAGCAGCGCATCGACGAAGTGCTGGAAGGCGTTCGACTGAGCGACTTGCTCGAAGGCGAGAGCAGTGTACGTGCGCGCGTCGGATTGCCGCCGTTCGAGCACAATCCTGCGCTACGCGCGGGCGCGCTCCCGATTCTGCAGGGCTGAGCGACCAATGGGCATGCTCGCGGACTGGCGTGCCGCTCGCGATCGTCGTCGGTTGGCGGCGACCTATCTCCAAGCGGTGCTGCCAGTCGCTGATCCGGCCGATCTGCATTGGCTGGCGGCGATTGCATCGTCAGCTGACGTCGCCGAACGAGAACTGGGATTCGCGCGTCGCGCGCTCGCGCTTATCGTCGCGGAGCGCGACGCGCTCGACGATCAGACCGCGGCCGACGTCGCACACGAACTTGTGCCCGTCACCGAATCCGAAGCCCGCCAGCGGCCGGAGGTGGGGCAGGCGTGGGTGGCCCGTTGGCGCGAATACTCGGGTGCGTTTACCGTGCGCGGCACCGCGGAGGCGCCGGCAGAACGCCTCGCGAAGGTCCTTTTGCAGGGCGCTGATATCGATAATCCCAGCCGAGATCAGCTCACGCGTGCGACGCAGTGTATTCATGGCATCCGCGCACGGGCCAATGAGTCGTTACGCGGGGCGTTTGGTGCCGCGTCGCTCCCCGACGACGTTCGCCCCTCCGCACTGCGCTGATCGATCGCGCGGCGTAGTCGTTTCGCGGCATTGTCTGCGCGGATTACGAACGGTCCTCGTACCACCAAGACAAAACCTGAGCTGGAAGCACTCGGTGGGTTGCGTGCCGAAGCAGCGCAGTCCATCAGGTTGCAACCAACTCAGGCTGTCTAGGGTAGTGCCAGAGGCGAGACTCGAACTCGCACGGGCTATCGCCCACTGCGCCCTGAACGCAGCGCGTCTACCAATTCCACCACTCCGGCGATCCGACCGGTCAACAGCACCGGGCAGCAACTTCCTTCAGGGTCGGGAAGAATAGGTCATGCGTCAGTAAGAAGTCAACGCACGGACTGCGCGCAGCGCGAACTTCGCAGTAACTTCCGAGTCGAATGGCCAAAGACGACGACGCCGAAACCACCGAACCGATTGCGCGCAACAAGCGGGCGCGACACGACTACGCCATCCTCGATACGTGGGAGACGGGCATCGTCCTCACCGGGACGGAGGTCAAAGCGTTGCGTGAGGGACGCGCCAACCTGACCGATGCGTTCGGCATCATCAAGGACGGTGAAGTCTTCCTGCTCAACTTGCATATTGGTGCATACGGCCTAGGGAATTCGTTCAACCACGAGCCAACCCGCACGCGCAAACTGCTCATGCATCGGCGCGAGATTCGGCGCATGATCGGCGCAGTCGAACGTCAGGGGCTCACGCTCGTTCCGCTCGACCTCTACTTCAAAGGCGGCCGAGTGAAGGCGACCTTGGCGCTGGTGAAGGGCAAGCAGCAGCACGACAAGCGTGAAGATCTGAAGAAGAAGGACGCCGATCGAGAGATCGCACGTGCCTTGCGGAGCCGATAGCGTCATGGTGCTCGCGCTCGCCTTGGCCCTGCAACTCAAGGCCGCCATCAAGCCGCAGCCAGCGGCGACGCGCCAGCGGATCGTGGTCGTCGACGCAGGTCACGGCGGGCCGGACAACGGCATGACGGGCCCCCTTGGCGCGTCGCAGAAGGTCCGCGAGAAAGACATCACACTCGGCGTGGCGAAGGTGTTGCGTGCCGCGCTCGAGAAGCGAGGCATCACGGTCGTGATGACGCGGAGTAGCGACACGCTGATCGCATTGGCAGATCGCGGAAAGATCGCCAATCAGGCCAAGGGCGATCTCTTTCTCTCCGTGCACGTCAATGCCGCGAATCCGCGCTGGCGCGACCCGGGTGGCGCGCGAGGCTACGAGACGTATTTCCTCGCCGAAGCGAAGACCGAAGACGAACGCCGCGTCGAAGCGATGGAAAACGAGGCGATCCGATTCGAAACATCGGTCGATGCGTCGAAAAGTGATCCGCTCAGTTTCATCATTCGCGACATGGCGCAGAACGAACATTTGCGCGAGTCCGCGCAGTTGGCGGAGCTCATGCAACGCGGGCTCCGCAGCATTCACCCGGGCACCGATCGCGGTGTGAAGCAGGCTGGGTTCAAAGTGCTCGTGACCGCATTCATGCCGGCGGTGCTCGTCGAAATTGGCTTCGGTTCGAATCCTGCCGACTCTCGGTATATGACCGACCCTGAGCGCCGTCGCGAGTTGGCGGAGACGCTCGCCGATGCGGCCGTTGCGTATCTGGACCAGTACGATCGCAAGGTGGGCGGGACGCCGTGAATATCACCGGTCGGTCAACCGCACGTCGCACGCGATGGCGAGCGTTGCTGCTCGTGGTCGCCGCCGTGACGTTGCCGACGGGTTGCGTGTACTACAACGGCGTGTACAACGCAAAGGAAGCCGCGCGTGACGGTGACGCGTTGCTGCGTCGCGAGGCAGAAGCCGATGCTGGCGGTCCATTCCGACTGTCTGCTGAACGCGCGGAGAGCGTGGTCGTTCGCTACCCTAAGTCGCCATGGCGCACGCGCGCCTTGTACCTCGCCGGACGGGGACAGGCATACAGCGCGCAGTGTGATCGTGCGATTCCGACGCTGACCGAGTTCCTGTCGGTACCCGGATCGACCAGTGACGATCGCGATCGGGCGCGCGTCGCGTTGGCCTCGTGCGAACTTCGCGGCACGCGCCTCGTCACTGCTCGCGCGCGACTCGATTCACTGGTCGATGCGCCGAACGCCGACGTTGCACGAGAAGCGCGCATCTGGGCCGCACGCGGCGCGCTTGCCGCAGGTGATCGAGATGCAGTGCCACAGTACCTGCGCGCACTCAATGCCAACGCGCTGCAGTGGGAGTTGATCGGGTCGTCGCTATCGGCGGGCGAGTACGTGCGCGCGGAATCGTTGCTGACGCTGCAAGCGGCACGGGGTGACTATCGCGACGACGCCACACGTGTGCTGCGCGAGCTGTGGCTCGCTGGTCGCGTTGATGCGGTCGAGAGCATTCTGCGCCGCTACGACCTCTCGCGTGTTCGCGATGATCGCCGCGCGACGATGCACTATGCAATCGGTGAATTGAACGTGCGCGCCGCGCGCGACTCCGTTGCCAGGCGCCACTTGCTGGTGGCCACGACGTACGCGGGACGCGACACAGTCGTTACACGCGAAGCGACCGCGCGCTTGTCGTTATTGCCGCTCTCGTCGGTGCGCAGTACTCGCGAGATCGACTCACTCATCGGCCGTCAGGACGTCTCTGCTCGGACGACCGCGTACACTCGGCGCGTGCAAGAGCAATTGCTGTTCGTCACGCTCCTCGAAGGGCGTACCGACCCGACCGGTGCCTCGCTCTTTCTCGCGGCCGAAGTCGCACGCGATTCACTGCGCGCGCCCAAAGTCGCTGAGGCGATGTTCCTCCGCATTGCGCGTGAGCAACCCACGTCGTCATTGGCACCGCGGTCCTTGCACGCGGCCAGTTTGCTCGATCCCGATAGCGCGCAACGATGGCTCGGCCAGGTACAGAGTGCATACGCCGCGTCGTCCGTGGCGGCCTATCTGCGTGGGGATGATCCTGCAACGACGTCGGACTTCGTCACGACCCCGGATCTGCTGAAGCTGCGGTGGACCGAAGGCGCGCGTGCGTGGGCCGACTCGGTGCGCAAGCTCCGCGCCCCCGCACGTGCGAGTGCCAATGCGACGTCGGTCAAGCGCTAAATTGCGAGTGTCCGCGTTCCTCGTTTCAGTACGCAGCTCTTGCCTGCCTGCAGCCATGTTTTTCCGATGACACCACCGACGGCTACAACTGTGGCTGGCCTGCGATTTCGTAATCCCATCGTACTCGCAGCGGGAACCGCCGGTTTTGGACGTGAGGTGGACGACGTCCTCGATCTGAGTGCGCTGGGCGGCATCGCAACAAAGGCCGTCAGCGTTGAGCCGAGGCATGGCGCCAAGCCGCTTCGGGTGAGCGAGTTCGCGGGCGGAATGATCAACGCGATCGGCTTGGCGAATCCTGGTCTCGACGAGGTCCGTGCCGACGCGCTGCCATGGCTGACGCACGCGTATCCGGACACACGGGTCATCGTGAACGTCGTCGGATATAGCATCGAGGAGTTCGAGACCGTCGTGGCCGGTCTCGAGGAAACGACCGGGATCGACGCGGTGGAGCTAAACGTCAGCTGCCCGAACGTAAAGGCTGGCGGACTCGAATTCGGTGCGGACTCAGTCGCGCTTGCGGCACTTGTGGGCGCAGTACGCGCGCGCACCGCACGACCCGTGTTCGTCAAATTGTCGCCGACTTTAGGCGCTGGCGTCGTCGATGCCGCGCGCGTTGCAATCGACGCTGGAGCGGACGGACTGACGCTCGTCAATACGATGCCTGGTCTCGTCATCGATACCGAACGACGGCGTCCGAAAATTGGCTTCGGCACTGGTGGCGTGAGCGGTCCGGCGCTTCTGCCGTTTGGTCTGCTGGCCACCTGGCGCGTAAGTCGGGCGCTTCCTCGCGTACCGATCATTGGGCTCGGCGGCGTGTCGAGCGCGGCCGATGCGGTGCAATATCTCATGGCCGGTGCGTCGTTGGTGGGCGTGGGGACCGCAGCACTACGCGACCCTCGTGCGCCAGAGCGTATCGCGGTAGGGGTCGCTCGCTGGATGCGCGATCACGATATCGCCGACTTGCAATCCCTCATCGGAACCTTGGAGTGGCCATCATGACGCACATCGAGACCGCGGGCACGTTTTTGTCCGCGCGCGCCGGTGGCCACAAATCCGTGACCCCGATCGTGGCCCTCGACGTGCCGGACGCGGCGCGCGCCAAAGCGATTGTCGCACAGCTCGGGGATGCGTGCGACTTTTATAAGGTCGGATTGCAGCTGTTCTCCGCGGAAGGTCCGGCGATTGTCGGCTGGCTACGCGACGCAGGGAAACAGGTGTTCGTCGATCTCAAGTTGCACGACATCCCGAACACGGTGCGGCACGCCGCCCAGTCGGTCGCACGGCACGGCGCCTCATTGCTCACGGTGCATGCCTCAGGTGGGACCGTGATGATCCAGGCGGCAGTCGAAGGCGCGCGCGATACGGCAGGCGACGGTTGCGGCATTCTCGCCGTCACGATTCTCACCAGCCTTGACGCAACGGATGTGCAGACGGCGTGGGCGCGTGAGCAAGTCGTCGTGAGTGCCGAGGTGGTACGGCTGGCGGGTTTTGCGCGGGACGCGGCGGCGGCCGGTGTGGTCTGCTCCGGGCACGAAGCCTCGGCCGTTGGCGCAGCCTACGGACCAACGCTCGGCGTTTTGGTGCCGGGCATCCGCTTACCCGGAGGCGCTTCGCATGACCAGCAGCGGGTCATGACGCCAGCGGAAGCGGCGCGTGCCGGCGCGCGTTGGGTGGTGATTGGGCGTGCCGTAACCGCCGCCGCGGAGCCGGTGCGCGCCATGGCCGCCGTACACGCAGCCCTTGCCGAAGTGGCATAAGTCGTCTACGATTTAGGTCTTGCCCATTTTCGGGTTCGGTCTCGCGCGCGCCGTACAGCGTCGAAACCGGCTCGGTCCGTAACCTCATGAGCAAGACTTCGTAGACCGACCCGCCGGTCACATTCGCTTCACGCGTGCGCGGGATCGGAAGTTGACTGCCTCTGTGTGTCGAGGCAGATCGCTTCGCGATGCATCACGCGTGATGGACACATGGGAGCCCAGCCGGCCAACGAGAGTTGGTGCGGGAGGCTCCGTCGACGCTGATGCGTCGAGGTATCCCGTGAAAGTTCGTAGCAGCGTTAAGCCGATTTGTGAGCACTGCAAGGTCGTTAAGCGACAGGGCGTGACTCGCATCATCTGCAAGCGCAACCCCAAGCACAAGCAGCGTCAGGGCTAAGGGGAGCGCTCACATATGGCACGTATCGCAGGCGTCGATCTCCCGCGCGACAAAAAGGTCGAGATCGGACTTACCTACATCTTTGGAATCGGACGCGCGATGGCGCAGAAGATTCTGGCTGCCGCTGGGGTGAACCCGGCGCAGCGCATCCGCGATCTCAATGACGCGGATGTCAACAAGCTCCGTCAGGAAATCGAGCGGAATCATCGCGTCGAAGGTGCGCTTCGCACTGAAGTCGCGATGAACATCAAGCGCTTGATGGACATCGGCTCCTATCGTGGCACGCGTCACCGTCGCGGGCTGCCGGTTCGTGGGCAGCGTACGCACACCAACGCGCGCACCAAGAAGGGGCCGCGCCGCGCCATTGCGGGCAAGAAGAAGGTGACCAAGTAAATCATGGCTACCGCAAAGAAGAGCAAGCGCGTCGTCGAGGCCGAAGGCATCGCCCACGTCAGC
>JBBQDB010000057.1:0-23520 GCA_038319245.1 Gemmatimonadales bacterium
GAAGCGGGCAACACGCCCGCTCGTACCTACAGCACGAGTGTGCCAACGCCGAAAGCGTTGCTGGGCTACGACATCGGAGAGCGCTTCACGTCGCATCGAGCCATGATGCGCTATGTGGAACGGATTGCCGCGACATCGAAGCGTGTAAAAGTCGATACAGTGGCGCGCTCGTTCGAAGGGCGGGAAATGTTGATCATCACGGTGAGCAGCGAAGCGAATCTGGCGCGTTTGGCAGAGATTCAGCGCGACGCCAAGCGCGTCGCCGATCCGCGCGGCGCGACGACCGGCGAAGTGGAGGCAGCACAGAAGCGTCTGCCTGCGATCGTGTGGCTGGCGCACTCGGTGCACGGCGGTGAAGCGAGCGGCATGGAAGCGGGATTAGCGCTCCTCTATCAGCTCGCTGCGGGAACGGATACGGAAACGCGTATGGCGCTCGATAGTACGGTCGTGTTGATCGATCCGAATGAGAATCCGGATGGCCGCGAGCGCTTCACGCATGATCTGGAGCGCGCGACGAGTACTCAGGGAATCGCGAGTGATCCGCAATCGTTGCTCAACGCCGGCTCGTGGCCCGGACCACGCACATCGCACTACTACTTCGATCTTAACCGTGACTGGTTCACCCAGTCGCATCCCGAATCGAAAGGGCGCGTGAAGGCGTTCTTGAGCTGGATGCCGCAGGTCGCGATCGATCTGCATGAGCAGGGGTCGAGCGCCACCTTCTACTTTGCGCCGCCGCGTGAACCGGACAACGCGAATAACCCGAAACATCTGCCGAAGTGGTTCGATATCTTCGCGGCGGCGCACGGTGCGGCGTTCGATGCACATGGCTGGTCGTATTTTCGGCGCGAAGGCTACGACTCGTTCTATCCGGGCTATGGTGAAGGGTGGCCGATGTTGACGGGCAGCATTGGCATGCTCTTCGAGTCGGCGAGTTCGGCGGGCGGAGCAGTGCGCCGCAACGATGGTACGCTGCGCACGCTCAAGCAGGCGGCGTGGGAGCACTACACGGCCGAATGGACCACGGTGCGCACGTCCGCGCGTCGGCGTACGGAATTGCTGCGCGACTATGCCCAAGCGCGCGCCGATGCGATCAGTTCACACGCTAAGGAGAACGTTCGTGCTGTGGTGATACAGCGCGACGAGCAGGGTCGTGCTGATTCTCTCGTCGCCAAGTTGCGTGAGAACGGCATCGATGTCCTCCGCCTCGGCGCTGATGCAGATCTCAAGGACGCGACGCCCTACGGATCCAGCACGATGGCGTTGTCGACCAAGGTACGCGCTGGTGCATACGTCGTGGACTATGCGCAGCCGCAGGGGCACCTTGCGAAGGCGTTGCTCGAACCCGACGCGCAACTGGACTCTGCGTTTCTCAAGGTCGAACTCGAGCTGCGACGCGTCGGACAGCGGAATCGATTTTACGACATGACGGCATGGTCGATGCCGCTCGCGTGGCGATTACAGGCGTGGAGTGTGCGCAGCATTCCGATGGGAGCGACGGTCGTTGTCGATGCGCCAAGCGCGATGCAGGCGCCAGCATCACGAGCGCAATACGGCTACGCGTTCGCACCCGGCAGCGAATCGTCCATCAGACTGTTGGCGTCGTTACTGAAAGATTCCGTACGCGTGTGGCATGCACCGTACGGGTTCACATCGGCTGGCGTGAAGTTTGCGCACGGTGCATTCGTGGTACGCGTCGCTGCGAATCGCGAGGATGTGCATGATGTTGTGCAACGACGCGCAGCCGAGGCAGGCGCGCGTATCGTCGGCATTCCGTCGGCGGGTGTCAGCGACGGGACTGACCTTGGTAGTAATTCCGTGGTACCGGTGCTGGCACCGCGCATCGCGTTGCTTGGCAATGCGCCCGTGAGCGGGACGCCATTCGGATTCGCCTGGTTCGCGCTCGACCAGCGCATCGGCTATCCGTCCACCGTGATCGATGCACCGTATCTCGTGAGTGGCGATCTCAGTCGATATTCGGTGCTGATCATTCCGTCGGTGGCGGCGCCCGCGCTCGATCAACAGCTTGGTGAGAGCGGCAAGGCACGCGTCGCTGAGTGGGTACGCAGTGGTGGTGTGCTGATCACCACGGAGGCCGCAACCGCGTGGGTAGCGCAAGACAAGTTCTTGTTGCGGACACGCATTCGCCGAGACTCGGTGCGCGCGGACTCCGCTGGTGGTGCGCCGCTACCGAACGCATTGCCTGGCGTGATTGCGCGTGCCACGATCGACACGATGTCTCCGCTACTCTCCGGCATCAGTGAGCGTGAAATCCCCGTGTTCGTGAACGGCAATCGCGTCCTCACTGTACCGAAGGATTTGGTTGCGGGTGAAGCGGTCATTCGTTTCGCCGCCGCGGATCGTGTGCGACTATCCGGATACTTCTGGCCAGAATCTGCGGCCAAGCTTTCACTCTCGCCCTATCTCTGGACGGAGCGTGTTGGTCGCGGTCGTGTGATTGCCTTCGCACAAGATCCAGTCTATCGCGACATGTTTCGAGGGCAACTTCCACTGTTTGCGAACGCGATCTTTCTCGGTAGTACCTTCTGATCTCGAGGTCTCCATGCAGCGACGCACGTTCGTTCAAACCTTTGGTGCATTGGCTGGCCTGTCCGTTGTGCGACCGTCGAGTCTCTCGGCGATGCCCAGCTGGCTACAGGCGCGCGCTGGCAGTGCGAAGCTTGGTCGTATTGGACTCGAGCTGTATTCCGTGCGCAAAGCGATGAAGGCCGATCCGGAGCGTACACTCGCCGCGGTGCGCGCGGCGGGCTACGACGATGTCGAGTTACTCTGGTCGTTCAAAAACTTCGGACGTACGACCGAGCAAGTAAAAGCGGCACTCATGAAGGAGGGGCTCAAGGCGCCCTCAGCGCACATCGATCCCGAAATTCTCATTTACGATTGGGAAACGAGCCTTGGCATCGCGAAGCAGCTCGGTCATCAGTATCTCATCGTCCCCGGGCTTCCGTCCGAGGCGCGTAAGTCGCTCGACGTATGGCGCATCTGGGCGGACCGCATGAATCGAGCAGGCGAGACGGCGCGTAAAGCTGGTATCTGGCTCGCCTTTCACAACGAGCCGGATCACATGAAGCCGATCGAGGGAAAAATTCCGTACGATGTGTTTCTCGAGCAGCTCGATCCCAAGTACGTCCGACTGCAGCTCGATGTCGGAAACATGACGATGGGCGGCGGTGATCCGATGAGCTATCTGACGCGCTATCGTGATCGCTATTGGAGCTTTCACCTGAAAGATGTCATTCCTGATCGCACGGCTGACACCGAACTGGGCGCAGGGAACGTCAAGCTCGCGCAGCTGCTGGCGAGCATAACCGATCTGGCAAAAAAGCCGTGCTTCGTGGAGCAGGAAGGTCCGGCGGACGAACTCGAGTCCGCCCGCCGGAATGCAACCTATCTTAAAGCACTTACGTTTTAACCGTGCGCTGCAACAGTGTCAGTGCTTGCCGGCGACACTCACCAGCGTACGAAAAATCATCTCGGTACCTTCGCGTAACGACTCCACACTCACGCGCTCATCGTTGCCATGCATACGCGTGAGTTCGTCGGCACTGATCGCGTACGGGTAAATGCCGTAGACAGGAATGTTTCGCGAACGCCAAGCGGCCGCGTCAGTGCCGGCCTGAAAGAGGTACGGCGTGACGCGTGCACCGGGGTACGTCACCTTCGCTTCGCGCTCGAGCGCTTTGTACAATTCGGTGCTCGTCGGGGATTCGGGCACTACGGTCGCGCCACCGGCTGCCCCGGTCGACTTGAACTCGACGCGCGGATCGTTCACAACCTTTGAGAGTTCCGCAATAATCGCGGCGGACGTCGTGCCGGGAATAGTGCGGACGTTGATGGTTGCTTCGGCCGAGCCCGGAATCACGTTGCTCCGAAAGCCGGCGTTCATGAGCACGGGGGCGATCGTGTTGCGCATGATCGCGTGCAGCAGCGGATCCTTGCTGATCAACTTGTCCGCAGCGGCGACCTTCGCGGGCGTGCCGTTCACGAGATCGCGAAACGCCTGGCTGAGCGGCGGCGCGCTGACATCGGCCAGTGTCGAGAAGAACAGCTTCGTGCTCGCCGTGAGCTGTACGGCCGTCTCGTAGTCGGCCAGCTTGGCCATCGCCTTCGAGAGCGTGAAGATGGCCTGATCAGGACGCGGCATGGAGCTGTGCGTCGATGTGCCGCGCGCGGTAACCACCAGTTGCACCGACGACTTGTCTGCGGTCGAGATGCTAACGTACTGCGTCTTGCCGTTGTCACCCTTGATGATCCAGCCGCCTTCATTCAACGCGAACTCGGCATCCATCTTGTCGAAGTGCTCTTTCGACAGCCACGACGTATTGAACGGCGCGCCTTCCTCATCCGCTTCGGCCATGAAGATGATGTCGCGGGCCAGCGGAACCTTCTGCTCGGCCAGCATCATCGCGGCACGCGCAAAGACCGCCATGCCGCCTTTGAAATCGATCGCGCCACGGCCGTACACGCTGCCGTCCTTGATCACGCCGGCGAATGGATCGACGGTCCACTTTTCGCGCTCGACGCCGACGACATCGGCATGTGCGGCAATCAGTAATGGCTTCTTCGATCCGTCGCCACGAAGGCGCGCAATGAAATGTGCTTTGCCGGCGACAGGCGTCGGATAAATGTCGACTTCGAAGCCGAGTGGCTTGAACTTGGACGCCAGTAAGTTGGCGATCTGTTCTTCGTTGCCTGGCGGATTGCTCGTGTTGACGCGAATCAACTCGACTAGCAGCGCGGCCGTCGGATTAAGCTCGGCGGGGCGCTGTGCATAGGCGACGGATGCGCCAGCGGAGACGGCAACCATCGAGGCAACAGACGCGCAGGTGAGCTTGCGCGCGGTTTTCGACGCGGACAGGCGCGTACACCAGTGCAAGAACGGAGGCATCGGCACGGAACGTTCGGGTGAACACTGTTCGCGGAGTCGAACGCGGAGAACGTGCTATCCCACCCCCCGCACGCGCCAGCCCCAACCAGCCGAAATCGCAACGGCCGCTGCCGCGTAGTGCTCGAACCGTTCTGACGCTGTTCTCACGCTGCTCCCGTATCACCCCGGGATCTTTGCCGACGCGCCCCAACGGACCAGAATGTTTGGTGCTTCGATCAGACCCGAAGTACCGTGCGCTAGCCCTGCACCGTCCACGGCGCATGAAAGGCGTCCAGCGAGACGAGCGGCACTTCATCGCGCACGATCGACGCCACGGACTCACCGATCGCTGCCGAATGCTTGAAGCCGTGTCCCGAGCACGGTGAAATCACCATCACCTGCGGCTGATCTGGCAGCGTATCGATGATGAAGTCGAAGTTTGGCGTCACGGTATACAAGCATGTGGCTGTACGAAGCACGTGCGACGATACGGTCGGAAAGCACGGCGCAATGAAGCGTTCAAACAGTTCAGACGTCTCGGCCGCAGTCGCATCGCGTCGTACCGAATCGGCCGTTGTCGATTCGGCGTATTGCTCCGATGCGATCTTGACCCCGCCATGCGTTCCGTCGATCGCGGGAAACCCGTAGATGTCGTGATTGTCTGCCAGGGCCCAGATGTGTACTGGACAACCCGACGGATCGAACGCGGCAATGTCGGTCGGGACATCGAACCACACGAGTATCTGACGAACGATGGTGAAGAGCGGCGCGAGCGCTGCTGGGACGGCGGTATCGATCCACGGTCCCATACTGAGCACGAGGCGTCGCGCGGTGTACTGCCCGAGCGACGTAAACACCGTCACAAGCCCAGCGCCGTCGATGTCATACCGCAGGAATTGTTCGTTGCGGTGAATCGTAGCACCGTGTTGCGCGGCGAGTGCAAGCTGCTCACGAACACACGCTTCCGGGCGCACAAAGCCGGCGCTGGGTTCGTAGAGTGCGCGCTCGTTCGCTTGCACGTTGAACACCGGAAAACGATGGCGCACGGCTGATGCGTCGAGTGACTCGAGTGGAATGCCGAACTGTTCGGCCGACTCTTCCGTTCGCGTCAGAAATCCGGGACGTCCGTGCACGGCGGAGTCGTCACCGGCAGGCGCGATATAAAGCGCGCCGCATTGTGTGAGGAGATCGGCGCCGGACTGCTGTTCGATATCGCGCCAGATTTCATGCGACCGAATGGCGAGTGGTGAATACTGCGCGCCTTCGCCGATCGCGAGGCGCGTGATGCGCGTGTCGCCGTGCGTCGAGCCCATCGCATGCGGTGGATCAAAGCGATCGATACCGAGCACATGCGACCCTTTGCGTGCGAGCTGATAGGTCGTCGCCGCGCCGGCGGCGCCAAGGCCAATGACGATGACATCGTACGGTTGCGCGCTCATACTGCTCCGGCGGGTTGTGGTACTTCGCTTGACGAAACGCGCGCCGTGCGATTTCGGCGTGTGTGCGTGCGACGCCATGCTTCCCACACGTTGGCGACGAGAAGTCCGGCGAGCAAAAAGTATGCGGCACCAACCACTTCGAAGACCGCCACACTGACCACGGCAACGATGACGCCATACACCAGCTGGTCGCGATACTTGGGCGGCGACGTTGGTGGGTCGGTCACCATGAAGAACGCAAAAAAGAGCGCCGCGTGCAGATCCGGTGCACGATACAGCTCGGCGACTCCACCGGGATTCCCGACGAATGCGGTGACGGTCCCGAGCAGAAAGTAGACGCCGAGAAACGCGAGAACGAGCGGCATCTTGTTCACGCGATCGGTAATGAACACGCCGGTCGCGAAAAGCAACGCTATGGCGAGTGGTGGCAGCTCGGGCAATGCGCCCCACCAACTCTGTCCCGTGTCGAAGATGTAAAACGTCGCGACGAGCGCGAGCGCCGCCGGGTTGAAGATGTTGGCGGAGCGTGTACGTGCGACATACTTACTGACGACGGCAACAGCGGCAGTAATCGCCGCGACGTACCATGATTCGTGCGGACTGAGCACCATCGCGACCAGCAAACCGGTGAGTAGCGCACCACTCGGGAATTCCCATGCACCTTCGCGCCAACGGAGTAGCGGCGCGTCGATCGCCATCGCCACGATGGCGGCAGCGAACACTCCCGGCGCGACGAGCGCCAGCCCACTGCCGAATGCCGCAGCGCCCACAAGCAACGCGAGCACGATCGTCAGCAGGCCTTTGGGCGTCTTGAAGAAGCGACGCGTCGCGTCACGCATACGGTAGAGTCCCAACGGTAAGGCACTCGAGATCGGACGTAATCAGCAGCGCGTCCACGCCATGTCGCTGGAGCAACGCACCGCCTTCAACGGGACCTAATACGAAGGCGGCGGTTGCGAGTGCGTCGGCGACCATAGCGGTCGGCGCCAACACGGTCACACTGGTTAGCGCTGATGCTGACGTACCGGTGCGTGCGTCGAGCAGGTGATGGATCTGAGCATGTGAGCCGTCCGATACAGTGGAGACGCGCTCGTAGTCGCCAGACGTACACACGGCGCGATCGGTCACGCGCAACGTGGTGATCGTGCGATCGGCATCGCGCGGATGTCGAATACCTACTAACCATGGCGCATCATCAGCGTTGTGCCCACGGAAGTACTGATCGCCACCGGCATCAATGGCGTAGTGCTCGAACGGATCGAGCGCACGTGAGGCCAGATCGATGGCGAGCCCCTTGGCCACTGCACCAAGATCGAACAGCAGCGGGCGTTTGAGCAGGACAGTACTACGAGCCTCGTTCAACTCAACGTCGCGGAAGCTCACGGCCGTATCGTCGAACGGCGACACGACAGACGTATCGCTCCGATGCGCATGGTTGAAGCCCATTGCTTCCATGTGGCGACCAACGGTTGGGTCAAATGCACCGCCGGTCTCCGCTGACACGGCGAGCGCGAACCGTAGCGCTTCAAAGAGCATCGGACTTACAACCACGGGCATCCCAACGCGTTGTGAAAGGCGTCGCACTTCACTGGTCGCATCAAACCGTGAGCACGTGTCTTCGACGTCTGCAAACCAGTGCATCGCCGTTGCGATCGTTGCATCGCATTCCGTTCGCTCGGCCTCACTCGCGCAGTGACCAACGAGTTGGATGGTGACGACAGTGCTCATCGCCGACATCGACTGCACGAACGATGCGCTCACTTCGCCTTGAGCAGCGCGTCTACCACGGCGTAGTAAAACGCATTGCTGCTTTGCGTCGCACCAGAGACGTAGTCAACATCGGGCGACTGACGCGAGGTGACTTGGCTCGGCAGCATCGAAATCCAGGAGCAGGAGTAGCGCGTCAGGCACTGCGCGATGCGCGCCGATGTAATGCGTCCACCCTGAATTTCGACTTCGGCTTGAATATCACCATGACGCGACGTGCCCCAACCGTAGTACACGCCATCTGCGTAGCCTACGCGCTTCTTCTCGACTGTCGCTGGCGCCGATTCAACCGCTGGTGCTGGCGTACGTGCAGGCGCATCCTCGGCGACCGCTGCTGCGGCCGCGACCACGCTCGTCGTGGCTGACGTTGACGACGCGGTGTCTGTCGATTTCTGTGTGGCGACTGCTTGAGTCGGGACAGTCTTTGTCGAGGAGGTCGTGGCGACGGCGGCTGGCGTGACGTTCGCGAGTCGTGTTGGTATTGCCGCATCGTGCAACGGTGCCGCTGTTCCAGCAGTTCGCCGTGGCATGGGCGCACTATCGCGAACCGTCGCGGCACTTGTTGCGCGCACAGACGGTGCAGTGACGCTTTCGGCACGCGCGCCCTCGACACTCACGCTCTCGGCACTAGCGCCCCCAGCGCGTGACGGTGCGCTACCCGACTGCGACGCGGGACGTCGCACATTGCTTTCGTCAGCAAACCGCCCTGCCGCCTCACGTGTTTTGGCAAAGCCCGTCGCATACACTGCCAATACCGCCGCCGAACCGAGCGCGACGAGATTGTTCGTGGTTTGCTTGCTCTGTTTGCTGGAGCGGGGTGCGCCGGACATGAGTCGGATTCGTAAACGAGGCGAAGAAGGCGAAGGGGATGTGCGGGTGCGCCTGAGCGACAACAATCGTTCTGCCGGATCAGGCGAACTCGAATCACTTGAGTGCTACCCCACAGTTACGGTACCGGTGTGGGATTCGTTGCGAGCAGCTTCGTCAGCCGATACAGGAACTCCTGCCCCTCGTAATACGACTGGATACGCATACGCTCGTCACGTCCGTGTGCGCGCGCGTCCACCGTCGGGTCCATGAACAGCCCCGACACGCCGTACGCCGGAATGCCAAGCGATAGGAAAAAGCGCGAGTCGTTCGCACCGGTGGACATCGTCGGGATGACCGGGATGCTGCCGAAGAGATCCTTGGTCACCTGCGTGACCGGCGCAAGGATTTCCGCCGTCAGTTTGGCGGGAGGCGAGGGCGGGCGTTGCGACTTGATGAGTACTTTCACCGTCGTGTCTCCGATCGCCTTTTCGAGCGCCGCGCGGACCTGCTCGGGCGAATCGGTCGGGTACATGCGACAGTTGATGTTCGCTTCCGCGAGCTGCGGCAGGGCATTCGATGCATGTCCGCCCGACAGCATCGTGGCGACACACGTCGTGCGCAGCATGGAGCTGTATTTCTCATCGCCTGCAACGGTCGCCGCGGCACTCTTGTCGGCGGGATTAGCGACCAGCGCCTTCATCGCCTTCGCCATGGCTGGCGTTTCGAGCGCAGCAGTTTGCGTGAAGAACGACTTCGTCACCTCGCTCACCTGCACCGGAAAGCTGTAGCGCCCGACTTTGGACAGTGCATCGGCCAGCGACGTAATGGCATTGTCACTGCGGGGCACCGACGAATGGCCACCACGATTGGTGACGTGCAGCGTGTAGTTCGTCGTGATTTTCTGCGCGAGCTGAATCGTGTTGAACAGCGGCTTCCCGTTGCGTAGTACTCCACCCCCGCCTTCGTTCAGCACGATGCCCGCGTCTACAAGGTTGCGATGATTGGTGACGAGCCAATCCACACCGTTGAACGCGCCGCTCTCTTCGTCGGAGGTCAGCGCGATGATGATATCACGATCAGGCACATATCCTTCCTGCTTCATACGCAGCAGGTTGGCAACGAAGATGGACGCCATCGCCTTGTCGTCCGACGACCCGCGCGCGTAGTAGTAGCCGTCCTTCTCGATGAACTTGAATGGATCGAGGTCGGGCGACCAATCGGCTTTCAGCGCTTCGACGACGTCGAGATGCGCGAGCAACAGCACGGGCTTCTGGCCTTGTGCGTTCTTGCCGCGAAAGCGCGCGACAACGTTGTGGCGCTCAGGCTTCGGACCACCGATGAACAGGTCCGAGTCGGGAATGCCCGCTGCCTTGAATCGCTTGAGCATCGCGACCGCGCCGTCGGTGATATTTCCCGTCGTGACGCTGGTGTTGATCTCGATGATTTCCTTATACACGTCATGCGCAATCTGCTGCGCGGGCGTGAGCTTCCCCGGCGTGTAGATGGGCGACTTCGGCGCCTGTGCGTGCGCGGCGGTCGCGACACCGAGCAGCAGAGCGGACTTAGATATCGCGAGACGAAAAATGGTGCGGGTCATGACGCGGTCGGGCTCGGGGTGAATGGCGCGGACTCAGCGAGAACATGCATCCGAGAGCGCGGTTCAGTCAAAGCAATCACAACAATCGGCGGGCGGAAAATTCCGCGGAAACGTACGAATCGGTTCGGAGCACATTTGGGGATTTTCGCGTAGCATTGCGGCTCGCAGTCTGTTCTGGAATTGCGCGGCATTCGCTTGGCGCGCCATTATGCCATGTGTATCACTTTCCCGACGACCGCATCGCATCGTTCGGGCAATACACCGAGACGGCGCAGTGGGCCGCGTTGATGCCGTTGCGACGAGGCTAGAACGCCTTGAACTCGTCGAACGGCTGACGGCAGCTGTTGCAGACGTGAATCGCCTTGCACGCCGTACTTCCGAACTCGCTCTGCAACCGCGTGTCGCTTGAGCCACAGAACGGACAGGCCACCGGATCACGGCGACGCGTGAGGGTGATTAACCCGCCCTGTTCGGCACGGCCCGGTGGCGCAATGCCGTACGCGCGGAGCTTCTCGCGCGCTTCGGGCCCGATCCAGTCCGTCGTCCACGCCGGCGCATAGACCGTGTCGACCGCGACGTCTGTGGCACCGGCAGCCAGGAGCGCGCTTCGGATATCCGCCTCAATCTCACGCATGGCAGGGCAGCCGGAATATGTGGGCGTGACCACAACGCGCACGCGAACCTGCGCGCCATCGCGCGAGACTGACGCATCGCGAATAATCCCTAAGTCCACCACGCTGATGACGGGCACCTCGGGGTCCATGACGGTCGTCAGCACCGTCATGACATCGTCACGCGACGTGAGCGGCTGCTGAGCAGGCGGCGATTGCGAGGTGACCGTGTTCACCACGTCGCCCCCGGATGTGAACGCGCAACGATCTGCATCTCGGCCAGCATGTGCCCGAGCGCTTCCGTGTGTCGACCGGTGCGCCCACCACGCCGCATCGCAACGTTAGACGGCAACGTCAGCGTCGCACGCGAAACGACGTCCGATACCATCGCGTGCCAGCGCGACTGAATCGCATCGTGATCGACGACGATGCCGTGTGATACCGCAACCGCGTCGTCGACCGCATCATGTTCGAACAGCTCGCCCGTATAGCGAAAGAGTTCGTCGAGCGATGTTTGTACACGCGTGTGGCTTTCTGCTGTGCCGTCTCCCAGCCGCTCGACCCAACTGCTGCTGTGGCGCAGATGATACTTGTCTTCCTTGAGACACTTGGCCGCGATCGCGGCGAGCGTCTCGTGCTTGCACTGCGCAAGCGCATCCCACAGCAGCACGCTGTATGCATCGAACAGGAATTGCCGAACGATCGTGAAGCCAAAATCGCCGTTCGGCAGCTCGACGAGCAGCGCATTGCGATACGCGGTACCATCGCGAAAATAGGCGAGCGCGTCTTCGTCACGTCCTTTGCCTTCGACTTCGCCAGCGAGCTTGAGCAGGCTCGCTGAATGTCCGACGAGATCAAGCGCGATGTTGGAGAGCGCGATGTCTTCTTCGAGAATCGGACCGTGGCCGCACCACTCCGAGACGCGATGGCCAAGGACGAGTCGATCATCGCCTAAGCGCACCAGATACTCAAACAGCGGATTCTCGATCGGTGTGGTGCGCGGTGCAGCAACAGTGACGGCGGCGGTCATCAAAAAATGCGCACGCCGCGCGGTGCCATGTAGAACTGCGGGTGACGATAAGCCTTATCATTGCCCGGATCGAAAAACGGCCCTGCGTCCGATGGCGCCGAGGCGGTAATCGCCGTTGACGGCACGACCCACAGATTCACCGCTTCGCCGCGACGCGCGTACACATCACGCGCATTCTGCAGCGCGAGTTCGGCGTCTGGTGCATGCACACTGCCCGCATGTTCAAAGGCTTCGCCGTGCGCGCCCTGCGTGAACACTTCCCACAGCGGCCATTTGTCCGTACTCATCGTGTCCGCCATCGTGTCGCTCATCAGGCCGCCGCGGTTGCCGGAGTCGCCGCACGCTTTTCCGCATACGCATTCGCAGCGGCGCGTACCCACGCCCCGTCGTCATGCGCCTTGTTCCGCGCGTCGAGCCGTTCACGATTGCACGGGCCGTTGCCAGCGATCACTTCGAAAAACTCCGACCAGTCGATCTCACCAAACTCCCAGTCTCCGGTTGTGGCATTCAGCGTCAGATCCGGGTCCGGCACCGTCAGGCCGATCGCAATCGCCTGCGGAATGGTCAGGTTCACGAAGCGCTGCCGCAGCTCGTCGTTGGTCTTGCGCTTGACGCGCCACTTGAGCAACTCGGCCGAGTTGGGCGAGCTCGCGTCGCTCGGGCCGAACATCATCAGCGCCGGCCACCAGAAGCGATTGACGGCGTCCTGCACCATCGCCTTCTGCGCCGGCGTACCGTTGGCGAGCGTGGCGCAGATTTCGTAGCCCTGACGCTTATGGAAATTCTCTTCTTTGCAGATGCGAATCATCGCGCGCGCATACGGCCCGTACGATGCTTTCGCGAGCACCGTTTGATTCACGATCGCGGCCCCATCGACCAGCCATCCGATGACGCCCATATCCGCCCAGCTCAACGTCGGATAGTTGAAAATGCTCGAGTACTTCGCCTTCCCGTCGAGCAGCTGCTGCACGAGATCGTGGCGATCGACGCCGAGCGTTTCGGTGCCGCAGTAGATGTACAGGCCGTGGCCCGCTTCGTCCTGCACCTTGGCGATCAGCGACATCTTGCGGCGCAGACTCGGCGCACGCGTGATCCAGTTGCCCTCGGGCAGCATGCCGACGACTTCTGAGTGCGCGTGCTGCGACATCATCCGCGTGAGCTGCTTGCGGTAGCGGTCGGGCATCCAGTCTTTGGGCTCGATGCTTTCACCGGCGGCGATGCGCGCATCGAACGCGGCAAGGAGGACGGCTTCGTCGAGCGGGGTGGGAATCTGTTCCATACGAAGGAATCTACCGGAAACGGGCGGGCAACGACAATCGATGAGGCGCCAGTCGGTTTTACGACAATCCCCCGAGGCCGGGATGGCCACCGGTGAGGACGCGAGCGCGGACGAAATGTGCAGGAACGACTACTTTGTTGCGCTATGACTGACTCTGCCGAGAACAACGCACAAACGCATCCCGATAGGTCCCATGCGACGGGCACCATGCGCATCGATACGACCGACGGAATTGCCACCATCGAATTTCAGACGCCCAAGGGGAATTCGCTCCCCGGAGCACTGCTTCGCGGGCTCGCCGAGCAGATCACCGCGTTCGGCGATGATCCGACCGTTCGCGTCATCGTGTTACGGAGTGGTGGCACGGGGCCGTTCTGCGCCGGCGCGTCCTTTGACGAGCTCATGGCCATTAAAGACGAAGCAAGCGGCCGCGAGTTTTTTTCCGGCTTCTCGCGCGTGATCCTGGCTATGATCCGCGCGCCAAAATTTGTGCTCAGCCGTGTACATGGAAAGGCAGCCGGTGGTGCGGTGGGACTGATCGCGGCCAGCGATTTCAGCTTTGCGGTTCGGACCGCGTCGGCCAAGTTGAGCGAGTTGGCGGTAGGAATCGGACCGTTTGTGGTCGGACCGGTGATCGAGAAGAAAATCGGACTGGCCGCATTCAGTGCGATGGCGGTCGATGCCGATTGGCGCGACGCTGCATGGGGCGAGCGGCATGGACTGTATGCGCGCGTGTTCGAGACGCATGCGGAGATGGATGCGAGCCTGGACACCTTAGCGCGGACGCTTGCTGCCTCTAACCCCGAAGCGATGGCGGCGCTCAAGCGCGTATTTTGGGCTGGGACGGAAGGCTGGGATGCCTTGCTCAGCGAACGTGCCGGTATGAGCGGCTCGATGGTGCTGTCGGACTTCACCCGTCACGCGATCGCCAAGTTCAACGCGAAGTAGTATCGGCCACCCACCACGGACCCCGCCCATGCGCACGTTATCTCACGCGTCGTTCGCGCTCGTTGGTGTCGCCGCGCTCGGTTCACTCGCGTCGCGGGCTTCGGCGCAGACCATGCCGACGGACGCTGACGTGCGCGGGATCATTCAGCCGCGCGTCGATGCTGGCCGCTTCGCCGGCGTCGCGGTGGGGCTCGTCTCGCGCGACAACCAGCGTCTCATCGTCTCGTATGGTCCGGCGGCGGGCGTCACGCCGTTCGACGGCAACACGGTCTTCGAGATCGGATCAATCACGAAAACGTTCACGGCTGCGATTCTCGCTGATATGGTGCGCAAGGGCGAGGTTGCACTCACCGATCCGGTCCAGAAGTTTTTGCCCGCCGGCACCGCGATACCGCAGCGCAACGGCAAGCAGATCACGCTGTTCGATCTGGCCACGCAGAGCTCCGGCTTGCCGCGCATGCCGGATAACATGAAGCCCAAAGACGAAAGCAATCCGTACGCCGATTACACCGTGCCCGAGATGTACGCGTTTCTGGCGAAGTACACATTGACGCGCGATCCCGGTGAGAAGTATGAATACTCGAATCTCGGTGTCGGACTGCTCGGTCACGCGCTGTCGGTGCGTGCGGGGAAAAGCTACGAGCAGCTGGTCACAGAGCGCGTGCTCACGCCCCTCGGTATGACGGACACGCGCATTACTCTCACGCCAGCCTTGCGCGCTCGGCTCGCGCCCGGACACACCGACACCGGCAAACCGAGCTCGAACTGGGATTTGCCGACCTTCGCTGGTGCCGGCGCCCTGCGATCGTCGGTGAACGACATGTTGACGTACATCCACGCCAATGCGGACTCGACGGCGACGAAGCTCGGACCGACGCTCGCGCTGACCCACTTCGAACGTCATGCGGGCCCTGCGGCGGTCACGTCGCTTGGGTTAGCGTGGCACCGGACTCGGATGCCGTCGGGACACACGATCGTGTGGCACAACGGTGGCACCGGCGGATATCGCAGCTTTACGGGCTACGACGAAACGACCGGGCTTGGTGTAGTCGTGCTGACGAGCACGGCCAACAGCGTGGACGAGATCGGCATGTACCTGCTCGATGCCTCGGTACCGCTGCCGGCGATCCCGACGGCGCGCAAAGAGGTTGCACTCTGCGCCACCTGCGATGCTCAGCACCTTCGAGCCAGGTAGATTTCTCATTGCCGCGAACCGGGCACGATTGATGCTCGGGTAGCAGAGCGCACCCCGTTTCTTTGCCATCCGATCCACTTTCAACGACTAATTCGCTTATGAAACTCAACACACGCTCTCGCTCGATCCTGGCCGCGCTGACGATCTCGTTCGCTCTCGCCGCCTGCGGTCCCAAGGATGCCGACATCACCACGGCTGCGCAGGCCGCCGTCGGCACCATGCCCGGCATTACGGTCACCGTCGCTGAAGGTGTTGCGACGATTGCTGGTCAGTTCGCGGACTCGGCGCAGAAGTCCATCGCGGAAGGCGCGGTGAAGGGAGTGAAGGGCGTGAAGTCGGTCGTAGACAATGGCACGGTCGCCGCGCCGGTTGTGATTTCGCCCGATGATATGCTCCGGACGAACGTGGCGACCGCGCTGCAGCCTTACGGCACGCTGTCGAGCACGGTGCAGGATGGCGTGGTCACGCTCGGCGGCAGCATTGCCAAGACCGAGTTGCCGAAGGTGATGCAGGCGTTGTCGGCGCTCAACCCGAAGAAGATCGAGAACAAAGCCACCGTGACGAAGTAACTCGCCGCCCGCCCACATTTACTCACTGATCATGTCAACGCTTCAGGACAAGTACGCCGAGCTCACGACCGCAGCCACTGCTGGCGGTGCGACCAATCTGGAAGTGCGCGCGCAAGACAACGTGCTCTACATCGATGGCGTCGTCACCACCGGCGAAATGAAGGACCAGCTCTGGGCCATCTACGACAAGATCGATCCGGACTATCGGAGCGGCGATCTGGTGCTCAACCTCACCGTCTCGCCGGCTGCACCGTCCACGCAGCTCAAGGTGACGACGGAGAGCTCGAACTTGAACGTGCGCAAGGGTCCCGGCACCGATCAGCCGATCATCGGGAAGGCGGCGCACAATGCCGTGGTGACGCTGCTCAGCAAGTACAACGACGAATGGGCGTTGGTGCGTACGGAAAACAATGAAGAAGGCTACTGCTCACTCAAGTACCTGACGGCGCTGTAGCACCAGTCGGCGTCAACGCTGCCGATTCACTGCGTCGTGAAAGCGTTCGTAGTGATCGGTAGCAACGAAGTCCACGCCCGCGGTACGCGCCGCACTCCAGCGCGCGCGTACCGCGTCGTCGCCGCCAAAGTTGTAGGACTTAGTCAGCCCCGCGCCATCGCCGTTCATGAAACCGTCGAGCGTGTAGAAGCGAATCCAGAGACCTTGCTCGTGCGCCCGGGCTACGAGGGCGTGCAGGCGCAGCGAATCGGCGCTGGTCCAGTCCGCGGCGTGTGTCGGTCCGCCCTGTTCGACGACCATCCACGGAAAGTTTACCCATCGATCGTAGTTGGCCACGCGTGGCGCGATCAGCTGCAATGGCGACATGCGCACCGCGTTCAGCGATTGCTCGTCGTCGGTCGCACCGGGTACCGTCGCGTCGGGAATGGCCCCGAAGGCGCGAAGCTTTTGGCCGACCGGTACCTGATCGTGAAACCGCGAACGCTGCGCCGCATGTGATCCAGCGAGCACGAGTAACGGGCCAACCGAAAGGGGAGCGGCCACGTTGGGCGTCGCGGTTTTCGGCGCGGTGGTCAGCCATGACTCGTACTTGCCGAGCAACGCAAAAACGGCGTCGAGCAGCGCCGGCTGATTGGTCTTAAAGTCAAGATTGAGTGTGATCAGCGGCCACGTGGCGCGTTTGTTCTCGCGTAGCGCCTGCTCCATGATCGGACGGATGCGCGCGAAGAAGTACGACTCGAGCGTCGGCGCGCCTGCCAATGCGCTGGTATCGTGCGCGACGACAATCTCGTACGTCCCGCTCGCATCGTCACGGCGATAGTACAGGTCCTGCTCAATGGCCAGCGGAATGCCTGTCGACAGCGCGCGATCGATACGATCGAGAAACCTGCCGCGTTCCGGATAACAGTTATGCGCATCGAGCAGCGTGCGTTGTGCAGGACCGAATCCCGATTGTGCCGCGGCGTGGATCGACATGGTGCACGACGCGATCGCTGCCACCAGCACACGTCGCAGCATGCGCACTATACGAGTCCGATCTGCTTCTGGATTTCGATCGACGGTCCTTCGAACTTGGTCATCGCCACATTGCCGATGAAGCCGATGTCTTTCCATCCTTCGGGCGTCGTATAGAACGCCGTCTGCGTCTGATCGCGCACCATCTTGAAGAACAGCGCCGCACTCGCGAACTGCGGTTTGGCATTCGGGATGTAGCAGATGTCGTCGCAGATGGCGGTGCGCTGTGTCTCGGTCAGTGAGTGGAACGCTTTGCCGAATCGCGCGCTCGACTCGCGGTCAATCCAGAACAGCCCGCCGCGTACGCGGACGAGCGAGGCATCGCCGCCCGGCCGACTGGCCCATTCGTTGATGTAGTGGTGCGCACCGACTTTGCTCGCCGCGGGGCTTTTGTCGTCCGCGGGAATAATCGTATCGCACAGCGCAGCCAGCGTGGCCAGCTCTGATGGCAACAGTTTGAGCTCCCACGTAACCTTGGCGCCAATCAGCACCGGATCGCTCGGCGTGCCGCGCGGTCCTTTGGTGTGTTTCTGCCCGAGCACGGGTAGCGGTGCTCGGGTCGGCGCGCTGGTTTGTTTAACCGGTGGCTGCTGTGCGTAACCCGCGTTGGCGATCATCGGTACCATCGCTGCGGCCGCCATCGCCCGGAGCGCATCGCGGCGAGGCATGCTGGTCGCGCTGTCCGTCGAGGCAGCGCTGTCGGCGCTCTGGTCGCCCGTGCTCTCGGAGCGCAGCTCGACGTTGTGTGTGTCGGCCATCAGATATTCCCCTTCTTCAGTTCGGACACGAGATAGTCGGTCGCGCGCCACGCCAGCGCGAGAATGGACAGCGTCGGGTTCTTGTCGGCGTTGGAGGTGAACATTGCGCCGTCCGTCACGAACAGGTTGCTCACTTCCCACGTCTGGCAATGCGCGTTGAGTACCGACGTCTTGGGGTCGGCACCCATGCGCACCGTGCCGACTTCATGAATGATCTGGCCGCCCTTGGCGATCGCCTTTGCGCCATCGGTTTGCACGGTGCCCTGTACCTTACCGCCCATTGCATCGACGATTTCGGCGAAGGTGCGGACCATGTGCGCGGCTTGCTCCGTTTCGTGCGACGACCACTTCCAGTGAAAGCGCAGTACGGGAATGCCGAATTGATCGACGGTATCCGGATCGAGCTCGCAGTACGAGTTCTCATTCGGAATCATCTCGCCACGGCCGTCGAAATACATGAACGAACCGTAGTAGCGACGCGCTTCTTCTTTGAGCTTCTTGCCGTACGCGCCTTTGGTGTAGCCCTCGAGATTGCCGAACGCGCCGGCGCCCGGCATGCCGCGTCCGCCACCAAACTCGATGTGGTAGCCGCGCGCGAACGACATCTTCTGCTTGGCTTGCTCGCCGTAGAGCCACCACGGCATGTACATGTGAATGCCGGCCGTACCGTCTTCGTTGACTGGCGGAAGCCCTTCGAGCCGCGGAATCTGCGCGGAGAGTCCGGCACCCACGGTGTCCATCAGGTACTTCCCAACGACGCCACTGCCATTGGCGATGCCGTTGGGGAAGAGCGTGCTCTTCGAGTTAAGCATGATGCGTGACGTTTCAGCAGCGCTGGCGGCGAGCACGACCACTTTGGCGCGTACGTGCTGGTCGGTACGTGTGAATTTGTCGACGTAATGCACGCCCGTCGCTTTCCCCTTCGCATCGACCGTCACCTCACGCACCATTGCATCGGTGACGAGGGTGACGTTGCCGGTGGCCATTGCCGGCGGAATGAGCACCGTACTGCTCTGGAAGTTGGCCTTGATCGAGCAGCCGCGTCCGCAATCCGTCGCGTAGAAGCAGGCCTGCCGTTCGAGCATGCTCTGGCGCAGCACGCGCTGCGCGAGCGGATTACCTGGATGCAACTTGGCGGGAAGATTGTCCGCGTCTTGCTTCGCCGTGAGCACCGCGCGATGGGCGGGAATTACCGGTATCTTGAGCGGGCCACAGACCTGTTTGGTCAGCAACTCGTAGCTGCGCGCTGCCGGTGGCGGTTGCAACACGCCGGGCGATGAACGGGGCGTATTCTCGAGATCATCGTCGCCACCGTACACGCCGATCAACGATTCTGTCTTATCGTAGTACGGTGCGAGTTCTTCGTACGTCAACGGCCAGTCGGCACCGAGTCCATCGCGCGATTTCGGTTTGAAATCGTACGGGCCCATGCGCAGCGAAATGCGTCCCCAGTGATTCGTGCGCCCGCCGAGCATGCGCGAACGCCACCACATGAAGTCGTTGCCTGGTGCCGTCGTGTACGGTTCGCCTGGCACACGCCACCCGCCGTCTACCGTCGCGTCATAAAAGCCGAAAGGCTTGTCCGCATTCCCGCTGGCGCGAAGCGGCGCGTCCTTGGGGGTTTGGAACATCGGTGTTTCCGTGACCGGATCGTAGTTTCGGCCCGCTTCAAGCAAGAGCACTTTGAGCCCCTGCACGGACAGCTGATACGCGGCCATACCACCACCGGCACCAGAGCCGACGACGATCACATCGTACTGCGTGTCGGTCTTGGATTGACGCAGGGACACGTGCAACACTCCTCAACGGGCGGGAATCGGACCAGCGGCGGGCCAAACGATGGGGACGAACACTGCAAGGTACGATCGGGGCGATACGATGGAAACGGACGGGCGATTGATAAAGTGCCGCTATCGCGACCCGCCGATCGCCTGGCGGAGCGACATCGTCCACGCATCTGGTGCGACGAAGAGCCCGTCGGGAAACTTCTTGAAACGCACCATCTCGTCGAAAATACTCGCTTCGGTGTACGCATTGAGCCCGACGCCGGCGAGGTACTGCAGTCGCAGGTTACGGTCGGTGTTGATATCCGCGCCCTTGAGCCACTCCTTCAGGTCGCGACCGCTCCCGGCGTACGTCGCAAAGAGATCGAGCGGTGACTGGAAGCCCGACTCCATCAGCGATGCACCAACGTTCCGATAGCCCGCGTCAGCGAATCGCGCTTCCATCGCGTTGATGTCGATTTTCGTTGCACCGCTTTGTCCCAGCAGTACGATATCGTAACCGCGTCCATCGATGTTGTTCGCCCAAACCGTGCCCTCGGGAAACACCTCGAAAAACGTGGCGAGTTCGCTGCGCACCGCGTCGAGCGTGCTTTCGTACAGCGGCACCCACTGCGTGACGACGCCGCCCGGCTTGAGATGCGCCTTCACGGCCTCGAAATACTCACGTGTCTACAGACTCGCCGCGCCCTTGACCCATGGATTGATCGGATCCGACGTAATGACGTCGAACGTTTCATCGCTCGTGGTCACATAGCTGCGCGCATCGTCGAAGTAGATCTGTGTGCGCGGATCCGTGGCCACGCCATTGTTCTCTTTCGCAAACCACGTCGAGACCACCTTGGGAACCAGCGGTTCCATCTCGCAGATTACCAATCGCTTCACTGATGGATAGGGCAAGAACGATCCGGCAGTGACACCGGCACCGAAGCCGACGACCAAGACCGACTGCGGATTCGGATGCACGAGCGCAGGTAAATGGGCGAGCATCTTCTGCAGGCGCATATCCTGCGGCAAACTCGAGGCCTCGACCTTGCCTGCGACATGAAATTGCGTCGCCCCACTGCTATGCACCCGCGTGACAGCCACCGAACTGTTCATCCCTTCGCCCACGTACAAAATATCGGTCTTGCCGATCCACGTGACCGCGTAACGTCCGTGCGCGACCAGAATGCCAGGGAGCGCCGGCAGTGTTGCGATCAACATCACGCCCAACAGGGGCGCGAGCACGAGTGCAAATCGCGAGGTCGATGCGCGCTCGTTTGTCGCTGGCTCCGCGCTCGCCGCCGTCTTCGTTCTCGACGCCAGCAACGTCAACACCGCAGCAGTCGCCGAACCGGCGATCAGCACGCGCTGCGCGTCTTGCGTGCCGAGCATGGGGACGAGCACGAGGCTGCAGACAATCGCGCCAATAATCGACCCGATCGTATTCGCAGCATACACACGCCCCACCAAGCGTGCCGTGTCCACGCCTGGTGTCGCCACCGCCGCAAGCGCGAATGGAAAACTCGCGCCCCACAAACATGCGGCCGGCAAGATCGCCAACGCCGCACGCGTCAAGTCCAGTTGCAGCGCAAACCACGCACTCGGCGCAAGCGACGGATTGATCGGCCAATACGGTAGCGCGAGGAAGATCACCACGGCCGCCCACGCGATCGCGAGCGTGAGTAGCAGCTGACACCACGCCAGCGCACGACGAGGGCTCGCGATGACGCGCGCGAGCCACGCTCCCGTCGCACTGCCGATGCCGAGTCCTGTGAGGAAGACGGCGAGGATCATGCTGAACGTGTAGACCGAGGCACCGAAGGTCAGCGACAACAGACGCGTCCAGACTACTTCTGCGGCGAGCGCGCAGGCGCCGGACAGTCCGATCGCGAGGTAGACGTTTCGTGAGCCGCGTGCTGCGTACGACTCTGCGTCGGGCAGTATGTCGACACGTTTGCCGACAGCCGTCGCGTAGTCGCTCGACGCAACAGAGCCCGCGGCTGTCCGCGATGCGATTGCCCAGGCGAGTCCGGCAACGATGACGTTGAGCGATGCTGCCACGTATGTCGCGATCGCTTGATCGTGCACGCGCAATAAATAGAAGCCCGCGAGCACGCTGCCGAGTACCGCACCGGCGATGTTGCCGCCGTAGAAGAAGCCAAGCCACGAGATGCCGCGCGGTGAGGATTCGACCCAGCGCGCAATTGCCGGCAGCGTGGCACCCATCAGCACCGTCGGTGGCAAGAGGCACAGCGCGGCCACAATGCACCGCAGAGCCAGCGCACCCGCACCGTGTCCCACAGCGGGCGAGTACAGGCGGCCGACGACGGGGATGACCCACAGTTCAAGCACGCCGATCACGCCGATGCTCAATTCGAGCAGCGCGTACAGCTGCAGCGGATGCCGGGCGCGTGACGCGTACTTGGGCAGCGCGAGACTGCCGATGCACATGCCGCCCATGTATGTCGCCAGCAGCACGCCGAGCGAGATCGCGGAGGAGCCGATCACCAGTTCGAGCAATTGAAACCAGACCACTTCGTAGATGAGCGCGCAGATACCGCTGCCGACGAAGAGCACCAGCAAGAAGGGCAGGACGCGAAATGAGACGGCTTCTACTCCGCGCGCTTCGGTGCGACTGGTCATGCAGGAGGGCTGGCTGATGAAGAGATTGGCTGGCGCGAAGTCTCAGAACGTACAGCTCGTCGCGGGGTGGCGACGGCGTCGCGCGTGGGTCCGCACCGCGGCTCGTGTCGGGGGCTAGTCATCGAATTACGCGAGTCGTAACCTCAATGCTGGCCCGAGCGGTGGTAAACTTCCGGCAAGCGGAGATGGGATGGGAGCAGCGGTCGCAGCGATTATCGCACGGAAGGAGCGCGAGCTGGTGGAGCATCTGCGCCTCGTACACGCCACCTCGCCGGCCAACGCGCGGACGATCGACGAATTGCAGATTGATACGCGGATCGCTTGGCATGCCCTCATTCGCCGTGCAGTCATTCGCGAGGCGGCACCGGGTCGCTACTATCTCGATGAGCCCTCGTGGACCGCGACCGTTGCGATTCGCCGCCGCATTGCGCTGGTACTTGGGGTGGTTGCCGCCGTCGCTGCCGTCGGACTGTACTTCGCGTATCGCACGCCGCTGGGCTGAATTCGGGACCATCGGCGATGACGGGTGGGTGATGAGGCGGTTGAAGGGTTGAAAGGTGTAGGTACGAGCGGTACCCTTGCCTTTCCGATCAATTCCTGCCTCAGCCGCAACGCGGCACCCTTCAGGAGCCCGCTTGGAGCTCAATCCGATCACGCACCTTACGTGGATCGACTATGCCGTCATGGCGCTGTACTTCGCCGTGGTCCTCGGCATCGGTTTCGTATTGCGTCGTTCCACGAAGACCAGCTCG